>NZ_JAAXMS010000002.1:600000-900000 GCF_012290005.1 Crateriforma spongiae
GGAACTGAACCGCATGCAGCGGACGATCCGGCTGACGATCCAGGCCCGGCTGCGCCATCTACAGGGGCAATCCTGCGATACTTTGGAGGCGAACCAGGCCCTGGCGACCGAGTTGCACGAATTACTGGACAGCCAGGGCTTGCGTGTGCAGTGCAGCGAATGCGGTCACCCGGCGATCCTGCGGGTGTCGCCTCGCAAAGGGTCCCCGCGCGGCGCGTTCGTGTTTGACCACACGATCAACGGGCGGCGAACTTTTCATGGCGGCGCCGGCACGATTCCCGAATTGCGACTGGTCGCCAAACCGAAGCGTGCCAAGGCAGCTCGCCGCGAACCCAGGTAGCGACACGGGCGATTTCTGTATCGGGCGAAGATGGTACGATCCGCACCTGCGTGCATCGCGGTGCGGCCGATCCCGCGGGCCGACGACGCACCGATCCGCCTTACCCGACCTGGCCCCCACGGACGCCGACCTGATTGATGACCGACGCAGCCCCCGATCTGCCTTCGCCCGATGACGTCCCACCGATGCTGCGATCCGCACTGGGCCAGATCGATTTCGCCAGGAATTACACCGTCGCCTTGCTGGACGCGACGCCGAAGGACCGGTGGCACGAAGTCCCGGCGAATTCGCCGACGTCAATCGCTTGGCAGATCGGACACCTGACGGTCAGCCAGTACGGGCTGTTGATGTTTCGGGTCCGTGGACGCCAGCCCGACGACCTCGATTTGATCCCGGGCAAGTTTCGCAAAGCTTTCGGCCGCGGCTCAGACCCTGCAGCGATCGGCGAACAGACCGCATCGCCCGACGAACTTTTGGAACGTTTTGGCCGCGTTCACCGGCAAGCGATGACGGAATTGCATGCGTTGCTGGACACACCGGACGTCGCCGAACAGTTACTGGAACCTGTGGACATGCCGTACGCCGCGTATCCCGTGAAACTGGGCGCGATTCTGTTTTGTCCGCTACACGAACAAATCCACAGCGGACAGATCGGCCTGACCCGTCGATTGTTGGGCTTGGATCCGGTCCGCTGAATGATCCGATCAGCAGGCGCGACTCAAGCGGTGCCCATCGCGTTTCACGACGTTCGCCTTCCTGAAGGGTGTCCGTCGGTGACCTGCACGACACAACACCCACCGGGCCAGAAACCCGCACAACGCAATTGCCGATGGAAACCTTAGACGAATCGATCTACGACCACCCGAAATACTACGACTTGGTTTTCGGCGCCGACTGCGCCTCGGAAACTCGCTTCATCATGGAGTGCGGGCACTGGTATGCCGACGGCGCGGTGGGAAAGAAATCACCTTCGAAGTGGCGGATGCTTGAACCAGCGTGCGGGACCGGGCGATTGCTGAACGCCTTCGCCCGCAAAGGACACACGGTGGCCGGGCTGGACCTGAATCCCAAAGCGGTTGAATTCTGTAACGCTCGATTTGCACGCGGCGGTTTTCCTTCGTCGGCGTTTGTTGCCGACATGAGCGACTTTACCGTTAACAAGCCGTACGACATCGCTTTCAACACGATCAACAGCTTTCGACACGTTGCCAGCGAACGGGCCGCCAAAGCCCATTTGGATTGCATGGCCGATGCGATTCGCCCGGGCGGCTTGTATTTGCTGGGCATTCACCTGACCCCGACCATGGGCGTGCCCAGCGAAACCGAATCATGGTCGGCACGCCGCGGACACCTCGCGATCAACACGCACATGTGGACGATTTCGCGTGAACCGAAAAAGCGGATCGAACGGTTCGGCATTCGGTTCGACGTGCACACGCCACAGCGATCGTTCCGCATCAATGATGTGCTGGTGCTGCGCAGCTACACCAAGCCGCAAATGGAACGGCTGATCAAAAGCAGCCCGGCTTGGGAAATCGCCGACACATTCGACTTTGCCTATGACATCGACGAACCGATTGATGTCGACGCGTCGACCGAAGACGTCGTCTATGTGCTGCGGCGAAAACCGCAAGCATAACGCTCCGCCTGGTGGCTTCCGCCGTCGCGACAGCGGGGCACCGCGACACCATTGCCAAAGTGTCCCGCACGGTGGACCAACTGATCGGTGTCCGATCGCCGTGCACGGACGCCAGGCTTACCCGGACGCCGCCGGTGATTTGGATCGGCCCAGCGACAGCGAAAGGAACGCGCCGAACAAACAGGCCACGGCGACACCGCCGGACGCCAGCGTGTACGTCCCCATCGACTGTTTCTTCATCTCGGCAACCCGGTAATCGGTCGGCGCGGTGGCCGCGATGCCAAATTCTTCGATGTCTTCCCAGACACGAATCAATTCCGCGGGGCTCAGCTTTTTGAACTCGTCACGCAACTGCTGTGCGTGCATTTCGGTAGTCATCGGCACATCGATCACGGCCCAGCGAAGCCCGCAAAAACCGGCCACCAGCAGAAAAACCAAGCCGACCAAGCCCAACACGACGAACAGGCCACGCCCCACCGCATTGACCTCGGATTTGGGGGCATCCCCCACCGGCCGGGCATCATCAACGCGTGGCAACTGACGCAACTGCCCCAACTTGGGCACATCCACCACCGCGTTGCAGGACGGACAGGGTGTCGTGCCGCCGGCTTGAGCCGGACTGACCTCGATTGCCGCTTCACAATGGGGACACGTCAACAGGTGCATCTGCGGGCGACTTTCGCGAAGTGGAAACTGACAAACATACAAATCCGACCGGTGAATAAAACCACCCAGACCTGGACCCGGCCGTTGGTCGGACTAAAATCCAGGTGTGCAAACGGTACCACCGCCACAGCACCACCGCTTCCCGCCTGAATTCCTTCCGAAACGCCGACGCACGGCCGCCCGTTGATTCGATTTCCCCACGCCAGTGATCCTGGCAAATGGAACGGTCAACGTTCGCCTGCAGTGACGATTCGAATCGGGTTCAGGTACCAGGGAACGTCCCAGACGAATCGCGGGGGGAAACAATGAACTGTTTTGTTCGTCTTCGCGTCCCAACGGAGTTGGGTTCGCTTTCGAGTGGTCAAATTTGCCGAATGTCTCACGGATGTGAACGGTCGAACCCATGGGGCACACCGAAACCGTCGCCGGGCGAAGGTTTTCGTTGTGACCGAGCCGATCTTTCGTGCCGCGAAAAACTGGCTCCCTAAACGTCCGACCCGAAAGCGTATTCGGATCTCGTGCTGACGCACTCGTCCACCCCGGTCATTTGTGTTTTTGCCCAAACGGTTTCATGACGTCCTGTGTCATGTTGCGCCGTCGCAAAACACGGGACCGTGGCGAACCATTGCGGGGCCAAGATCGGATTCGCCGCGATGAACGAATGTCGATGGCGTGACGGTACGTGATGCACTGGTTTGGCGGTCAATTGGGTCCGCCATCCCGGCGCGACACAGATCGCAGGTCACGGACATCGGCCGTCAGCGAACATTGTGGAAAGACGATTGTACCGGATTTCAATTTTCATACCCCGAACATTGCATACCTCGAACAGTTCGACGCCCTAGCGATTCAGCAACCAAAGTGGCACAGCGTCCGCGTTTGGTGCCCACAGTGGTCCCTCCCGATTGACTTCGCCAACAAAGGAAACCCAGTCCGCGCAGCCCGATCAAAACGAAAGTCTTTCCAATTCCATGGCCGCCGCAAACCGTTGGTATGGCGGGTGGTAAAGTTGGAAATGACCGGCTTGACGCACCACCAGATTTCGGCTTTCCACGCCATCTTTCGCCAAGACGACGTGCCGGAACCAAACGCGTGCTATTGATTAGATTTCGGACGCAAACCGCGCGGCAGCCCTCAGCGAACCAAGCACCACACTAGCCACCCGCCCCGTTTCGCAAACCAACCCAAGCCATGGCGGTCGCGGCAACAGCCCGCCGACCCCGACACAACAGACTTTCTAAGGAGTGACACCCTTGTTCGATACGATGATGGACGAGTTCGACGACGTCAGTGCACAAAGCACCGATGTCGTGACCGGCAATTTTCGCAAACTGCCGGCCGATGACGGCGAAGACGACGGCACGGTTGCCGTATCCGCCGGCGAACTGGCCGAAGGTGAAGTCCAATTGGACAGCCCCGACGAACTGCTGCCCATCGACGAGAGTGAATCCTGGTCCGATGACCCGGTGCGGATGTACTTGACCCAAATGGGCGAGATCCCGCTGCTGACCCGCCGCGAAGAAATCGAATTGGCCAAACGGATCGAGGAAACTCGTCGACGCTTCCGCACCAAGCTGCTGGAAAACCACTTCGTCTTGGTCGAAGCCTACAAGACGCTGAAGAAGGTCTATCGCGGCCAATTGCCGTTCGATCGTACCGTCCAAGTGTCGGTGACCGATCGCCTGGAAAAGGAACAGATCGTCGGACGGCTGCCCCACAACCTGCGGACACTGCAAACCCTGCTGCAGCGAAACCGCCACGATTGGAAGGTCGCCCTCAGCAAGAGTGCTTCGCAACGGCGTCGTGCCGAAGCTTGGCGTCAATTGGGCCGGCGTCGTCGCCGCGCCGTTCGCTTGGTCGAAGAACTCGGTCTGCGGACCCAACGAATCGAAACCCGCATCGATCTGCTGGACCGATTCTCGCAACGCCTGACCGAGATCGACGAGCTGATCAAGCAGCAGAAACGCACCAAGCACGGTCGCGAAGTCCGCGAAAGCTTGTTGCACGAGCGTCGTCAAATCCTGACCGCTTGCCAGGAAACGCCGACGTCCCTGCGAAACCGCGTCAAGATGCTGCGTCGCGTTTACGGCGAATACCAGCAAGCCAAACGCGAATTGAGCGAAGGTAACCTGCGGCTAGTCGTCAGTATCGCCAAGAAGTATCGGAACCGTGGCCTGTCTTTCCTGGATCTGATCCAAGAAGGCAATGCGGGCCTGATGCGCGCGGTCGACAAGTTCGAATACCGCCGTGGGTTCAAGTTCTGTACGTACGCGACCTGGTGGATTCGCCAAGCGATCACCCGCGCCGTGGCCGACCAAAGCCGAACGATTCGTATCCCCGTGCACATGGTCGAAACCATGTCTCGCGTGCGAAACGTGGCACGTCAGCTGTTGCAAGAACTTGGCCGTGAACCGACGATCGAAGAAACCGCACGCCGTGCCGACGTCACCGTCGAAGAAGCCCGCCGCGTGCTGACGATGAGCCGTTTCCCGATCAGCTTGGATCGCCCGGTCGGCAACAGCGAAGACAGCCAATTCGGCGACCTATTGCCCGACGGCACCGCGGAAAGCCCGCAAATCGGGGCGACCCAAGAAATGCTGCGTGACCGGATCACCGGTGTGCTGAAATCACTGTCCTACCGTGAACGCGAAATCATCAAACTGCGTTACGGTTTGGGTGACGGATACAGCTACACCCTGGAAGAAGTCGGGCACATTTTCAAAGTGACCCGCGAACGGATTCGTCAGATCGAAGCCAAAGCGGTTCGCAAGCTACAACAGCCCAGTCGCAGTCAAGAACTGGTGGGTTTCCTGGACTGATCCCGACGGTCCCACCTGCGACAGGAATCCAAAACAAAACGCGGCGTCCCGAAATCGGTTCGCCGCGTTTTTTCGTTTTTACGTGGCCACCACATCCACCGCCGGCGGAACTTTGCCGCCCAAACACAGCGACATTAGTTCAGATCGGTTTCCGCCATGTCGCGTGCGTGATAGCTGCTGCGGACAAACGGTCCGCTGGCAACCTTCGCGAAGCCCATCGCCTTGGCCAAATCGGCCAACTCATCAAATTCCTCGGGCGGAACGTAGCGAACGACGGGCAGATACTTTTCACCCGGCTGCAGATACTGGCCCAGGGTCAAGAAATCGACGCCGTATTCCCGGAGGTCCGCCAACGCATCCAACAATTCGCCACGTTCTTCGCCCAGCCCCAGCATCAAACCGCTTTTGGTTTTGACATCGGAGTTGTACCGCTTCACCTGGCGCATCATTTCCAGCGTCCAGCGATAGTCACTCTTGGGCCCGCGAACCCGCCGATACAACCGTGGCACGGTTTCCATGTTGTGGTTGAACACGGTTGGAAATGCATCAATGACGGTTTCCAACGCCGGCTTGCAGTGGACAAAGTCGGGGGTCAGCACCTCGGTCGTCGCTCCCGTTCGCTCCCGCACCGCAATGACGCAATCATGAAAATGGCGGGCACCACCGTCGGGCAAATCGTCACGCGTGACGCTGGTGATGACGACATGCTTCAGTCCAAGACGCGCCGCCGCTTCGGCGACCCGCTGGGGCTCATCCGCCTCGGGCAATTGCGGAGGCCGTCCGCGATTGACCGCACAAAACCCACAGGGCCGGGTGCACACATTGCCCAGGATCATGAATGTCGCCGTTTGCTGGCTGTAGCATTCCATGCGGTTGGGACACTTCGCGTTTTCGCAAACCGTCTCCAAATTCAATTCATCCACCAGCGAATCGGTCAAATGATTGCTGTTGGCACGTGGAATGGGTCGCTTCAGCCACTTCGGCAGCCTGCCCGATCCGCTGGTCAACGTTCCGGCGGGCATCTCGGGTTCGGCAACCACGGGAAGACGAAAGGCCATGTCAGTCCTGGTTCAAGGTCAAACGGTTCAAAGTCCGCTTCATTGTAGTGGCCGCACAAAATTCGACTATCCACAGATCCCGGCACGCTACGTCGAATTCGCCGGGCACATTACAATCGCCGCATGCCCAAGAAGAATAAAAAGAAGACCAAGGCCGGGAAAAAGGCCGCTCCGCAGGTGACGATGGTCGCGGAGAATCGCAAAGCCCGGCACAAGTACGAAATCCTGGACCAGGTCGAATGCGGCATGATGTTGATCGGCAGCGAAGTCAAATCCATGCGGGAAGGCAAGCTTTCGCTGGACGAGGCATACATCCGCACCAAGGACAACGAACTGTGGCTGATCGGCGCTGACATCGCCCACTACAACAACGCGGGAATGTGGAATCACGATCCGCGGCGACCTCGCAAGCTGCTGGTGCACAGTCGCGAATTCGACAAATTTGCCGGGCGGGCCCACGAAAGAGGGCTGACGCTGATCCCGCTGCGGGTGTATTTCAACGCCCGCGGAATTGCCAAATGTGTGATGGGGTTGGTCAAAGGCAAGAAGCTGCACGACAAACGCGAAGCGATCAAGAAACGCGAATCCGACCGTGGTCTGCAACGGGCAATGCGACGCCGCTGATTCCCAATGCCCGTCGAAATGAATTTCCTTTGGAAAGCGGTGAACCAAACCACGCCGTGAAGCTTATGTGCCGACTATGTTGCTAGAAATACGTGAACTGACCAAGACGTTCGACCAACCCGGTGGTGGACGTCTGACGGTTTTGGATGTCCCCGAATTCTTGATCGACGATGGCCAACAGATGGCGCTGATCGGGACCAGTGGCGGCGGCAAAACGACGCTGTTGCATTTAATCGCCGGCTTGCTGGCACCGGACAACGGATCGATCCGATTGGCCGGGACCGAACTGACCCGACTTAGCGAACAAGGCCGCGATCGTTTCCGCGCCGCGACCGTCGGTTATGTATTTCAGACGTTCAACTTACTGCCCGCGTTCACGGCACTGGAAAACGTGCGTCTGGGAATGACCTTCGGTCCGAATCGCGTCGACCCGAAACGCGCGATGGACCTGTTGGACAAAGTCGGCTTGGCCGATCGTGCGGGCTATCGTCCCGGCCAGTTGTCCGTCGGCCAGCAGCAGCGCGTTGCGATCGCCCGCGCCCTGGCAGGCCGACCCAAGATCCTGCTTGCCGATGAACCCACGGCCAACGTCGACCCGTCCAGCGCCCAAACCGTTTTGGATTTGATTCGCGGGTCATGTCGTGACGAAGGCATCGCCCTGTTGATGGTGACCCACAGCATGGAAATCGCCGCGATGACAGACACGACCGTTCGATTGGAAGACATCAACCGCGCGCTGACCGGCGTTTGACCGTCACTAGACGCTGTATCCCCGATCGTTCCGAACAGGCGGCCGATTTGTCGGACCGCCCTGCCCGCCCACCTTCCATTTTTCGCAATGCCGTCATGTCGCTGATTCGAATTGCCTGGCGAAACTTTCGTTTCCGAACGCTGTCCAGTCTGCTGACCACGCTGTCATTGGCGTTGGGGGTCGGCCTGGTGGTGTTGGTATTGTCGATCTATGGGATCATCAGCGAAGCATTCGTACGCAACGCCTCGGTCGGGCCGAACTTGGTCGTGGGCGCCGCGGGCAGCGGGCTGCAGTTGACGCTGAACAGTATTTTTTATCTCAGCCAACCGATCGAGAACCTGGACTACACCGACTACATGGACTTCATGTCCCAGGCTCAAAGGGCCGAACAGGTAGAACGGTTCGGTGGCGACCCGAGTTTGGCCGAAGACGACGGAAAGTACTATGACTTCCTGGCCGGTGGTTATGCGATTCCACTTGCCCTGGGCGACTACTACGGCACGTTTCGTTTGGTCGGCACCACACCGGACTTCTTCGAAAAGCTTCGCTTCGGCCCGATGGTGGACCAAGAGTTCACGTTTCGCGATGGGCGTGCCTTCGTCACCGAAAGCGAAGACCATGGATACTTCGAAGCCGTCTTGGGGTCCCGTGTCGCGGCTGAAATGGGCATCAATGTCGGCGATGTCATCTATCCCACGCACGGCGACCCCGAAGGCAAGCAACACGATGAAGCATTCACCGTCGTCGGCGTGATGAACCCGACCGGCACGCCCAATGATCGTGCCGCGTTCATCAACCTGGAAGGTTTCTATTTGATGAAGGGGCACGCCAAGCCCGTCGACAGCGCAACAGTGTTTGAAAACACCCTGGGCGAATCCGTTAAACAAGCGATTGCATCGGAGTTCGATGGCGACCTGGACGACGCGTTCGTGGAAACCATGACCGATCAATTGAACAGTGCCGTGCCGGCCGCCGCCCAAACAGCCAAGGATGCGGTCGCCGCGGCGGAATTGAAACAACAACAAGCCCAGCAGTCTGCCGAAGTCACACCGCTTTCGATCCCCGAACGCGAAATCACGGCGCTTTTGATTCGCAACGGTAACCTAATGTTCGCACCGATGATGCAGAACATGATCAAGGAAACCAAAACTCGCCAAGCGGTCGCACCGATTGGTGAAATCAACAAACTGATGGGCGCCATCGTCGGACCATTATTGACCGCGCTGATGGCCATCACATTACTGACGTGCATCGTCGCCGCTGTGGGCATCTTGGTGGCGATCTACAACAGCATGAATGACCGACGCAAAGACATCGCGATCATGCGAGCTTTGGGGGCAAGGCGAGGAACCGTCACAACGATCATCCTGATGGAAAGCCTGATCATCGCACTGATCGGCGGCATTGTCGGATGGGTTTCTGCACACGCAGCGATCTTTTTCGCCAGCGGTTACATCGAATCCCAGACCGGAATCCAAGTCGGCTTTCTTTCCACCAGCAAGATGGAAATCGCCGTTCTGCCGCTGGTTCTGATCTTGGCATTGCTGGCCGGTCTGTTGCCCGCTTGGTCGGCTTACCGGACGGACGCGGGCAGCAACCTTTCCGCGTAAATGCCACGGTCGGACCAGATCATCACGCGTCGGAACCGTCACCCGCGTCCACCGCGACGTGACGGGGGAAACTAGAATTGTCCTTTCGACAACCCTGCCTTCCCTCCCCTCCCTCCATCGCGACTGGTCCTCTGTCATGTTGATCCATCGATCCGTTTTACCTTTGATCGTGTTGATCGCCGCAGGGGCTTTCTGCCCTGCCCTTTTGCCGGCCTCCGATCGCCCCAACGTGCTGTTTATCATTTCCGATGACTTGAACACTCGCATCGGTTGCTACGGCGATCCACAAGTCCAAACACCAAATCTAGACGCATTGGCGCAACGTGGTGTCCGGTTCGAACACGCCTATTGCCAATATCCATTGTGCGGCCCCAGTCGCAATTCAATGCTGACCGGTCTGTATCCCAACCAAACCGGCATCCTGGTCAACGCGGCTATCTTTCGACAAAGCATTCCTGAACAAGTCAGTTTGCCGCAAGCGTTTAGACGTGCCGGATACTTCGCGGCACGCATCGGCAAGCTTTATCACTATCACGTGCCCCGTAGCATGGGCACCAACGGGAACGACGATCCCGCATCCTGGGAAATGGAAATCAATCCGGCCGGATGCGATCGATTGATTGAACAACCCGACATCTTTTCGCTACGTGAAGGCAGCTTTGGCGGCACACTTTCCTGGTACGCATCACCTCGCAGTGACGAACAGCACACCGATGGGATGATGGCGGACGAAGCTTGCTGGGTTCTGGAACGCTGTGCCCGGCGTGACGACCGCCCATTCTTTTTGGCCGTTGGCATGTACCGCCCTCACACCCCGTACGTTGCGCCAAAGAAGTACTTCGATCTTTACGACGTCGACCAAATGCCGGTCGTGCAGAACGTCCAAGAAGACATCCAGGACGTCCCCGAAGCGGCGCTGCTTAGCCAAAAAAAGGAACAAGACAAATTAACCGATTCCCTGCGGCGTGAATGCATCCAAGCCTATTATGCCAGCACCAGTTTTATGGATGCCCAGGTCGGCAAAATTCTGGCCAAGCTGGACGAACTGGGGTTGGCCGATGACACCATCGTGGTTTTTACCAGTGACCACGGCTATCACTTGGGCGAAAAGAACCTGTGGCAAAAGATGAGCCTGTTCGAACAGAGCGCCCGGGTCCCATTGATCATTGCCGCCCCCGGTCGACAGTCCGCCGTCGCCAGCGAAGCTCCGGTGGGCTTGGTGGATTTGTATCCGACCCTAACCGAACTGTGCGACGTGCCCACGCCGTCGCCGATCACCGGCCAATCCCTGGTACCGATGCTGAACGATCCGACCGAACCGGGGCGCGGATGGTCGATCACCCAAGTGCGGCGGACACAAAAAAAACAGGCCTACATGGGATACAGTCTGCGGACGCCCCGATTTCGGTACACTCGCTGGGACGACGCGAAACGTGGGGTCGAACTTTATGACCACGCCGCCGATCCGCTGGAACACACCAATCTGGCGGACCAACCGGAATTCGCAAGTGTTTGTCAGGAACTGGAAAACACCCTATCGGATGCGATTTCGGTCGCATCATCCGACGGCGAGACCCCGAAGATCAAGCATCCTCAATACCTGCCGATCTTGATCGACCCATAAATGGGCCGACGTTGATGCGATACCGTTCAAGCGGGATCGACGCTGCGATATGCGTCGATCACCGCTTGTTCGCCCTCCACACCTGGCTTGGAATTACCGTGTTCCATGCCCACGATCCCGTCGTACCCCGCATCGGCTAGGTGCTGGAAAACGTTTCCATAATGGATCTCTCCCGTTCCGGGTTCTTTGCGTCCCGGATTATCGCCGCATTGGAAATAGCCGATTTCATCCCAGCAGCGTTCGATATTGGGAATCAGGTTTCCTTCGGTGATCTGCTGGTGGTAGATATCGAACAAAATTTTGCACGACGGACGCCCCACCGCTTTACAGATTTGATAGGCATGTGGTGATTCGCTCAGAAACATCCCCGGATGGTTCTTCTTGCTATTCAGCGGTTCCAACACCATCACCAAACCATGTGGTTCGACGACATCACAGCATCGCTTGAGCAAATCAATCGCATTGGCGGTCTGATAGTCGCGGGGCAGTTTCGGATCGGCCAGACCGCAAACCACCGTCATGTGGGTCGCGTTCACACGCTTTGCAACCGGAACCACGTCGCGTAACGCCTGGACGATGATGTCACGTTCCCCAGCGTTGTCGCCGGCAAAACTGACCGCCTTCTTGATTCCGCGGAGCGCGGAAATCACTCCCATTTTCATCTCCAACTGCTGCATCGCCGCGGCGACCCGCTCTTGATCCGCCACACTTCGGTCGCGCATCAAGTTGTCTTCCCAGGCGGTAAAGCCTTGGTCGGCGGCAAATTTCAATTGGTCCACCAGATCGTCACCTGCGGAACTTGCGAACATTCCGAAGTGGGGCGCAAAGGCCATGCGGAACCGCGTGACAGATTCTGAAGCGCGGACCGATGGCGTCGTGGTCACAACACCCGCTGATGCCGCAGCGGCAACCTGCAAAAATTCTCGTCGTTTCATCATTAGATCACAGTACTTTGGTGACACCGGGGGTGGGAATACGATAGGAGCCGTCGGCAAGCGGTTGCACCGGAGCCGGAGACTTCCAATCGACCGAATCGGTGGTGGTCACCTTTTGGCTGGCAAACGCTTCATCCCAGCCGATTTCTTTTCCGCTGTAGGTCGCGAATCGTCCCAGAATCGCGGTCATCGTGCTGGTTGCACCATAGTCGACCTCGTCGTAGTCCGTTTCACCATGGATGGCATCGATCAAATCATGCCATTCGACCAAATAGGGACTCATGTAGTCGTCGCCACGCCGCCGCGGTGTCTGCCAAATGATCGTTCCGTCGGCCGCCGTCAGCTTGCAACGCGAGGTACCCAGTTCCGCTGTTCCCTCGCTGCCTTCGATAATCTCACCGACCTGCCGCATGCATCCCAATTGCTGGCGACAGTAACTGTGCATCGGAACGCCGTCTTCGTAGAAATACAACACGGCATGATGATCAAAGATGTTTCCGAAACGCTTGTCGGTCCGGACCTGACGTCCGCCCATGCCTTGGGCTCTGACCGGCAAGCCGCCTTTCACCCAATTGCAAATGTCCAGGTTGTGGATGTGTTGTTCGCAAATATGATCGCCGCTTAGCCAATCGAAGAAATACCAGTTGCGAACCTGATACTCCAATTCCGTCATCTGTTCCCGGGGAATCGCATTTTTGGCCGGCGGTCCACCATTCCAAAAGCACCGCATGGCGACGATACGTCCGATTTGGCCGTCATGAATCCGGCGAATTGCTTCCTGGTAGGTCGCTTGATGGTGTCGTTGCAGGCCGACGCCGACTTTCAGCCCCTTTTCCTTTGCCTTGTCACCGGCCGCCAGGATGCGGCGCACTCCGGGCGGATCGGTGGCCAACGGTTTTTCCATAAAGACGTGCTTGCCGGCGTCCACAGCCGCTTCGAAATGCAGCGGGCGATACCCGGGAGGCCCGGTCAGGATGACCAGATCAACATCGCTGTCCATCATGCGTTGATAAGCATCCAAACCGACGAACCGTTGTTCGCCGGGGACTCGCATCGCGCCGCCGAATCCTTCGCCCTTTTCGACCTTTGATTTGCCCGCCTTGCCGCTCGACAACGACATCATGCTGGAATAAAGACGATCCTCGAACGCGTCAGCCATTGCGGTCAATGTGACGTTTTTTCCCGTGGTCATGGCATGAGCCGCCGCCCCGCTGCCGCGACCGCCGCATCCGATCAAACCCACTTTGATTTCATCCGATCCCGCCGCAAACGCCTTCGTCTGAATCGCAGCGGGAACGGTGGCCGCCCCGGCGGCGAGTGTTTTCTTCAAGCACGTGCGGCGATCCAGTTTTGCATTTGATCCAAGCTGGTCCGCGTTCGGTCGCTGATTCATGGTCGGGTCTTCTCACGCCTGTGGAAACAAAGTGGGGAACCCCCGATTGTATGAGCAGCGGACGTCGCCGTGGGGATTCCCCAGTTGGCTCCAGCAGAAATGGACAGCCGACACCAGTTGCACATCAGCCGCGTCACAGGCCGTTGGATTCGCACTGAATCTAGGTCGACTTTTTCTTGCCACGCATGCGTTTGGGCCCGTAATTTTCCATCAGCGTTTCATATCGCTGAACGAACTTCTTGACCGGATAGCGTTTGATGACCTTACCTATCAACGGCAGCGGTAGGTCATCCAGTTTCTTGAACCGGACGCACGATTTTCCCATGTCCAGCTTCTTGCCCGTCTTGGCCCACTGTTCGGAAAACCATGCCATGTCGTCGCTGTCTTGATAGATGCACAGATACAGCGAGCAATAGTTCTTCTGCGACGCCAGATGGGCGTACGGCAAGGGCTGCTTGGGATCGCAGTGGTAACCCGCCGGATACAAGTCATGCGGCACGTAATAGCCGATCATGCCGTACTGCATCCCCTCCTGGTATCCGACCGGCAAATTCTTTTGGATGACTTGGCGAACCGCCGAAAGAATCTCACGCCGTTCCGGACTTAGCTCCGCCAGATACTGATCGACTGACGTGGCTTTGCTTTGCACCATGGCTGCTGCACCGTTGTGACAGGAAAGCCATCAGAATACCCCATCCGCATCAGCAGTGGATTGGTGGCCGGTTCGCTCGCGGTGAACAACGATTTCATGCAGAAGAACACACAAGTAAAAAACCGAGTGAATCACCGCCACCCAGAACAGGAATCCACCGACGGGTGCCACCCAAGCAATCCCAGCCAGCGCCAACAACGTACCGGCGATCATCGGATGTGGGATGTATCCGTAAGGAAACGTGTCGATTCGCTTTGGTGGATCCAAACCCAATTCCGATGAAAAATACGTTCGCCGCAGCCCCAACAGATGTGCCGCATAGCCGGACAAAGAAAATCCGATCGTCACCACGGCGATGGCGATCGTCGCGGTCGAGGGCGCCGCGGACAACAGCGTCCAGGCGAACAAGCCGATCAGCTGTGCCATTGCCACGGCTTTGAAGAAGATCGCGTCCCGGACAAACAATCCGAATGCCACCCCGCGACGTTCGCGAAGTGTTCCCAAGTAGATCAAGTAATGCACAAAGCTGGTGGCCAAAACGAACCAGCGATAATCACCCACACATGCGGCAATGATTGCGACCAACGCCACGTACGCGACATTGGTCCACCCAACGTACCGCACCGCCCATTCATAAAACTTCGTGGATGCCAAAACCCATTGCGCCTTCCATCGGCTGAACAATGCATCGGGCGCGATCGTCTGCAAGAACAGGTTGCGAGCTTTGATGTCGTAGGACGTCGTCCAACGATCCAGCAGCTTTCCATACCAACGCATCACTTTGGGATACGCCACGAAGTGCAACTTCAAATTCACGCGTGGCCCGACCTGGTCCGCGGATGCGTCACGCGTGATGTAATGCAATTCGCGATTGAAATCAAAGGCGACCGTTTGACCGGTCTCCAGTCGAAAGCTTTCCGGCTGGTCATAGGCGGCACCGACCATCGGAAAATGAGTGGTCACCGTTGTGTTTGGACTGGTAGCCACCATGCATCGATAAAGCCTGGCGCCCGGAAACACCGAAAACGGCCCGTCGACATGCGACATGTAAAAGACCGTATCGGACGTGCTGCGTTTGGGCGGCCCAGTGACATACAACTCGTTCATGCCAAAGACCGGGGCCACTTCGTACCCGGCCCCATGGAAACGCCGAATCCGGCGCATCAGGTCTGGCTGGACGGCCAAACGATCGAACGCCGCCTTGGGGTCACCCTGCATATCGGCCGGCCAATAGTGCACGCTTTGCGACGGGCTGGGATGCAGTTCGGTTGCCCACTGGCGAATCGATTGCAAATCCGATTCCGATTGCGAACCTTGCAACCTGTGAAAGTGGATTGCTTTTCGCTGAACCAGCATGCGTAGCGGTGACGTTGTCCGCTGCAAACATGACAACACGACCAATGGCACCTGATAAACCAGATGCCAAACGAAGTGCATCCAGCGATTTCCCGTGCGACTGTAACTGCTCTGGTAAGTGCGTTCGCCGGTCAGCAGGTGAGCCAAGTCTTGGCCAAAGTACCCACCCAAAAACAGTCCCAGAGAAACCCACAAGCCTAACTGCGACGAATACGCGATCGCGGCAGACCCCAGAACGATGGCGGCGGTCGGAACGAACACGACCGCGGGAATCCAAAACCAAAGGACCGCCAGGTACGGCAGCGTCCACAGCAATAACGATGGATGGGCCAGAACCAACAAGCCTTGCAACCCGACCAAAGAAACGGGCGTCGTGATCCCGTGCAACAAATTGTTCAAAGGCCGACGATGAAAGCAAAGAAACTCTAGCGACAACGTTTGCCAACGCTGGCGCGCGTCGGTTTGGCTGATCAATGTCCACCAACCGATCCAATCAACAGCGTGCTGGGATGCGGTTCGTGTCGTTGCCGTACTCATTTTCGCCCCAAAAAGACGTAGTAAGGTGCCTTCAACAGAGGCAAGTAGGGAACCTTGCCCCGATGTTGGTCCAAGTGAACAACCCGCGTCCGACGTTTCAACATTGCCAGGTGATCGCCACACAAAAACACGTTGTCCATGGCGAACCACTGTTGCCAAAACGTGCGTTTCAACCAGCCGTGATGAACCAAGTCTTCATCAGCGTGCTTGCGAGAAACAAAGAAATCCGTGACGCCCAAAATTCCACCGGGTCGTAACATACGCAACGCATTTTCAACCGCGGCGAACCAGTCGGGAATCATCGTCAACGAATAGCTGAAAGTGGCGACGTCGACCGACTGATCCGGCAGATCAAACAACGTCGCATCAGCCAAATGCGTTTGGATGTTGGTGGAACTGTCGGCGACGCGACGCTGCCCCGCCTTTTCCAACAGAGACGGTGAAAGATCAACCAGATGAATGTCTTTCAGCCGTGCCGCCTTTGATCCCGCAAACAAAACGTTTTCGCCGGTGCCGCATCCCAGGTCGACCCAGGTCCCGCCTGCGGGAAAATCGATCTGATCGATCAACGGTCGACGGCCGTGCAACATGCGACGTCGAAAGGAATCGTAATCGCCGGCTTGTCGGCCGTAGAAACTTTCCAGCCGTTCTTGGTGCGTATCGCCGGTGGTTCGATGCCACAGCAATTGCCGTAGCACTCGCAAATCGCTTGCCCAATCGGTCATGCCGCCAACCCTCGCAAATCTGCGATATAGAAACTTCCGTAGGTGTTGACGCGATCGTCTTGATGAAGTGACGCCGCCAATTCGTTTTGATAGGTCAACAAATCACCCACGCGGACTGGCTTGCCATCGATTGTCACTTGCAACGGATCGACGAAATCGACCTGCAACGCGGCACTGCGCCACAACACACGTGCCTGCGCCGATGCACGATCGACGATCGCCTGCCATTCGCTGACCAACAGATCCGGAAAACGGTCGTACAGCCAATCCATGTGGTCCAGCAACACGTAGCGTGAAATCGGCCGATCATGTTGCCGCAAAAAGCCTTCCACCGTCGATGTGTGAACCTTGATGCGATCGACCAATCCCGCTTTGAGTGCCGAAAAATTGTCGGCCCGCAAATATTCTGGACAGCATTCCGGGGTGTATTCGCCGGTCAGATAGACCCGCCAAAAATAGTTGTCCTTCAGCGGCATGTTTTGAAACACATGCGCGATCCGGTCTTGGATGAACTTTGCCAAGCCGCCGGGATAGTCACGATCAATCTGATTCCTTTGGCTACGCGGTACACCAAGCATCGCCATTGTCGCATCGCGACGCAGCATCCACCGCAGCGGACGAGTCCACAGCAGATGATCGACGTTACGCCGACGATAGATTTCACGCTGCTGTTCCAGCGAATCGGCTTCCAGCAATTCATCGACGGCGCTTCGCAGTTCGGGCCGCCGACGGACGTACCGGTTGATCAGCCAAGCGAACAGCCCGGACGTGCCCCGAAAATAGAAACTGCGTCGACGATGGCTGCCGTCAAAGAAGTTGATCCGCTTGTCCCAAGTCCGTTTGGCCACGTCCGACAACTGGTCACGAACGCGATCGCGATAAATCGATTGCCAGTCCGCGTGGCGTCCATGTCCGAACAGCTGAAAGAAATCATCGAACTCCAACGACCGGATGGCGGCGATTTTCAGCTCCAGCAGGGCGTTTTGAAGCGGATTGACGTCGATGGCGTGGACTTCCGCCGGGCCTTCCAACGCATAGTCCAGCGAATTGCATCCCGCTGATGTGATCAAAGCCACTGAATCTTGTGGCCCCAACTGCAACGCCTGGCGATCCAGCAACGGATCTTCCCAGCACGTGTTGTAAATCAGGTTTTGCTTGTGAACGACGTTAAAGCAACGATTGGCGATACCTTGAAATGCCATGGCGGGCAAACGGTCCTATTCGAAAATTCACGCGGGTGGATGGCGGGAAAATACCAGACTGGCCGGCTCTGGCCACGCGACCACACCCAAACGTTTACACAAACATCACAACAACTTTGCCGATGATGACGTTCCGCCAAGCTTGACGGCGTCCGGCGAAGTTCGGCCTTTGCTTCAGAGCCCAAAACGGCGACCCGCGGCGCAAAAAAAACGACCGAAACCTGGAAAGGCTGACGGTCGAAGAAGTGTCGCCGGTGAATCAGCCAACGTGTGCAGGTCCCTGGCCCGTGCGGTGCGAACTAGCCCGCGATCTGACGCACCTTTTCGAATTCCGATTCCACACCGGCGTTTCCATCGAAGCGTTCGGTATCGTCGCCGTAGTACCAATCCGATCGATCGTCGGCCGAAGCCGACCGGGTCCGCATCGCCAATCGTTCGTGAGGATTCAATTGCAGGGTTTTGGGGGTTCCATAGGTCGATTCCAAGCGAATCGTGCCGTCGTGGTGCTCCACCAATCCGGTACAGTTTTCGACCCAATCGCCGGTGTTGAAGTAAATGGAGTCTTTGCGGCGGACGATCGCCGGGGTGTGAATGTGCCCACACACCACGCCTTCGCAACGTCGCTGTCGTGCGTGCTGCATGATCGATGATTCGAAACTGCTGATGAACCGAACGCCTCGTTTGACTCGGTCTTTCAAAAACGCACACGCACCATAGGGATTCGACCCGACGCGTCGTCGATTGACCCACCGATTCAGGCTAAGCACAAAGTCGTACACGCCGGCGGTCGCGCGAGACACCCATTGTGCCCGGGTTTCAAAGAAGTCGAACAGATCGCCGTGGGTGATCAGCAAGCGCCAGCCCTGCAGGGTTTCAAACACGAATTCATCGGCGATTTTCACTTGGGAAAATGCTTCCGGAATCATCCGCAGATAGTCGGCGTTTCGCAGAAACGCGTCGTGATTGCCGGGCACATAAAACACCTCGGTGCCTTCGCGGATTAACTGCTCTAAGTGATTCAGAATCTGGTTGCATTCGTCCGGCCAGTGCCATCCCTTGTTGCACTTCCAACCGTCGATGAAATCACCCACCAGATAAATCTGTTCTGGTTGATAGGATTGCAAAAAGTCCAAGCAGGCTTTGACTTGTGCGTGCTTGCATCCGAGATGAACGTCGCTGATCAGAAGGGTCCGGACCGACGTTGCAGCAGAGGCCATGGGGTGTTCCGTCGTTTCGGGAATCCGCGGCACCGACAGGCGACCGCGATCGGGATACTTCGCTTCCTGGCGAACGAGTCGAACAATAGCAACTGAGTGTTCAGATTCGATGACGCTGACATACGTGTTGTGCAAAGTTTGTCAGCATCGAAGGCGAAATTCGTTGATCATCCGGGGTTTTGCAGGCTCCGCCGCCTGACCACCAACGACGCCGCTGGGCGGTATCGATCAAGGCGGTGTGAACGGGGACGATCGACTGCGGGATACAGTAAAGGAACGGTGCAATCGCAGGATTTCGCCGGCTTGCCGCTCCGGCGTCCCAGAATGATTGCCTTTTGTCCCTTCCGTCATCGGTCCGATCCGCGTCATGCGTCGCTTTCCTGTCCCGTCGATTGCCTGGATTTATCAAAAAATCATCGTTGTGGGTCTGACCAAACGGTGCCCGCTGAGCGTCCAGCAATTGGTCGGCTCGTTCGCGCTGGTTCTGACTACGAGCCTGTTGGGTTCCGTCGTTTGCGCCGAAAACTCCGGTTCTTTCGCGTCAGTCGAAGCGTCTGCCGAGGCAGTCGGCGGCGACGCCCGGCGTGGGCTCCGCCTGCTGCTCGAGACCCCCCTGATCCCCGCCGACTTTGACCAGGAAACGTTTGATGCGGTCTGGCAAAGCTGGCCGGAACCGTTGCGAAGCCGCGCCAAACAATCCCCACCGGAAATTCGACGACAGATGGCGTTCGAGCGTTATGGCCTGACGCCGCGTCCGGCGGGACTTCGTGACACCGACGACCGGCCCGATGACCGACCGATGCAGTACGTCGTCGATGATCAGGGACGCTGGACAATGAACTGTCTCACCTGCCACGGCGGCATGGTCGACGGGCGACCGTACCCCGGCGCCCCCAACAACCGATTTGCACTACAAACGTTGACCGAAGAAATTCGGGCGACCAAGTGGATCCTGGGCAAACCATTGGCGCGGATGGATCTGGGCGCAATGGTCATTCCGCTGGGCAGCACTCACGGCACCACCAACGCGGTGGTCTTTGGCATGGGCTTGATGCATTACCGCGACGCCGACCTGAATTTCCAACCGAAGATTCCGGGCAAGTTCACACACCATGACATGGACGCACCGCCGTGGTGGCACTTCGCAAAGCGACCGTACATCTACATCGACGGGTTCGCGGCCAAAGGGCATCGTGGACTGATGCAGTTCATGTTGGTGCCTGAGAACGGCCCGACGTTCTTTTCCGATCACGAAGACGACTTCCGCGACGTCTACGCGTACCTGTCTTCGTTGATGCCGCCGAAATTCGAAGGAAAAATTGACACGGCCGTCGCGCGACAAGGCAAAGTTTTGTTCGAGGAACACTGTGCCAGGTGCCATGGCACTTATGGAACCGACGGGACCTATCCCAACCAGCGGATTCCGATCGATGACATCGGCACCGATCGTGTGCGTTTCGATGCGTTATCGGTCAGCGGCCGCCAGAAGTACGCCGACAGTTGGTTCGCCAAAACGGAAACTGCGGAACGCCGCAGCATTGCATCTCCCGATGGTTACGTCGCACCACCGCTGGACGGCGTCTGGGCCAGCGCGCCGTACTTTCACAACGGCAGCGTGCCCACGTTGTGGGGTGTATTGAATCCCGACCAGCGGCCGGCGGTTTGGCGTTCGGATCGCCTGGAGTTCGATTCACAGGAAATCGGGCTGTGTCACGAAGTGGTGGATCAAGTCCCCGCCGACGTTTCCGACGCCGCCGTCCGCCGCACCTATTTCGACACCGGCCTGCCCGGCAAAAGTCGCATCGGCCATGACTATCCCGATGTCCTGACGGAGCCGGAAAAGCGTGCCGTGCTGGAGTACCTGAAGACGCTGTAGCGGCGTCGCCACGTGTCGCTATGGATATGGCGGCACGCGTCTTCTTTGTCGTCACGTTTCGCTATCGAAGTCGATCGGCTTTCGATTTCTTTCGAACCGTCGTCATCGCTCTCTGAGTGCCGGTACCGCACCGCGGTCGCGAACCGTCACATCGGTCGCCGGCCGGGCGAAAATCGCCCGTCTACTCGGCAAGGCCGGGCATGCGTATAACGGTGTGTTCGCTCGACGGCGACGCATGGCGGACGCCCAACGACCGCCCATCGTCGCCGCCAACACCGACCTATACGGCCGCTGCGTCGAGGAGGCCTCGCGCCGTGGCGACCAGAATTTAAGGAGTTCGATTCGATGACCAGCACACAGATTCTGGCCGCTCGCGCCGGCGAAGTGACCGCAGAAATGAAATTCGTTGCCGAGCGTGAGGGCTTGGACGCCGAACTGATTCGGGACGAAGTGGCCGCCGGCCGATTGGTCATCCCTGCCAACAAGGTTCACGCCGCCGGTGCGCTGGAACCAATGGGCATCGGCATCGCCGCAAAGTGCAAGATCAACGCCAACATCGGCAACAGCGCGGTCACCAGTAACGCCGACGAAGAATTGCAAAAGTTGCGGACCGCCATCCATCATGGCGCCGACACGGTGATGGATCTGTCGACCGGAAAAGACATCGACAACATCCGCCGCGTCATCATCGACAACAGCCCCGTTCCGATCGGCACAGTGCCGATCTATCAGATGCTGGAAGAACTGGGCGGCAACATCGAAGACATGAACGCCCAGCACTTTTTGGACATGGTCGAACACCAGGCCAAGCAGGGTGTCGATTACATGACGATTCACTGTGGCGTCAAACTGGAACACCTGCACCTGAGCGTCAATCGGGTCACGGGCATCGTCAGCCGCGGCGGATCGTTGATCGCCAAGTGGATGATGGCGCACAACAAACAAAACCCGCTGTACGATGCTTTTGACGATCTGTGTGACATCATGCGGCAATATGATGTCACCTGGTCCCTGGGCGATGGGATGCGGCCCGGAAGCATCGCCGATGCCTCCGACGCGGCACAGTTTGCCGAACTGGACGTGCTGGGTGAATTGACCCGACGCGGGCAAGAAAACGGCACGCAGGTCATGGTCGAAGGCCCGGGACACATCCCGATGCACCAGATCCAAATGAACATCGAAAAGCAGATCGAAGTCTGCAACGGCGCCCCGTTCTACGTCTTGGGTCCACTGGTTACTGATATCGCACCGGGATACGACCACATCACCAGCGGGATCGGTGCCGCGATGGCCGGATGGTACGGCGCCGCAATGTTGTGCTATGTCACGCCCAAAGAGCACTTGGGATTGCCCAACGAAGAAGACGTCAAACAGGGTGTGATCGCGTACAAGATCGCCGCCCATGCCGCCGACGTCGCGCGGGGCCGAAAGGGTGCCCAGGACCGGGACGACGCCCTGTCCAAAGCACGATTCGAATTCGACTGGAACGAACAGTTTCGCCTGTCACTGGATCCGGAAACCGCTCGCCGCTATCACGACGAGACATTGCCGCAAGAAACCTTCAAAAGTGCAAGTTTTTGCAGCATGTGTGGCCCGAAGTATTGTTCAATGAAGATCACCGAAGACATTCGTAAAATGGCCCGCGAGAAAAAGCTGGTGAATCTGGAACCGTAAGCGTCGACGGCAATGCCACGCCACACGCCGATTCAGCCTCCTTTGCCATAGCGACCACGTGAATCGAAGGCCCCGGGCCTGATCGCTTCTCCCGATGGGTGCCACCGGCACCTCGCTTGGTCGCTTCGGTGCAACACCACCGCCACGCCACCGCCGCCACGCGTTTGCCCCTTCGATGGTCGGCTAAATTGGTGAACGCCCGGCGACACGATAGATCCCCAAAGACCGCCCGGTTGTATGAAACTTCGCGACGATCTTCCCGCCTCCATTTCGGTCTTTTTGGTGGCGTTGCCCCTGTGCCTGGGGATCGCCCTTGCATCCAGCAGTGAAGCGGTCCCCGTGCCGCTGATGAGCGGGCTGATCGCGGGCATCATTGGTGGAATCGTCGTCGGTTCGATCAGCGGATCGCACACCAGCGTCAGTGGTCCGGCGGCCGGTTTGGTGGCGATCGTGATTGCCCAAACCGAAGCGTTGGGATCGTTCGAGGCGTTTGTCCTGGCCGTTTCGCTGGCCGGCGTGATCCAGGTTTTCTTGGGCGCGATGCGGGCCGGCGTCATTGCCTATTACTTTCCGTCCAGTGTGATTCGAGGCCTGCTGACGGCGATCGGTGTCATCCTGATTCTGAAACAGTTGCCACACGCGGTGGGCTATGACCGCGATGCCGAAGGCGATTTCAGTTTCTTTCAAGCCGACGGCTACAACACGTTCACCGAACTGGGGCACATGTTCGAAGCGTTCAGCGTCACGGCAACGGTAATCAGCCTGGGATGCCTGTGCATTCTGATTTTTTGGGAGAAACGCTTTTCCGGAAAGACTCCCATCCCCGGCCCCTTGGTGGCGGTCGTCGTGGGCACACTGATCAACGAATTGGTCGGGCTGATTGCCCCCGACTATGCCCTGGGTGCAAGCCACCGAGTGCAACTTTCCGGCGGCGCCGATTCGTCGTCCGGTCTGTTTACATTCCCTGATTTCAGTGCGCTGCAGGATCCACAGCTGTATCTGGCTGCGGTCACCATCGCCTTGGTCGCATCACTGGAAACCTTGCTGAACTTGGAAGCGGTCGACCGCTTGGACACATTGAAACGCGTCAGCCCGGCCAACCGCGAACTGTACGCCCAAGGCATTGGCAATATCTGCAGCGGTTTGATCGGCGGCCTGCCGGTGACCAGCGTGATCGTCCGCAGCAGCGCGAACGTGTACTCGGGGGCCAAGTCCAAAGCTTCCACGATCATGCACGGCATTTGGCTGGGCGGCACCGTGTTCACCATCCCCTGGTTGTTGGAACAGATCCCGTTATCAGCTTTGGCGGCGATCCTATTGTTCACCGGTTACAAACTGGCCAAACCGGCAATCTTCATGGACGCCTGGAACAAAGGCTGGAATCAATTCCTGCCGTTCGCCCTGACCGTTCTGGCAATTGTGTTCACCGATTTGCTGATCGGAATCGTCATTGGTTTGATCGTCGGTGTGATCTTTGTTTTGCGATCAATGGAACGCACGCCATTTTTGAGCGAGCAAGAAAACCCGGTCACCGGAAATGTGACACGCTTGAAATTCGGCCAACACCTGACGTTCTTGAATCAATCACGCGTCCGCAAGACGCTGGACAAGTTTGCCGAGGGCAGTCACCTGATCTTGGACGCCAGCAAGACCGAGTACATCGACCCCGACGTCTTGGACACGATCCGTGACTTTCGCGATGTCAAAGCGCCCGCCAAAAAAATCGATGTCAGCTTTGTCGGTTTCCGTGATCGCTATGCCTTGGAAGACCGCAAGGGCTACAGCGATGTCGTGACCCGAGCCAAGCAAGCGGAATTGACACCGCTGGAAACATTGAACTTGCTTCGCCGGGGCAACGAGCGGTTCTTGTCCGGCGAAATGCTGGAACGTGATTGGTCACACCAACGCGATCAAACGTCCGAAGCTCAACACCCGATGGCCGCGCTGCTGGGGTGCATCGACAGTCGCGTCCCGGCGGAACTGGTCTTTGACGTCGGCATCGGTGACATCTTTTCCGTTCGTGTGGCCGGAAATGTGGTCAACGAAGACGTCCTGGGATCGTTGGAATACGCCGCGGAAGTCGGCGAAGTGAATCTGATCGTCGTCCTGGGACACACCCGATGCGGTGCGGTCACCGCGGCTTGCCAAGGCGTCAAACTGGGACACGTGACCGAGCTGATCGAAAAGATTTCGCCGATCGCACAGAACGTCCGAAGCCACCATACGGGCGAAGAAGACGCCGAATTTGTCGATCAAGTCGCCAAGCAAAATGTTTTGCACGTGATCGACGAAATCATCCGTCGCAGCGAAATCGTTGCGAACCTGATCAAAGAGGGCAAAGTCGATATCGTCGGCGGCATGTACCACCTGAAAGAAGGCCGTGTCGAATTCTTCGGCGGCATGATTGAACGACTCTCCGACACGGCGGCCACTTGACCGGAACTGCCCGCGCCATCGACATCGCCCGGGCGTCACATCGGGCGGGGCCATGCATGTCACTTCGCCGCGCCGCCCACTTCGGCAACCTTTGATCCTTACCGTTCCCGCGACGCACGGGTATCCTGCGCCCCATGGAAGTCTCTCAAAAATTGACCGACCGCCTGATGCAGTTGGTCCATACGGCCGAATATCGCCCCAGCAAACCGAAACACATCGCGGCCGCTTTGAAGCTGGATCCGGATGAGTATCGCGAATTGCGGCGCGTCATCAAACAATTGGTCATTGAAGGCCGCCTGGTCTATGGCGGGAACCATTTGGTCATTCCGGCCAGCGCTTTCGAAGGCGGATCGGACACCCTGCGCGGCAAGTTTCGCCGCGCCATGGGCGGCGGATTCGGGTTTGTCCGCCCCGGCGATGGCGGCAACGATCGTGACGCCGAAGTCCCCGACGATATTTTTGTGCCCCCCGGCAAAACAATGGGGGCATTGGAAGGCGACATTGTCGAAGTCCGCATCGAACCCGGACGACGTGGCGGCACCGAGGGCGAAGTCGTTCAGGTTCTGCAGCGGGTTCGTCGCCAGTTCACCGGCACGTTTCAAAACGAACAAGGATCTCCGGTCGTTTACCTGGATGGGACGCCCTACGAACACCCGGTGCATGTCGGAGACGTTCGGGGGATGCCATTGACGGCCGACGACAAAGTTTTTGTCGAACTGGTGGAGTTCCCCGGTGAAGATGGCTTGGGCGGTGAAGCGGTCATCCTGGAACGACTGGGCACCAGCAAGAATCCCGCGATCGACACGCTGTCGATCATGCGGCAATTTGCGTTACCCGACCACTTTCCCGAAGCGGTGTTGGACGACGCCCGCCAGGCCGCCGACGCTTTTGACGACGAATCGGTGCCGGACGATCGGCTGGATCTGACCGACAAGCTGACGATCACCATCGACCCGCGTGACGCGCGTGATTTCGACGACGCGATCTCGCTGGAACGCGAAGACGGCCGTTGGCGATTGTGGGTCCATATCGCCGATGTCAGTCATTTCGTACGTCCCGGCGGCCCGCTGGATCGCGACGCCCAGAACCGTGCGACCAGTGTCTATTTGCCCGACCGCGTTGTACCGATGATCCCTGAAATCATCAGCAACCACTTGGCCAGCTTGCAGCCGGAAAAGATGCGGCTGACCAAAACCGTCGAAATTGAATACACCGACGACCTAGTCATCACACACACCGAAGTGCACAACGCTGCGATCCGCAGTGACATGCGATTGAACTATGAACAAGTCGATCGCTTCTTGGCCGACCCGCTACAGCATCGCGGCAAATGGGGCGACGCGGTTTGCGATCTGCTGTCACGGATGCATGAATTGGCGATGCACATCCGGCGACGTCGATTCAAATCGGGATCACTGTCGATGGACATGCCCGACATCAAACTGGATTTGGATCGCACCGGTAAAGTCAAAGGTGCCTATCTGGTCGAACACACCGAAAGCCACCAGATCATCGAAGAGTTCATGCTGGCGGCCAACCAGGCGGTTGCAACCTGGCTGGACGACCAAGAATTGAATTTCCTGCACCGAATTCACGCACCGCCCGAGCGGCGCAAATTGCGGCAACTGTCGACCTTCCTGCAAGACTTGGGCTTGACCAAACAGTCGGTCGAAAGCCGATTTGAAATCCAGGCGATTCTGGACGCCGTTGCGGGCAAGCCGCTGGAAAACGCGGTCAACTTTGCCGTGTTGAAAGCAATGAGCAAAGCGATCTACGCGCCCAATCGCGAAGGTCACTATGCCTTGGACATGGAACACTATTGTCACTTCACCAGCCCCATTCGTCGGTACCCCGATTTGTCGGTGCACCGATTGGTCCAGCGATTGATTGAAAATCGTTCACCTGCCAACGAAGGCTCGCGTCCAGACGACTCGTTCGCCGAATTGGTCAAGCTCGGCCATCACTGCAGCGACATGGAACGCAACGCACAACAGGCCGAACGGGAATTGATCGAACTGAAATTGCTGCACTTTTTGAAAAAGAAGGTCGGTGAAACTTTGTCCGCGGTCATCAGCCGAGTTTTCGCCGACGGGCTGCACGCGAGATGCATCAAATTGCCGGTCGACGGATTCATTCCCGTTTCCAGTTTGCCCAAGGACCAGTACCGCTTTGAACGACGCGGTCAGATGATCGTCGGATTCAAAAAAGGAAACCAATTTCGCCTCGGCGACCAACTGACGGTGAAGATCGCAAACGTCGATCTACAGGACCGTCAATTGTTTTTGGAAGTGGTCACCAACCACAGTGCGTCGTCGTCCGCGGATCGTCCGCGCGAGCGGAACAGCAAAAAACCGAAATACAAAGCCAAGCGACAGACGGATCGGCGCGCAAAAAAGAAACGTCGCAGACGCTAATCGCCGACACGGGGGTGATTCCGCGCATCATCGTCCCGATGGCTTGTTCGGCTTTCCCCCCAGCCATCGCGGCAATGTGAAATCGGGGGTAGGCGGTCGTGACGGGTCGTCTACACTGGACGACCGAGGTGGCCGATACGGTCGCCCCAACACTGATCCTTTCCATCACGGCAATTGATTCCTACGGCATCGCGATGTATCGATCGCGTTTGCTACGGCGATACCTTTGTGCACCCAGGACCAGCATTCATGAATTTGGCCCCGGCCACCACGCCGTTAGATTCCTGGCACCGCCAAGCCGGTGGGAAAATGGTCGACTTTGCCGGCTACGCGCTGCCCGTGCAATACGCCGGTGGCGGAATCGTCGCCGAGCATCAAGCATGCCGCACAGCGGCGGCACTCTTTGACGTCTCGCACATGGGACGCCTGCGGTTTGATGGCGTGGGCAGCGAAGCGTTGCTGGATCACTTGCTGACACGCCGCGTCAGCGACATGCCGGTCGGCCGGGTGCGATACGGATTGCTCTGTAATGCCGAAGGCGGCGTGTTGGACGATGTACTGGTTTCACACCTGGAAACACCGTCCGGCCAGCGTTACCACCTGATGGTGGTCAACGCCAGCAATCGCCAAAAGATTTGGAAATGGATCCAACCTCACTTGGACGATTTCCCCGGCGTCACGCTGACCGACCGGACGGAATTGACCGCGATGATCGCTGTCCAAGGGCCCAAAGCCATCGAACTTTGCGATCGACTGTTCAAGGTGCCGCCGTCGCGTCTGAAATATTACCGCGCTACGATCACCGAACAGTTTCAGAAACCTGCGATCGTCAGCCGAACGGGTTACACCGGCGAAGACGGATTCGAATTGATCGTGCGTGCCGAAGACGCACCGCGTGTTTGGGAAAACTTGTTGTTGGCCGGACGCGACCACGGTGTGATTGCGGCGGGTTTGGGCGCACGCGATACGCTGCGTTTGGAAGCCGGCATGCCACTGTACGGTCACGAATTGACCGAACAGATTGACCCACTGTCGGCCGGACTTTCGTTCGCCTGCAACCTGAAGGACCGATCTTTCATCGGCGACGAAGCGCTGCGTCAGATTGCCGATGCCGGTCCCCCAAAGGTGCGAATCGGATTGTTGCCCGAAGGAAAACGTCCGGCCCGCGAAGGTTGTGACGTCGTATCGGCCGACGGCCAAGTGATCGGACGCGTCACCAGCGGTGCCCCATCGCCGACTTTGGGACGACCGATCGCGATGGCCAGCATCGACGCGGCACAAGCCGACAACCAGCGATTCGAAATCGACATCCGCGGCAAACGCGTCGCAGCGATTCGGACCGCCCTGCCCTTCTACAAACGCTGAACCCCGCGCACACGCGTTCCCCACGATTTCCGTTTTCAGATCTTTCAGGAGACCCAAGATGGCCCGTGACACATCCAAACTTCGCTACGCGGAAACTCATGAGTGGGTCGATGCAGGCGATGACGGCGTCGCAACGATCGGCATCTCCGCCTTCGCGATTGAACAGTTGAACGACTTGGTCTACATGGACCTGCCCGAAGTCGGAAAAGATGTCGCCGTGGGAGACGAAATCGGTGAAGTCGAATCTGTCAAAGCGGTCAGCCCTTTGTACAGCCCGGTATCCGGACAGGTGGTCGAAGTCCACACCGAGTTGCCGGACAACTTGGACAACCTGAAAGAAGACCCCTACGAATTCGGATGGATCATCAAAATCAAGATGACCGATGCGTCGGAAGTCGAAAAATTGATGGACCATGCGGCCTATGAAAAACAGTGCAGCGAAGCGGGCTGACCTGCACCTCACAGATCGGACCGTCCGGCTTGCAAGGCACGGCCGCAATTCCGTCACAGCATTACGAAACGTCGGACAGGACGACCGACGCTCTGGTCAAGGAAGCGATCAAACACGCCTCTGAAAAACCTTTGCAACAGCGTCATGGCCTATCTATTTCACACCGACGCCGACCGTGCACAGATGTTGGCATCGATCGGCGCCGATTCGGTCCAGCAGATCATCGACCAACAAGTTCCCCAAGATGTCCAATTGCAGCGGCCGCTGGACTTGGGCGATGCGGCTGGTGAACTAACGCTTGAATCGGAGATGCGTCGGCTTGCCGCCCAAAACTCGTCGGCATCCAGCCATGCATGCTTCTTGGGTTGTGGCGCCTACGATCATTTCATTCCCGCAGCGGTCGATGAAATCGCTTCCCGCGGCGAATACTACACGTCGTACACGCCGTATCAGGCCGAGGTCAGCCAGGGCAACCTGCAGGTGATGTTCGAATACGAAACGTTGATCACCCAAATCACCGGATTAGCCGTCAGCAACGCCAGTCTGTATGACGGTGGTTCGGCGGCCACCGAAGGCGTCCTGATGGCGTTGGCTTCGGTTCGCAACCGTGAAAAGGTCATCACCAGCGAAGCCGTCCACCCGGAATACCGCGATATCCTGGAAGCCTATCTGCAAAACATCGGCGCCACTTTGGTCACGGTTCCCGTTGGTGACAACGGGGATTCGTCAGCGATCATTTCGGCCATCGATGAACAAACCGCCTGCGTGCTGATCCAGCACCCCAATTTCTTGGGGCGACTGGAAGATGTCACCGCCATCGCCGATGCGGCACATGCAAAGGGCGCGTTGCTGGTTCAATCGTTCGATCCGATCAGCACCGGATTGCTGAAGCGCCCCGGTGACTTGGGAGCCGACATCGCGGTGGCGGAAGGCCAATGCCTGGGCAACCCATTGCAATACGGCGGTCCTTACCTGGGCATCATGGCGTGCCGAGAAGATTTGGTACGACGTCTGCCGGGGCGAATCGCCGGGCAAACCACCGACCGCCGCGGAAATCGCTGCTGGGTCCTGACGTTGCAAACGCGAGAACAACACATTCGTCGCGAAAAAGCGACCAGCAATATCTGCAGCAACCAAACATTGTTGGCCTTGCGGGCGACCGTCTACCTTAGCTTGCTGGGCCCTGAAGGCTTACGCGAAACCGCGTCACACTGTCTGCGGAAAGCTGATTACGCAAAACGACGAATCACCGCGTCGGACCGATTCGACATCGTCCACGACGGACCGGTGTTCAAGGAGTTTGTGGTCCGCGACCGATCCGATGATGTCGACGGTTTGCTACGGCACGCCGAATCTCAGGGCATTCTGGCCGGCGTTGCCTTGGGCCAATTCGACCCGTCCATGAATGATTGCTTTCTCGTGGCGGTGACGGAAAAACGCAGCCGCGATGACATCGACCGGCTGGCCGCTGTTCTCGCCGACGCGCCGTGCCGTTCGGCTGTGGCATCCGCCTAAGCCATCACGAAGGCACCCGATCAAGCGTGCCACGCGTCTTCCATCTTCGCCATCCGGTTCCAAGTCATTTGTCCGCATCATGCGAAACCAACAAGCCACCAATCTGCTGTTTGAATTAAGCCGTCCCGGACGCCGTGCCCATCGGTTGGACGACCTGGACATTGATTCGCCAGACGTCGAACACTTGATTCCTGATGAACACCGGGCCGATCAACCACCACCGTTGCCGGAGCTGGCCGAGGGCGATGTCGTCCGTCACTTCGTCGGTTTATCGACGCTGAACATGAGCGTGGATACCCATTTTTATCCGCTGGGTTCCTGCACGATGAAGTACAACCCCAAGCGGAACGAACGCCTGGCATCGCTGCCCGGCATCCTTGATGTGCACCCGATGCAATCCGAAGGCACCACGCAAGGTTTGCTGGCGTTGTTGTATGACCTGCAACACATGCTGGCGGAAATCAGCGGTCTGCCTGGTGTGTCGTTGCAACCGGCCGCCGGTGCGCACGGTGAACTAACTGCGTTGTTGGTGGCGGCTGCCTATTTCCGTGACTCCGGTGAAGACCGCCGAATCGTGTTGACGGCCGATTCGGCACACGGCACCAACCCGGCCAGCGCCCAGATGGCCGGGTTCAAAACCAAGGCGGTCAAAAGCAATGCCGACGGTTTGGTCGACATGGACGATTTACGTGCCAAGTTGGATGACCAAACGGCCGTCTTCATGTTGACCAACCCCAACACCTTGGGCTTGTTTGATTCACAGATCAAGGAAATCACCGACTTGGTGCACCAGGCAGGAGCCCTGATCTATTTGGACGGCGCCAACATGAATGCCATCCTGGGCATCACGCGGCCTGGTGATTTTGGTGCCGACCTGATGCACTTCAATCCACACAAGACGTTCTCCGGACCGCACGGTGGTGGCGGCCCGGGTGCCGGTCCGATCTGTGTTCGTGATTTCCTGGCGCCGTACCTGCCATCACCGATCGTGGATAAAGACGATCGGGGAACCTACCGATTGCGACGCCCCGACAACAGCATCGGTCGTGTCCGCAGCTTTTTTGGCAATGTCGGGGTTTTGGTGCGAGCTTACCTTTACATCCGGACCTACGGTGGCGAAGGACTTCGTCGCGTCAGCGAAGACGCACTACTGGGTGCAAATTATTTGCTAAGCAAAGTCAAGCACATCATGGATGTTCCACACGGCGAACGCTGCATGCACGAATTCGTCGCATCGGCGACCAAGCTGAAGAAACAACACGGATTGTCGGCGATGGACTTGGCCAAGCGAATTCTGGACTACGGATTTCATGCCCCCACCGTCTATTTCCCACTGGTCGTCGATGAAGCCGTGATGATCGAACCGACCGAGACGGAAAGCAAAGAAACGTTGGACGCTTTTGCCGAAGCACTGTTCCGAATCACCGAGGAAGCCGGCGACTTGGTTCACGAAGCGCCTCATACGACTCGTATCAGCCGACCGGATGACGTTACCGCCGCGCGGCGTCCCGTGCTGCGATGGCAACCAAAGTCCGAAACCGATTGATCAATGGCGGTCGTGAAACCTTTCTCGCTGCGATTGTTTCAACCCAGCGAATTTGACGGCCCGACCAACATGGCCATCGATCAGGCGCTGTTGGAATCGGTCGCATCGGGTGCCCCCGGATGCCTTCGTTTCTACACCTGGAAACGTCCGACACTGTCTCTGGGATACTTTCAGGCGTCGGCTGGTCGTCAGGATCACGCACACAGTCGAAACATCGACTTGGTACGTCGCAGCAGCGGCGGCGGCGCGATCGTCCATCATCGGGAATTGACGTACAGCCTGGTCGTCCCGCAACCTCGTCAGCAAACGGCCACGCGAACCGATCTGTATGAAATCATGCACGGCACCGTGACCGACATGCTTCACAGTGACGGCATCTCCGCGGTCCGCTGGGCAAGCGTTTCCAAGCCATCCGTGGTGCCGCCGCCGGCGGACGGGTCAACACCGCCGCCTTTCCTTTGTTTCCAGCGACGCACCGACGAAGACCTGCTGGTGGCCGGCTACAAAGTGCTGGGAAGCGCCCAACGTCGCAGCGGTGACGCGGTCTTACAACACGGCAGTCTGCTGCTGTCGGTCAGCCCATACGCCCCGGAATTGCCGGGGATTGCCGAGCTGTCGGGGGCCCGGCTGACAGCAACGGAGGTCGCGGCTCGGTGGTGCACTACGCTCGCCGAAAATCGGCATTGGCGGTTCCAAGAAGCCGAATTGCCCGCGTCGGTAGTTGACCGAGCCGCAATCATCCGAGCCCAGAGATTCGACGAGCCTTCTTGGACACACCGCCGCTGATCGCGAAAACTGCAGACAAAAAACACAGAGGGGAGTAAAAATTTGAAGCCCGCGACGGGCGATATTATCGCTGTAACGGCGTGTTATCGGCATTCATTCCCACCAAGATTCGGTATAAACTGGGAGATCGATTTACAGGTCCCGCTCCAACCTGCGGAAGACGGTTTGGAGATTTGACGAAGGCTGTAAATTGAAACCATGTCGCGGTTTCGATTCTTCCAACCGAGCCTTTGGCTCGATAGTTTCCGGAGCCTCGACACGGCAATGAATTGACAAAAAGGGTGTCGCATGCTGGTCAAGCTGAAAGTCTGCACGGGAAGTCACGAAGGAAAAGAGATCGCGGTCGCGTCCGAAAAGTTCTTGGTCGGACGCAGCGAATCTTGCCAACTTCGCCCCAAGAGCGAATCGGTCAGCCGCAAGCATTGCATCTTGGTGTTACGAAACGGTCGCGTCCTGCTGCAGGACCTGAAAAGCCGCAACGGAACTTTCGTCAACGACAAACGCTTGCCACCGGACAAGGCCAAGGTCTTGAAACCCGGTGATCGTTTGCGAATCGGCAAGCTAGAATTTGAAATTCTGATCGAACACGGTCTCAATGCCGCCAAGAAGCCCGAAGTCAAAAACGTGGGCGATGCCGCCGAACGCGTGGTGCAATCCGGTGCCGAGGAAAGCCGCTTCGAAGATATCGACGTCAGCAGTTGGCTAGACGAAGCCGACCAAATTGATCGCGTGCGTCAGTTGGCGGATCCAGAAACCCGGCAGTTTCATATCGATGCACCGGAGTCGGTGGACGCGGAACACGGCACCAACAGCGACAGTGACAGCGGCGAATTGTCCGTCGAAGAATCAGAAAAGCCCAAGCGCCCATCAAAGCAAAAGCCGGGCAAGTTGCCGGACGATAAGCGACGCAACTTGACGGAAAACTCACGCGACGCTGCCGACGACGCGTTGAAACGTTTCTTCACCGGACGCTGATTCCGTGTCGACAGCCGAAACCAACGCGGCTCTGGCACGTCGCGCGTGTTCCGATCGGGCCGCGCTGTCACAATTGCTGGTGCGTCATCAATCGGTCGTCTTCCAAGCTTGTTTTCGCTGGCTTCAACATCGCCAAGATGCCGAAGACGTGACACAGGAAACGTTCGCACGCGCGGCGAAGTACATCGATCGTTTCGATCCCGACAAGCCCTTTGGCCCGTGGCTTTTATCGATTGCGACCAACCGCTGTCGAACTTGGCTGTCCAAACAATCGCGCCAACCGGCCATGTCGGCGTTGGCGGACGCCAATTGCCCGGTGGGCCAGCCGGACACGGTCTTGCTTCGCGAAGAATTGCACCTCGCGCTGCGGCAGTTACCCGTCAAGCAGCGTGAGGCCTTCGAATTGTTTCATGAACATGGCATCGGTTACGACGAAATTGCCAGGCGACTGCGTTGCCCAACCGGGACCGCCAAGACCTGGGTTCACCGTGCACGCCGTGCCATGATGCAGCACCTGCGGAACCGTGATGTCACGCCGGCAATTCGCCCCGACGAACCGGTAACGCCAGCGGTTGCCCCGACGCCGTCCTTCGTTTCGGAGGCCCGATCATGATCCGATGCGAACAATTCCAACAGCGATTGGACGATCAAATGGACCGTCGCCAGCCGGTCCATCAGGATCCGCAACTGATCGAGCATGCGAAACACTGCTCGACATGCGCCGTGAATCTATCGGTGGCTCGTTCAATTCAGCAGATGGAGCCCGTCGCCACGGCGAATTATCCGCCAAAAACACCTGCCACCAAGCATCGCATTTCCAAAAATCGGAGCACCAAGCCGTCTTCGATCACCTGGGCTTCGGCGGCCTGTGTGGCGCTAGGTTTGATGATTTACGTATGGCCCGATCCAGCCAGCCCATCGGCGCAGACGGCCGATCGCCATGAAACGCAGGCCGTTCGTTCCGCCAATTCGATTTCGCCTGACGAAAGAGCGCTAGTCGGGACGTCGGATCCGTCATCGCCAATCGATCGCATCACCAACACGGATCCCAGGCTGCCACAATCTGTGCTTTCGGATCAATGGCTGGCCGGAGGTCCGACGCCGGGACCATCGGTACCGGCTTGGCAACAATGGCGACCGGACATGTGGGTCGGCCAAACCATGCCGGTCGTCCGTTCGGTCCGCAGCAGTGTTGCACCGGTCGGTCGGTCCCTGCTGAAAGCCATGGCATTGCTGGCTTCGGACCGAGCCGGAGAAACCAGTTAATGAATCGGCTCTGGTTCTTTGTTTTGCCTGTCGTCCTTGGCGGTACCACCGCGTTTTACCCCACATTTGTGGCTGCGGAACAATTGGTCCTGCTGCGCAATGGCATGGAACTGCGTGGCAACTACATCGAAATCCCTACGATCGACAAAAACGCGTTTTCGCGTGGCGGGACCACCGGCGGCGGTGCGCTGACGATCGCCATGATCGACGACGGATTGAAACGAACTTACGTGCATCGACGCGGCATGGTCGTTCGCGTCAATCAGATCGATCCACGGGGTCAAGCCATCGAGATCTGGCAGCCTAAACACGGCAGCGGGACTCCCGTCGGTGGTTTGGGTCGCATCTATGGCGTCAGCCCGCTGAACGCCTATGGACGCCGCGAGATTTTTATCCGCGGCCCCAAGGGCGATACCGAAGCCGTGCTGCAAGGCATCACTGAACTGACGCCGCGTTACGCCAGCCTAGAAGCATTGACCGGTCGACCGTCCTACAAGTGGGACATGCGAGTGGCGACGTCGACCATCGGCAGCGATTCACTGCGACGCTTGTTCGGTTCCATCTTTGACCAACAGAGTCGCGAAGAACGCTTGAAGGCGGTTCGTTTTTTCATCTCCACCGAGCGTTACGCCGACGCCAAAGAAGAACTTCAGCGGATCAAGAAAGACTTTCCCGACGCGAATGACGGTTTGGATCTTGATGCCAGCATCACTGAGATGTCCGAACAAATCGCGATGCAGTATTTGCAGGAAGCACAGACGCGGTTGGATGCCGGCCAACCTCAACTGGCTTCTGACATTTTGAACCGAATCCCCGTCGCCGAACTAAGCCGTGAACGTCGGCTGCAGGTGTCCGATGCAAAGGCGGCCATGACATCGCAGCAGCAGCGTGTCGATGAAGTGCGCGAGCGTTTGATCGAGCAAGTCGCCAAGTTGCCACAGCATTCCGCCGACGCACTTCAGCCTTGGCTGGATGAATTGGCCCGGGACTTTAACCCGGCAACGCTGGATCGACTAAGCGACTATCTGCGCCTGGGTGAACTGGACAACTTACCGCTTGAAAGCCGGGTCGCTCTTGCGGTCAGCGGCTGGATCATGGGCGGTGGTTCGGGAGAGCAAAACCTGAAGGTCGCCACTTCACTGATCGAAGTCCGCGATCTGGTCGTGGAGTACTTGGGTGAATCAACCGCCCAGCGACGCACGGAAATCCTGGATCGCATCAATCGCTTGGAAGGTGGCCAACCTGAATACATCGCTCGGATGCTGCCGCTGATTCGACCGGCACTGACGTATCCGGATCGATCCCTCGTCGAAGACCGTGTCGGTTTGATCGCGTGGCCACCACAACAACAAACGGATGCACCGGAGAACGATTCTGATCCGGTGACCACCGATTTTCAGTACGAAGTCCAGCTGCCACCGGAATACGATCCCCGACGTTCTTATCCTTGCATCGTTGCCTTACATCCAGCCGGTGGAAGCCCGAGACAACAGATCATTTGGTGGGCAGGCCAGTACAACGAAGGACTGCAACAGCGTGTCGGATTGGGATCCCGTCACGGCTTCGTTGTGGTCGCCCCGCAATGGAATCGACCAGGTCAACGCAGTTATGAATACACCGCGACCGAACACCATCGCGTGCTGTCGGCGTTGCGTCACGCGATGCGTCGCGTGTCGATCGATTCGGATCGCGTCTTCATTGCCGGCCACGGGCACGGGGGCACCGCCGCGTGGGACATCGCGGTGTCGCATCCGGATCACTGGGCTGGATTGATCGCCATCAGCGGTGAACCGGACAAGACGATCCTGCACTATGACAAGAATTCGCGTTACATCCCCAAGTACTTTGTGATCGGGGAAATCGACGGCAGCCCGCCTCCCCTGGCACGTAACGGTGCCATTTATGACGACTACTTGAAACCCAACGATGATTCAGTCGTGGTCGAATACCGTGGCCGCGGCAACGAGCACTTCTTCGAAGAATCGCCCGACTTGTTTCAATGGATGCAGTTGTCTTCGCATCGCCGCCCCGCCATTCCGCGTGACTTGGAACTGGCCACCATGCGACCGACCGACAATTATTTTTGGTGGCTGGAATTGAACCAGATGAACGATGCGGTTTTGGTTGATCCGGTGCTATGGGAGAACGTTCGCCGCGCCGGTTCCATCGATTCCAAGGTCAATGAAGGGAACCAGATCCGCGTTAAAGGACCAGCCAAAGAGTTTCGAATCGGTTTGACCCCCGACATGGGAATCGACTTGGCCGAACCGATCATCATCCGCTACGGCACCAACAGCCGTGCGTCGTTCGATTATGACGGCGGTGTGCAAACCATGCTGGATGATGTCCGCAGTCGTGCGGATCGACGTCGCCCATTTTGGATGTTCATTCAGATTCCTTGACGTTGTCGGGTTTGCCGATTTCGTCAGGGCGTTTTGAAGGCGGTCGTTTCGCTTCGCGATTCACTGGCCGGTCATCGGTGTTGCGACCGACGCGACCTGCTTTTGCAAAGCTTCGACGAGAGTACCTGTCCTTTGGTGGCCGGGGATTGTTGGCGGATCGCTGGAGTCCCACGCCGGAATCTCGGCGACAATTTGGTCATACTGTTGTCTCCACCTTCCCTTTCGGAGACCAACAAAGTGACCGACCCGACGTTCCGACAATCCATCATGGGCTGGTGCTTCAAACCCATGGACGCGTTGACTCTGGCGCGACATGCCAAACGCATCGGCTACTCCGCGCTCGAAGGAATCGACCGGTCGGCTTATCCGGAAGTCCGAAAAATGGGCCTCGAGATCAGCCTGGTCAGCAGCCACGGATTTCGTCAGGGGCCCGTGAACCCCGAGAATCACGCCATGGTCGAGGCCAAATTGGTGGAAGCGATCGACGTGGCAGTCCAAAACGGGGCCCCCAATGTCATCACGTTCACTGGAATGCGGGAAAAGGGCATTCAGGATGAAACCGCTACCGCCAACTGTTTGCGGTGTTGGAAAAGGGTGCTCCCTTACGCCGAAAGCAAGGGGATCACTTTGGTCCTGGAACACCTGAACAGCGTCGACGACAGCCATCCCATGAAGGGTCACCCCGGGTATTTTGGCGACGACGTCCACCGCTGCGTCGACATGGTCAGGTCGATGGATTCCCGGAACTTTCGACTACTTTTCGACATCTATCATGTACAGGTCATGCACGGAGACCTGATCCGTCACATTCGCCTTTATCACGACTTTGTGGGGCATTATCACACGGCAGGAAATCCAGGACGCGGCGAACTGGACGAGACTCAAGAAATCAACTATCCCGCAGTGATAACAGAGATACGGCGGACCGGATTTGACGGATTCTTGGCCCAAGAATTTATCCCCACCGCCGAAAACCCCATGGCGTCGCTGAAACACGCTTTCCAGATTTGCCAGGGATGATTTTTACTAGGTATTTCGAGCCCCTTGGATGGTCCAAGACATTCACCACGACGACGACCTGCGAAACGACTTCCGTCGTTTGGGAGTCCGACGTGACGAATGTCGACAAGCGGTCATTCGCGAAGCCGCTGCACATCGCGCTTCCAAAATCGCGGAAGTCATTTTCAGTCAGACGGCGTCAGAGCATTTTGACTTAAAAGAAACATCGAATCACCTTTCCGGCCTTGCGACGTCCACCTATCGGCTGTTGGATCCACGACGCCGTGTCGATTTTGTGCAGCGTGCCCACGTGGCGAGAATACTGCCCTGCGAGTTGGCGGATTCCGAAATTGCCGAATCACAGTTCCAGCCGCTGATTCTGCCCGATGACCGCACCACGCCATGGCTGTCCGCCGACGCGGATCGCTTCGGTGGAAATCGAGTTCAAACCGACCAGCGGTTTTGCAACGATCCCGTCGTGATTGTGACGCCCGCGGCTCGGTCACATCGGCCTCGAGGCGGCAATCGACCAGCCCAGTGGATCGGTCAGTGGGCTTGGTTCACCGCGGGTTGCGTGATCGCGTTGGCTTGCATTTTGCCGGTACTGAGATCGATCCGTTCGTCCGATCCCCCGGCCAAAGCCTTGACCAACGATGCGTTGCCAGCCAATGCGTCCTTGCCCGCCGCGGTCGTGCCCCTTGGCACCAACGCTGAGGTAGTCACGCCAACACCGAATGCGACGGACCGGGTGACTTTGCCGATACCCGAATCGACTTCGCCGAAGAAGCCACCAGAACAATCGACATCCGGCATCATTGCAACGGATGCATCATCCATCGACATGACACCCGGAGCCCCGGAAATCGATGCCAAGTCCATCGATTCGCTCCGCAGCAAACCGGGCGATGAATCGGCCAAATCGTCTGGGCCAGATGCCCACACACCATTGCCATTTGACGGTGAATCGGACCGCCAGCAAAGCGAGCTTGATGCACGGCAACAAAGCCTGCTGAAGATTCGCTGGAACGATTTGACCGCGGACCTTGTATCCGCCCTTCGAATAATCGCCGGATCGACACAATCTTTCATCGACGCACCGGATCAGCGGTGTGCAACCGCTTTCGCGTGGGCAGCCGAGCAGACCATCAGCACCGATCAAATGATCCTGTGGTCACAAATCGGTTTGGACGCATGCGAGACCAGCCTTTGCCACGAAGCATTCGACGCTTGCGATGTGATGATCGATAGCGTCGACACGATGAACTTGTCGCATCAACAGCGACAGCAGTGGGACCAAATGCGACGGGATGTCGACCAAGCCAAAGTCGTCGCCGAACGCGTGGGCGGATTTCAGCAACTGTTTGAACAGTCCCCAGAAACTCAGTTGTTAACCGCCCGCTACCGCTGTTTGATCTTGCGCGACTGGGACAGCGGATTGGCGATGGTGCCACCGACCGCCAGCGGACGATTCGCACGCAGTGCCCAGCAACAGTTGCTGCGTGACCCCCACGACGTGCGCGAACTGATTCGTGTCGCACAACTGTGGCTGCGTACCGCGGACGACGAATCAGGTCGAGAACGCGAATCGATTCACCTGTACGTCCGCGACCAATTGCAACAGGCGGCCGCAGTCGCCACGAATTTGCAACGGTTGGAATTGGACGAGATTCTTGATTCCCTACCCACGGTGCAAACGGCGAACTGACGTCGAACACGGATCCGTCGGATCGTCGTCCCAATGCGCCATCTCTATACGACGGTCTTTGTATCGCGGCATTTGACTGTCGGTCGCAATCTTGCCACGGAGAACTTTGTCCCAAGGCATGCGACCACCCCCAATGTGACGCATGGATTCGTCGGCCAAACGCCGCCCCACCAGACGGCCGTGTTGCGGGGTCGATGCAGATGCTGGTCATCGGTTGGCTGTCCCGTCGCCCGGGATTGACCGCCATTGATTGACCAGGTGTCCGGCTGGAATCCGATCGGCGACTTGACCAACACCATCAGCGGCGAAACGCGGTTGCGGACCGCACTCGGCGAACGTCTTTTTTTTGTGACACTGCACCAGCCGATACAATCTCGCGTTCCGTTCGCTGTCCGTCGCCGCAGCCCTTTCTGTTCCATCGCCCGTTCGACTTGAGATGTCCATGAATGCCGTTTTGGCTCCACCGAAATCATCAAACCTTCGTCAGCTCAGCGAAACCGGTTGGCAATCCAAAACGGTCAAACGCGAAATGCGTGACAACCTGACTCGGATGCTGGCCGAAGGCGAAGAACTGTTTCCCGGCATCGTCGGCTATGAAGATTCCGTGATCCCTGAAATCAATTTGGCGATCCTTGCCGGGCACGACATGCTTTTTCTGGGGGAAAAGGGCCAAGCAAAGTCAAAGATTATGCGGTTGTTGCCGCGATTTTTGGATCCGTGGGTACCCTACATCGATCACCCCGAATTGCCGGTACACGAAGACCCGTATCGTCCGATCACATCGTTGGGCAAGGACCTAATTGCACGACATGATCCCGAAGACATCCCGATCGCGTGGTGGCACCGAAACGAACGCTACAGCGAACGTTTGAGCCCCGGAACCAAGTTTGCCGACATCATTGGCGAGATTGACCCGGCCAAGTTGACCGGTGGCGTCAGTATGGGTGCCGAAGAAGCGCTTTCCTTTGGGCTGATCCCTCGTATGCACCGTGGCATCTTTGCCATGAACGAACTTCCCGAGTTGGACGACTTGGTCCAAGTCGGCTTGTTCAACATTCTGGAAGAACGTGACGTGCAAATCCGCGGCTTTCCGATTCGATTTGACTTGGATATCGCCATTCTGTTTTCGGCCAACCCCGCGACCTACAACCGCAGCGGAAAGGTGATTCCGCAGCTGAAGGACCGCATCGGATCCATCATCCAGACTCACTACCCACACGACCGTGTGGAGGGGATTGAGATCCTTCGTCAAGAATTGGCCGATGACCTGGATGGTGACTACCCGGTGCAGGTGCCGTTCTTCATGTACCAAATCGTCGAAGAGATCACGGCCCAGGCACGGCGTAGCAAGTACATCGACCAGGCCTCCGGTGTATCGGCTCGTTTTTCCTTGGCGAACTTCCGCAATATGGTCGCTTCGGCCCGTCAACGCGGAATCCTGCACGGGGAAAAACCCGCCGTGCCGCGAATCAGCGATCTGGGGCACCTGTACTCCAGTGCACTGGGCAAACTGGAATTGGACCTGATGGGCTCGCACCAGATGAGCGAGAAGCACATCATCGATTCGATCGTCGCCCAGGCGATCGAAACCGTTTTCGGGGAATATGTCGAAGAACACGGGCTGGCAGAGATCGCAGAAATTTTCCGCGGCGGTGTACGCGTCGAAGTCGGCGACCAGTTGCCCAGCAGCCAATACGCCGAACGATTGCAAAGCGTACCGCCGGCATGGGCAAAGGCTTTCGAGGTCAATGCCAGCGAAGACCAAGCGGTGCGTGCATCGTGCGTCGAATTCGTGCTGGCAGGCCTGTACGCCATGGACAAGATCAGCCGTTCCACCCAGTTCGGCAAAATCGAATACGAATTTTAGGCGGCGTGACCTTCGCGTCTCTGTCTCTGACGATTCCAGCGTTTCCCCCGTATCGAAATCATCGCCATGCGACGAATCGGCGGCGTCATTCACGCCTACCAAAAATACGATCCTGTCCAGTTCCCACCGCCTTCGGCACCGCCGCCCGATTTGGTGTCGTCGGCGTTCGAACAGGCGATGATGTACGGGAATTATCGCGAGCTGACCGAAGAGGAATTGGCCAATGCCGTTCGCTTGGATCCCAGCCAGATCGCCGGCCTCGGTCCCAGCCTCGACATGTTGCGGGCCATGCTGGAGGAACGAAAACGAAAGATTTTGGAGACCTACGAGACCTACTCCGTTCAGAAGAAGGCTCGCAAGGCATTTCAGAGTGCGGCCAAACGCGTCAAGGTCCCAAAGAAGATGGAAAGCTTGTTCCGCCAAGCCATTCATCGGGAACAGCCGTACCTTTTGGAACGACTATGGTTTCAAGCCGGCGACGACGGTGGCGACACCGCCCGCGGTTTGCTGAACGTGACCGAACGGATGTCGGACAAACACCAAGTTCAAGAATTGGCCAGCAAGTATGACTTCACCGGCCAGCAATCCATGTCCGTTCCCAAAGCACTGGAAGTCAAGGAGGAACTGGAGAAGATCGATGAACTGTTGAAGCAATTGGAACAGGCCGCCGAAACGGCGCAGATCGGCATCATCGACATGGATCTGCTAAGCGAGTTTGCCGAACCTGGCGACATGCAATCCTTGGAGGAAATGCGACAGCAAGTCGAAAACTTGGTGCGTGAACACGCCCAACGTCAGGGCCTGGAACAAGACAAGCCTGGTGGTGGTTTCCGTTTGACACCCCAGGCTTACAAAATCTTTCAAGGCAAATTGCTGCAGCGTATTTTCAGCGAACTTCAACCGTCACGAAGCGGTCGCCATCATGGCGATGTGATCGGGGAAGGTGCCGTGGAACTGCAGCAAACCAAACCGTATGAATTCGGCGACAGCGTCGCCAACATCGACCTGCCGCAAACCGTTACCAATGCCTTGCTGCGACATGGCGATCAACGGCCGCTTCGTTTGCACAGCGATGACATTGTCGTTCACAAAACACGCAACCATCCGAAGTGCGCCACCAGTGTCATCATGGACATGTCGGGGTCGATGCGCTACGACGGCCAATACATCAACGTCAAACGAATGGCCCTGGCCCTGCAGGGGTTGATCACCAGTGAATACCCCGGTGACTTTCTTCGCTTCATTGAGATGTATACGTTCGCCAAATTGAGGGCTCCCGGCGAAATCATCGAACTGATGCCCAAGCCGGTCACCATCCACGACCCTTGGGTGCAACTGAAGTGTGACATGTCCGATGATGAGATCAGCGAACATCAAATTCACCCCCACTTCACCAACATTCAACACGCGTTACAGCTTTCCAGGCAGAACCTAGTCAACTGTGACACCCCCAATCGTCAAATCGTGCTGATCACCGATGGATTGCCCACCGCGCACCTGGAGGACGAATGGTTGTACATGCTGTATCCACCGGACCCGCGGACCGAAGCAGCCACGATGCGCGAAGCCATGCTGTGCAACAAAGAAGGGATCACCATCAACATCTTCTTGGTCCCCAGTTGGTCACAGAGCGAAGAAGACATCCGCTTTGCGCGTCGGATGGCCGAAACCACCGGCGGACGCGTCTTTTTTACCAGCGGTAACAATTTGGACCGCTTTGTCGTCTGGGATTACGTCAATCACCGTCGGGAAATCATCGGTTGATGCCCCCGAGGCACGGTAAACCGATCGTCAGTTGGGAACGACCTAAAACAGAATCGGCTTGTTCAGTCGTCGACGAATCGGCACGATCTGTCCCGCATGCATCATGGGGTGCGTGGCAATCAGGGTAAAAAGGCTGCCGACGGTCGGGCAAAATTCCCGCATCGCTTCGGGACCCGCGGCGTCCAGTTGTTCGTCCGACATCGCATCAAGTGCTTTGGCCGAAGCGGCGCGGACCTTGTCATATAGTTCCAGGTATTCGCCAAGCGAATGAAACTTGGTTCGGTCGTCACATCCCACCTGTTCTTTGCTGTGGGCTTCGGCAAAGCCGTCGGGTAGGTCAATGCCCTGCCCTGGACAAGCTTGCTGCAGCAGTTGGACTTCCGAAGAAATCAGATGCCCCAACTGCCACGCGACATGATTACAACCTTCACCTGGACGATTCATAATTTCGCCATCGTCCAAATCGGATAGATACGACTTGAAGACTTGGTCGCTCAGTTGCATCGAATATCGAATCGCGTCTCTTGCATTCATCGTCAAACTCGAAAAAGTAGTTTCAATGGGAACAGGGGAAATGACTTGGAAAAAGGTGATGGCCGAAGGCGAACCATCGCATCGCACAGGTCACTTGCGTCGCCCCGGCGCCAACAGCTCATCGTTTCGTTGATGGTTGGGGCTGAGGATTTCGTCGGTGCTTTGTGGATCAATCTGCTTGCAAGTTTCCGTCAAGCGTTCGGCCAATTCGTCCAACGGGTCTTCCCAAGTTTCGATCGTCGATTCCGACGGCGGGACGTTTGCCATTTCATCAAGCAATAAGATCATCCGCAGACAATGTCGAAACAGAATGCCTTCTTCTTTCTGTAGTTTGCGTGAGGTTACGTATTTGTTGAAATCGCCGCCGAATTCCAACAATTCCCCGACGATCCAAACAGGACGGACACGAACGTCATCCACACGTGGAAATTCGTGTCGAAACATCCGCAGTAGTTTTTCACCGATCGTCAGTGGCCACACTCGCGGTTCATCAAACATGACGCGACCAAACCCACGGTTGGCAACCGGTTCATCATCGTCTTCATCGCTGCGAGCCCCCAATTCTTCCGGCGTCGCTAAGCCCAACTGCAGTAGTTGGGAATCCAATCGCGTGGTCGCCAAGGGGCCTGGCGGCAATTCATCGGCTTGCGGCACTCGAGCCAATCGCGCGACCGTACCGGGCACTTCCAAAACACTTTCCAACGTCGCGATGCGTTCGTTGGGGTCCGCGATCGCCAGTTGATCGGCCAGATAGACGCCGTACAACGGATTGATGCTTCGCAGATACACTAAGCGTTGCAGACGTTCGGTCGGCATCGCAGTATCGGGCCGATAATCTTCAACTTCGTAACCACGGCTTTGGTCGACGTTTTCGGATTCATCGTCGGCCTCGTCCGACGACACGTCATGCCCCTTGGCCTTCATTTCATCCAACAGATGGCCGAACAAGCCGGCCGTGGGTTGTTCCTGTTCCGAATTCGACGCTTTGGGTTTGGGCGTGGCCGATTTAGGCCGTGGTTTCGGATCCAGTTCGATGTAGCCAGCCGACCACAGCGTGATCAGCATGCGGTTCAGATCTTTCTGGGCGTTTTCAACACCCTTGGGCGACAGCAAACGACTGGCCACCAGATCGCGAATGGGCTGGACGTCCGGATTTCGCTGCAGCAAGTACGCCAGCAATCGCCACGGCAATCGTCCCCGACTGGCCAGATTGGCAGCGGACGCTTCCTGCAACTGCAGAAACTGAGATTCGGTCCAGTAAGATTCGCCCGACCGGCGTTTGGGCATCTTTTTCTTCAGCTGTTTTTTGGCTTTCAGCAGGCCCGGATCTTTTGTGTCCTCGGGAATCGCGTCGTACTTTTCCCGCCATCGATTGATCTTCACGTCGTCTTCGTGCGCGAGCGAATACACGTAACCACGATCGTCGAATTGTGGGCGTCCGGCGCGGCCAAAGATCTGCTGCGCCGATGCGATATCCACCAGCTTTTTCTTGTCCCGGGGACCCTTTAAAAGGCTGGGCAAAACCACGCTGCGGGCCGGCAGGTTGATCCCCGCGGCCAGGGTTTCGGTGCACACACAAAACGAAAGCAGCTTGCGTTGGAAAAGGTCTTCGACGATACGTCGATAGCGTGGCAGGATTCCGGCATGGTGCACGCCAACGCCTCGCTGCAGAATCGCTTTTAACTTGGGTCCGGCGCCCTGGGACATGTCGATGTCATCCAGATAATCAGCCAAAGCTGATTGACGTTCTTTGTCGATCAGCTTTTTGCCTTTCAACATTTCGGCGGTCGTCCAACATTGGGAACGACTGAAACAGAACAGCAACGCAGGCGTTCGCCGAACTTCATCGTCGCCCGCAGAAATCTTTTCGGCAAAGTCTTGTAAGATTTCGTCTTCGACCCACTCATACTGCAACGGGACTTTTCGTTCGGTCCCCTGCACCAGCTTGACTCTTCGCCGGTGCGATCGCCAAAGCCAAGACGTGAATTCCATTGAATTGCCAACCGTTGCCGACAACAACAGCAAGCGAACATGGGGTGGCAGCAATCCCAATGTCAATTCCCAAACGATGCCACGTTCGGGATCGTTGAACGAATGAAATTCGTCCATGACGACCGATGAAACCTCCGCAAATTCGAAGGCTTCCGGATTCAACAGGCGATTCAACAGGATTTCGGCGACGACGACCAAGACCGGCGCCTGTGGGTTGACCGTGCGGTTGCCGGTGACCAGCCCGACTTGATCCGCATCGAATCCCCAGCGAACGGCCGATAAACGCAATTCGTCCAGCTTTTGATCGGTCAACGCGATCAACGGTGTCGTGTAGTACATCCGCTTGCCGGTCCGCAACGCTTCGTACACGGCGGCTTCGGCGATCAACGTTTTGCCGGTGCCCGTGGGCGCGCAAACCAACACCCCTTCACCGACGTCCGACGCATCTTCAGCCGGCTCGGCAAAATACGCCAGCAACGCTTCTTCCTGGACCGGATAAGGGTCGTATTTCAGCAGATCAAAATACTCCGTCGCGACATCATCGCGGGTCGGAGGCGTCTTGGTGGATCCATCTTCAGTGCTCATGCTGGACGGTTGTAGCAGATTACCGCCGCTTGTTCTTCGGCTTCCCAGATCGAAGATTGCGATCGAACAATTGATGGCCGAGAGCGGACGGCAAATCTTCATCCAATCAGCCGCTTCGCACGTCACCGGATGTCGATTGACATGAACGATGCCGCCCACCCCACGACACCTCGTCAAGACGCGACAAATATCTGGCATGCCGGATTGGACGCCGTACGAGCCCGACCGCTGGTCGCACGCAGTGTCCGTTTCGACGGCGATATGTTGTGCATCGAAGACGTCCGAATCGAACGTACACAGTTTGACCGATTGATCGTCGTCGGTGCCGGAAAAGCGGCAACCGCGATGGCGAAGGGTTTATTGGATGCCGTCCAAGACGTCGTCCCGGTCAGCGGATGGATCAATGTTCCCGACGGCACGCAAAGCGATCTGCCGGGAATCACAGTCCACGTCGGCCGGCCGGCCGGCGTGAACGAACCGACCGAAGATGCGGTGATCGGGGCGAATCGCATTTTGGAGATCGTTGCACAGGCCGGTCCACGCGACCTGTGCATCGCATTGATTTCTGGCGGCGGCAGTGCCCTGTTGCCCGCACCATCGGCCGGCATCACCCTGGATGACAAGGTTGCAGTGACCCGATGGCTCAGCGGTGCCGGCGCCGACATCAAAGAACTGAACACCGTTCGGAAACACCTCAGCCGAATCAAAGGCGGCGGGCTGCTGTCGGCCTGCCGTGCGGGGCGACTGGTGACATTGGTTTTGTCGGACGTCTTGGGGGATCCATTGGATCTGATCGCATCAGGGCCGACTGTGATGGATCCGTCCAGCAGCCTTGACGCAATCGAAGTGCTGCGAAAGTACGATCCGCAACAAACGTTGCCACAATCGGTTTATCGATGTTTGCAACATCCCAGAAAGTCAGACACCACGGGTAACCTGCCTCACGACATCGTTGTCTTGGGGAACAATCCGTTGGCCGTCGACGAAGCCGGCATTCGCGCAGAATCCCTTGGCTACAACCACGTCATGCAGTCGGCCCGCGAATCCGAAGGCATCGCCGAAGACGTTGGGCGACACTTGGCCCGCATGACCACCGACATGCTGCGACGCGATGCTTCCGCCCATCCGGTGAACTGTCTGATCAGTGGTGGTGAACCAACCGTTCGTCTTGCCCCACCCGAACGACGCGGCAAAGGCGGCAGGAATCAACAACTGGTCCTGGCCGCGTACGAAGAACTGTTGAAGCAAGACCTTACCCCGCAACAGTGGGAACAAATTTGCATCCTGTCTGGTGGCACGGATGGTGAAGATGGCCCCACCGATGCGGCGGGTGCAATGATCGATGCTCAGGTGCATCGACGCGCTCGCAATGCCGGACTGGATATTCAAGACCACCTTCAACGAAACGATGCGTATTCTTTTTTCCTACACTGCGGCGGACTTTTGATCACTGGACCGACCGGAACGAACGTTTGTGACGTCCGCGTTGCGGTTATCAAAAATTCATCTTGTTTTTGATAGTGCGTCCTGCCGTTTGATCGCTACAACAAAGGCATGCGACCGGCGCGACCGCACGCAGGTGTTCTGTGCATACCGGGGGGTCGACTTTCCCGTCTTTGGAGCAACCAATGACGACCACACTCGTTACCGATCTAGGGCATTGTCAACGTTGCGGAACAACGGCTTATCGTGAACGAAGGCGGTGGTACGAAAAGCTGATGTTGGTGAAGGCTGTTTATGGCTGTCACCAATGCGAACGGCGTTTGAAGAAGTATTGGTTCTGGCCGTTCAACTGGTAGGCCTGCGTTCGAGGGCCCGACCGTTTCTTTCCGCTCGCCTTTCTCAGGCCACTGGCGAGCCCTTGCCCCCCCACCCTTTGGTAGACTGTCGTCGTTTTCAATGTTGTCGCCAGCAGCGGCAACGACCAGCGCTTGACGAAATCCCTCGGCCGAAGGGTCAGGTGAGTCAAACGATCGCACCAACAGTCTTTCCCGACACATGGGTCTTCCCAAAGTTGTCGGCTTTCCAAAGAAACGTGGGGAAATGGAATGTGTAGACGCTACACCCGTATCGTTACCCGAACGATGATCGCCCTCGGTGCGGCTTCGTTCATCTTGGGCACCATCCACACGGCGCCGGCCGAAGACCGCCCGAATATTCTGTGGATCACAAGCGAGGATAATGGGCCCGAACTGGGTTGCTACAACGACGCATACGCCGATACGCCGCGAATTGACGCGCTGGCATCGCGATCGCTTCGATACAAGCGTTGCTGGTCCAACGCCCCGGTTTGTGCGCCGGCGCGAACGACCATCGTGTCAGGCATGTATGCCACCAGCCTGGGCGGGCATCACATGCGAAGCGCCGTCGAATTGCCCGATGCGATGCGTCTGTATCCGCAGGTCTTTCGCGACGCCGGTTATTACACCAGCAACAACAACAAGACCGACTATAACTTCGCGAACCCCGAACCCGGTTGGCACGACAGCAGTCGCCAAGCGCACTGGCGTGGTCGCGCTGAAAACCAGCCTTTCTTTGCCGTTTTCAACTTCACGGTCAGCCACGAAAGCAAGATCCGCAACAAGCCCCACACTCTGATCCACGATCCGGCCAAAGCCAAACTGCCCGCCTATCATCCCGACACACCGGAGGTCCGGCGTGATTGGGCGCAGTATTACGACCGGTTGACCGAAATGGATGCGATGGTCGGCAAGGTCTTGGATGACTTGAAGGCCGACGGCTTGGACGATTCCACCATCGTCTTTTACTACGGTGATCACGGCAGCGGCATGCCACGTAGCAAACGTTGGCCGTTTGATTCGGGACTGCACGTCCCCCTGTTGGTTCATGTCCCTGAAAAGTTTCGTTCCGTTGCACCGGAGAACTATCTTCCCGGCGGCATGTCGGACCGATTGGTTGCCTTTGTTGACTTGGCCCCCACCGCGTTGTCGATGGCGGGCATCCAACCGCCGGAAAACATGCAAGGGGTCCCCTTTGCGGGTCGGTTCGCCGGCGAAGCCAAGCCGTTCATCTTCGGTTATCGCGGCCGGATGGACGAACGAATCGACGAGGTCCGAAGCTGCACCGATGGTCGCTTTGTGTACATGAAGCACTTTTATCCCGATCGTCCGTACCTGAAGCACGTCGAATACATGTTCCAAACGCCGACCACCCAAGTGTGGAAGCGGATGTTCGACGAAGGCAAGCTGAACGATGCCCAGAGCAAGTTCTGGCAACCCAAGCCGTCGGAGGAATTGTTCGATCTGGAAAGCGACCCCGATGAAACCGTCAACTTGGCTGGTCGCCCCGAGCATGCCGATCGACTTCGTCGGATGCGTCAGGCGATGCAAGACTGGAGCATCGAAACCCGCGACTTGGGCTTGCTGACTGAAGCGGAAATCCATCGACGCAGCGGCGATCAGGCGCCACGGACTTTCGGGTTGAGCCCCGACTATGACATCGAACAGTTGGTCCAGGTCGCCTATGCCTGCACCGACCGAGAAAACCCGCCGTCGTTGGGCAAGCTGAACCAATGGGTTCGTAGCAGCGAGTCGGGCGTCCGCTACTGGGCGGTGCGCAGTTTCCTGTGCCGTCCGGACGATGCCTGGAAGAACGACGCATCGATCGCCAAGATGCTGGAAGCCGCGTTGCTGGATGATTCTCCCAGCGTCCGTGTGGCCGCGGCGGAGGTGGCGATGCTGATGGACGGTCCACTGCGCGACCGTGCCCCCGCAGTTCTTGTGAGCTTGGCGGACGTGGACAACTATGGCCAACTCGTTCCGATTGCGGCATTGAACGTGCTGGATCAGTACTGGTCGGAACTGCCCGCCGAACTGCAGGAACGTGTCGAATCGTTGCCACCAAAGACTAAGAACGCTCCCCAGCGCGTCAGCGGGTACGTCGGACGTCTGCTCAATCGCGTCAAATCGTTGCCCTGATCCGACGAACGGTCCAAGAACCGCAGCGGCCGGCACGCCCGTCGCGTCGACCGCTGCGGACCAATGGCCAATTCAGAATCTGTTTTCTACGCTAGGGAAGCTGTGACCGGCCCGATGGGATTGGTCATCGCGGCCGGTGATCCGGTTCGCAAACGTGTTAGACAGAGTCGATCCAAGGCAAAGACAGGTCACGATGGAAATCTTAGGCGGGCCGCTGTTTACGGTCGCCGGCGCGGGTGAATCCCACGGGCCGGCGGTCACCACCATCGTGGGCGGTTGTCCGCCCGGCTTCTTTTTCCGTCGCCAGCAGATCCAGAATTTTCTGGACCGGCGACGCCCCGGTGGGAACAAGCACGGCACACCGCGCAACGAGAAAGACAAGGTGGTCTTTCTGTCGGGGCTGTATCAAGACGATCACGACGAATTGCTGACCGGAACCAAGATCCAGGTCGAAGCCGACGGTGCCGAGTTTTCGACCGAGGGCTACGAAGCCGGATACACCACCGGCGAACCGATCGCCGCGATGGTTCTGTCGACCAGCAAAAAATCGGGCGACTACGGCCAATTCACCGGGCCGACCGGCGAAGTCCGACCGGGACACACCGATCTGCTGAAGTATCACAAGTCGCGGGGACGCGTCGACGTCCGTGGCGGTGGTCGTTCCAGCTATCGCAGCACCATTAGCGATGTCATCGGCGGGTCGATCGCCAGATTGTTTTTGCAGCAAACCTTTGGCACGGTTTTTCTGTCATCGATCTGCCGCGTCGGTCCCATCGCTGCGAAGACAAGCCTGGCATCGGTCATCAATGACATGGTGACGTCCCAGCCGGGAGTCCGGTTGGATCCGGAGGCCATCACCGGCATCGAAGATCAAATCAATGCACCGGAGATCCCGTCCATTGACCACGAATTTGCCGCCAATGCCGCCGAATTGATTAAACAGACACGCAAAGCAGGCGATTCACTGGGCGCGATGGTGGAAGTCATCGGGATCAATGTACCGCCTTTGTTGGGCGATCCGCTGTATGACAGCCTAAAAGTCAGGCTGATGGGAACGCTAGGCGGATTGAACGCCGTCCAGTCGTGTGAGGTTGGTGACGGCATCGATGTCGTCGCCCGCGTCGGCAGCCGCAATAACGACCCGATCCGTCACGACGGGTATCAAAGCAATACCCATGGCGGATTACTGGGTGGCATGACCAGCGGGATGCCCTTGGTCATGCGGGTCGGATTCAAACCCACGTCGACGATTCATTCGGCACAGAAAAGCGTCCGCAAGAACCTGGACGAGATTGATTTCCAATTAAAAAAAGGTCGCCACGACCCCTGCGTTGGCGTTCGTGCCGGCGTGACCCTGGAATCGCGGATGGCGATTGAAGTGATCAACGCAGCCCTTTCCCACCAAGCCGGCCTGTTGGACAAGCCATTCCAGCCGCTGTTTTAACGCCCGACCTAAGCAACGCGATCGGATCAATCAAAAAGGCTCGCCGAAAATCCGCGGCAATCAATGCACGACGGATTCATTGGCGAGCCGAAGGTGATCTCGATCGCTTTTCCTTCCGACGCGTGGGAATCACAACGTGCCGGCAGCCGCCTTTTCCGCTGTGACCGAGGACTGGCCCATCTGCTTGATCGCTGACTGCAGATCCGTCATCGGAACGGTCGGTTCAGCCTGACCTTGGCTTTCGCCGTTGGCCGACGAGGCGGGTGGCGTGGCCACGGTCGTCTCCGTTGCTGTGGGTGCAACGCTTGCCGCCTGGGCTTGGGGATTGGCGGCGCTGGTCGTGACAACGGTCCCCGCACCCGTTTCCACGCTGCCCACCTCCGTGGCACTGACTTCCGTGGTCACGGTCGTTGTCAGCCAAGGAATCTCGGTGACATCCAACGCACGCAAGTTGTTGGCTTCGTTCGTTTCCATCAGCACGTCGTGACTGTCAATCGCAACGACCAGACGTTGAAAACCGATGGCTTGACCGTTGCGGTTGCCCATCGCCAGTGCGTCCAGCGGCAGGGTCAATTGAATTTGGACGGTTTGGCCAGCGCAGATTTTGTCGACTTTCGCCGTCACGTTGGGGCTGGTCGGAAAGATGCGGCCCAGCACTGCGACGGCCGTGACATGAAAATCACAAACGTCACGAATGCTGTGGTTCTTGATATCGACGGCGATCTTGGGCCCACAGGCCGGGTTATCGTCGGCCACACGGCTGATGTTGGCGATACATAAATCGCCAAGTTCGCCGACCGGAATGACCGCCGCACCGAACGGGCCGTGATGGAGCATGGAATACGATGCCGACCGATCGATGCTGTTGTTGACGCCATAGCGGTGCATCATGCCGATCACGTGGTCGCATCGCGACGCAGTCAACAAATCATCGGTTCGCACGATCTGGGCGGACACGGGTGAGAAAGATGTCGCTGCAATCGCGAGCAGCATCATGGAAAACAGACGGGTTTTGGAACAGTTCATGGTTTCTTTCACCTTGATGTGATCAAAGAATGTTTGGGTGGACGGGTTTTCAATTGCCGAACGAGGGCACAAAAAAAGCCCGGCGGCCGATGGTTGCGGCGACCGGGCTGCGGAAGCTATGTCGTGCTGCCGCGACGATGGCTTGGCAGCTCCGGTTGGATCACCAGCAACCCCAGTAGCTGCTGTAGACGGGCGTGTAGTAGCTGTAAGTGACCGGGGTGTAGTGGCGAACCACGGGGTAGCAGTAGCTGCGGTAAACCGGGGTGTAGTAGCGGTAGCCATAGCTGCGGTATCCGAAGTGACCGTAGCTGCGATAGCGACGGTAGCAGGCCGCGATGGCTTCTTCATCGCTGCCGCCTTCTTCCCCCAACAGGGCATCCACATCGGCTTGGCCCAGCAGGTCTTCGTCAGCCTTGGCGACCTTGGCTTCGTCTTGCGACGCTTCCAACTTGGCGACCATTTCCAACAAGTTGTCGTCAGCCATCACGTTGCCGGCGAACAGGACCATGGGAGCAACAGCGAACAGGATCTTCTTCAACATCGTTTCGTTCCTTAGAAGGCAGTCGAGTTTTTCAAATGACGAAATCGCGAGTCTGCCAAGCCTCGTCGTTTTCGCTCGTCAGGTGACTAACGAGCCAAGCGAGGGCGAAACGGATGTGTTACACGGAAATCCGAAAATTCCATTTCTGGTTCCGATACCGAGGTTGAACCCGGAATGCTGATGCCAGCACCGGAAGCCCGGGGCCTGAATGCCGGCGCATTTAGGGACGTAGAGATCGGGACCCGAACGGCCGCGTCTGCAACTGCCAGTCAATGTCGATGTAACGCATGCGTCTGGATTCCGCTTGGAAAGAAAGAACACACGCGTGGCGTCCCGTTCGGCCAACACCCCGGTCGCGGACTGCCCCCCTGAAACTTCGAGAGGCCCGTGCCATGACTCCTTCGATCTACCGAATCCTGTGCCTGACCCTGTTCGCATTCACGGTGGCTGCCGCCGGGTCATCCAACGTCAACGCACAACAAGGCCTGTTTTCCGAACTGTCGATGGGCGAAGTGTTCGAGGAAGCTGATTCGGACAGCACTTCGGACGGAAACGACCTCCAGCAATTGACCCGGCTGATTCGCAAGAACCCGGAACTGCTGAAACAGTTGCTTTCGGCCGTCGAAACCGAATCGCCCAAAGACGCCGCGTCATCGCCTGCGGCCGCCGAACCGAAGAAGTCGACAGCTGATGCCACGAAACCCACGCCGGCTTCGGTGGCCGAATTGCCGGCAAAACCACGGATATCGCTGGTCGGACGCTGGTCGACCCGGCTTCCGGGTGGCGACGCGATGGCAATCGAGTTCGCCAAAGACGCGAGCTTCGTGCTGGTCCATTTGAAAGGACAAAAACCGAACATCTCGCGGGGAAAAGCGACACGCGGCCAAGACGTTCTAACGCTCGTCGGCGACGACAAACTGACGCTTCGCGGCAAACTGAACATCGCCGCCGCCGATCGGTTTGATTGGACGCTTGGCACGACCACGCTGCGTTTCGACCGGGCCAAGTGACTCAGCTGGCCGACCGCGAAAACACGCCGAAGCAGGAAAGAAGCGTGTTACATCGGCTGAGACTTGCCGCTTGGATTCATGAAACCGTCATCGAGAACCTTTTTTCTGCCCGGCTTTGCGATGCTCATCGCGGGCCTCAACCACGAGACAATCCCATGAACACGTCTGAACGATCCGTCCGGAACCTGATTCGGTGCATCTTCGGCCTGGCGATGGCAGTGATTGCCGTCGGCACCGGCACGAACGCGAGCGCCGATTCGGAGAATTACAACCGTGTCTTGAAGAGTACCGCTTGGATCATCACCAGCGATGCCGACGACGAAACGTCCACCGGAACGGGCGTCTATGTCGACGCGGAAAAGCGGCTGGTGCTGACCAACGCTCATGTGGTCGGCGACAGCCGTTCGGCCGTGGTCTTCTTCCCCGATATCAAGAACGGCTTGCCGCGGGTCGAACGCAAACACTACCTGACCAACGTCGTCAAACTGGCCCAGCCCGGCAAAGTCGTGGCGATCGATCGGCGTCGGGATTTGGCCCTGATTCAGTTGCCCAAAGCCCCCGAAAACGCCGAAGCGATCACGATTGCCGAAACCAGCACCACGCCGGGATCCAAGGTCGACACGATCGGAAACCCGGGGGACAGCGACGTGCTGTGGGTGTACACCGCCGGCCGCGTCCGCAGTGTCTATGACAAGAAATTCAAATCCAGCCACGGCGAACACGATTTTCGCGCCGTGGAGACCCAAAGCCCGATCAAGCCTGGCGACAGCGGCGGCCCGGTCGTCAATGACGAAGGCCAATTGGTGGCGATCGCCCAGTCGTTTTCGCCTCAAAGCCCGTTGGTCAGCTTTTGCGTGGACGTTCTGGAAATCCGGAAATTCATGGCAGAAGGCTGGAAACAGGCCCCCGTCGCAACCAAGACCCTGCTGGAGAACGCCGGCATCGAGCACGAAAAGCACTCGACCGGCCACTATCGCGTGGACTTCGAATATGCCACGGGAAAGAAACAGCAGGTTTTCGTCGCTAAGAACACGGAATACTACCAGCGTGCCGACGTACGACGTGTTTGGTCGCTGGTCCAAGTGTCCAAGGAATCCCCGTCGACCGAGCTGATGATGCGGCTGTTACGGCAAAGTTCCGCGACGAAGATCGGCTCGTGGGCCGTTGAAAAGAACGACAATGGCGAATTCTTGTTGATCTACATGGCCAAACTGGACGCGACCGCCCCGGACGAAGCCGTCAGCGGAACGATCGAATACGTCGCCAAGATCGCCGGGGCGATGAACAGCGAACTGAACCCCGACGCCAAGGAAAAATCGGCTGCCGCCACCCTGGCATCCTGGCTGGCCGACTGAACGAGTCCAGCAACCCGTAGCTGGGCCCGCGGAGGGCTCAGGGCGCAGCACATAAAGATCCGTAGCTGGGCCCGCGGAGGGCTCAGGGCGCAATGGCCCCTGAACGCTGGCGCGTCCAGCTACTTTTGAATTCCATCCCATCAGCCTCGCTTTGAATCAGCCACATGAAACAAATCCGTTCGTTTCAAATAGGAAAGCGCCCGCCAGAGTCGCGGCCACGAGTCTTCTTCGAACAACCGCAGGTCGGGAAAACCGGGCAGTCGACAGCCGGAATATGCGTATGACGCGAACCGTTTGTGATCGATCAAGCCCGCCCGCTCGGGATTTCGAACGATGTATTCCACAATCGCCCGCAGCTCAGTCTGTTCGACCTCCGTGTCACGCAAAACGCGATCGTACGCCTGCAATTGCCACCGAAAACCAATTCGCTTTAGCGATAGGTTGGTTTGTTTGCGAAAAAAACTCGTCGCCGCGCGCTGATCCGAATCGTCGGCCAATCCATGCCAGAGCATGTGGACGTGATCGGGCATCAGGCAATACACCAGGCAAGCGATCCGATGCCTGAATCCGGTGTGCGTCAGGATCTCGCGAAATCGATACAAAAACCGAGGATCCAACCAACCGGTGGCGCGCCCGTCCATCGTCAGCGACCAGTGGACCCAAGATTCGCCCTGATAAGCCCCCGGACAGAGACGCTTTAGGTAGTCGTCCTGCGGCATGATTTTGTGATCTGCGAGGAAATTGGAATCGCCCCGAAATGGCAGAGGGCTGCTGAATGCAACGCGAACTTTTTCAAATCAAGCCGTAGCTGGGCCCGCGGAGGGCTCAGGCCGCGATGGCCTCTGAACGCTGGCGCGTCCAGCTACGGGAGGAATCTGAATCCGCAGAATCCAGGAAATTTCGCTGTAACAACGCGGCGGGGTTCACGCTGAGTCCATTGTCGAGGCAAGGAAGTCGCCTGCCACGACGATCCACCACACACACCGCCCTGAACCGGAATACTGCCATGAAACGCTCCATCAAAAAGCTGTTCGTCCTGACCGTCACCGCCGCGATCACCGTCGCCGGCACACCTGCCGCGGAAGCCTGTGGCGGAGGCGGATTCAGCAGTTCACGCTTGGGTTCGTTCCGCGGCCGCGGATTTGCCACCGGCGCACCGCCGGTGATGACTCGCCGCCAGCAAGTCACCCGTCACCAAGCGACCTACTCCACGCATCGTGCGACCACCAGCCATTACTCGGCACCAAATTCGTACGCGGCCCCTGCAACTTACCACGCCCAAACGGGTTACCCGCAGTCGTCTAGCGTGTCGACGATCCGACCGGCGGCACCGCAAGGCATCCCAGCGACGCAAACCATCACGCAACGCCAAATCGCCTCCCCCGCGACTGCCGCCCAGGCGACCACGGGCAATGCTCCGGTGCAACCGAACGTTAACACTGCAAGTGTTCCGACAAATCAAGCTCCGGTGCAAAACCGTGTCGCAACCAACCAGGTCCCCCAAAACGCGGCGCCCACGACACAACAGCCCGCGACGCAACCGTCAACGGCTGAAGCGAAAACCAGCGTGAACGCTCAGCAGTCCGCGTTGCAGATCCTGGCATCGCTTTCGACCACGGAAAGCAAGTCGACCGAAACTGCCACACAGTCGTCACGCACCGCAACGGCCCCGGCACAACCCGCCGCAACGATCCCGGAATTCAGTTCCGCCGCGGCCAGTGAATCGCCGGCCGGCGGCGCAGAAGTCGGCACCTGGTCGGTCAATTTGTCGGGCAACCAATCGGTCCGCTTGACCTTGGGCGACGACGGAAAGTTCGTCTGGACCGCGACGCGGGGCGGAAAATCGAATTCCTTCCAAGGACAGTATCGCCTGCAGGACAAACAGCTGACTTTGGTTCGAGCCAACGATCTGCAACAGATGCAGGGCACCTGGGTCGGCGGCGGTGACGAATTCACCTTCACCTTGGACGGTGCCAACAACGGCGGACTAAAATTCAATCGTGCCGGCTGATTCGGACCGAAAGAAACAACCGACCCTGGCCGCCCGCGACTCGATCGCGGGCGGCCAGGGTCGTGCGCGGTCCGTCGCATCGGTTGGCCGCAATCCGACCGCCGCCCCGCCCCGACTGTCCCGCTTGTTTCGCCACGCGGAGAATGTGTTTAGAATAGGGGGTCCGCCGCGGGAACCACGCGATGCACCGGATCGGTGATTCCGTTTCCAATCGATGCACCCGATAGGAACAAAACGCATTGGTTAGGATGATGTTCCCTTGGCGGCCCGATCGCCCTGATCGGACGAGCATGGATGAACGACATCCCCACGGACGACCCTGCCCCGCCCCATCCCCACATCCTCTTGCCAGGGCCCCATCCCACGGGGCTAAAGATCCATGCGAGCCAACCGAAACATCACCCGTATCGACCGCAAAACGACCGGCGGCTATCTGGTCCGTGTCATGCGCCGGGGCGAATTGACGTCCTGGTACTTCAGCGACAAGGAGTACGGCAGCAAACGAAAGGCTCTGGCCGCGGCGAAAGAGTACCGCGATGAACTGGAAGGCGGCTTGGCGGGATACAGCGCCAAGCAGCTGGCCAAGAAACAACGCAGCAACAACACTTCCGGAGTCGTCGGCGTTCGCTTGGTCGAAGAAAAGGACCCACGTTGGCCTTCACAGCCGACCTACCGATACTGGGTGGCCCAGTGGAGTCCGCAAAAGGGCGTCCGCCGCACCAAGCGATTCAGTGTCGAAAAGTATGGCGAAGACAAGGCCTATAAAATGGCGGTCCAGGCCCGCAAGAAGGGCGTCGCCGAAATGGAAGACCGCTAGCCCAATTGACGGCAACGCCCATCCGTTGCCATGGTCGATCAGGCCTGGATGCCCTTCTTTTCAATCTCCAGCACCTTGTCCAGCCGACGCTGATGCCGCGGCTGGGGTGCGTAGGCGGCGTTCAAAAAGGCATCGATGATCTCAAACGCCAATTCGCTGCCGATGATCCGGCCGCCGATGCACAGGACGTTCATGTCGTCGTGCTCCACACCCTGGCGTGCCGAATAGGTGTCGTGACAGATTGCCGCGCGGATTCCCGGGATCTTGTTGGCCGCGACACTGACCCCGACACCGCTGCCACAAATCAGCAAGCCTTTGTCGGCGTGTCCGGCCAACAGTTCTTTCGACACCGCGACGGCGAAATCGGGATAGTCACAGCTTTCCGCCGTGTCCGTCCCACAATCGACCAGCGAAACGACTTGGTCGGCATACCGCTTCGCAACGTCGGATTTCAGGGTGAAGCCGGCGTGATCGCCCCCCAGGGCAAGGCGGACATCAAAGTTCTTGGACATGATCGAGATCTGGACGAAATGTTGTGTTGGGGGGAAATCGTGAAACGGGCGGGGGGAAACAGGGGCCGGGCCGCTTGGGAAGGCCGACTTTCATAACCCCGCATCGGATTCATGGCTAGACGTGGGGGAATTCATCGTCCCGGTCATGCAAAGCCGGGATTTGTCGGCCGATAGACGTTGTGATCACCGCGGGGCTTTGTTACCCTCCCAGACCCTGTGCATGGAACGTGTCCCCATGCGCCGATCCGCCGACCGGCCTTCTTTGCGGGTTTTCCCCGGCCGGGCGATCGATTTCCCGTTCCTCCAACCCCACCAGCGCGGTCACGCATTTTTTCTTAAGACCGACCGCCTGCGTCCCCGGAATTTTTCATGGTCAACCGTAACCTCATTCGCAACCTCGAAGACGACGACATCCTCAACGAACTGGCCGTGCTGGCTCCGGAGGAAGAGGCCGAAGATTGGCTGCTCGATGCGATCGCCGCTGAGCAACAAGATTACGCCCAAGGCAAAATCGTCGACGGTCGCATCGTCGAACTCAATGACGAATGGGCATTGATCGACGTCGGATTCAAGAGCGAAGGCACCGTCGGGCTGGACGAATGGGGTGCCGACGAAGACCCGCCCAAGGTCGGCGACACCGTGCGTGTCCTGATCGAGGAAATGGAGGACGAACTGGGCGCCGCCGATGACCCGTACGGCATGATCGCGCTGAGCAAGCGCAAAGCCGAAAAGATCATCGAGTGGGAAAAGATGATGGAATCGGTCGCCGAGGGCCAAGTGGTCACCGGTACCGTGATTCGCAAGATCAAGGGCGGCCTGTTGGTCGACATCGGCGTCAACGTCTTCCTGCCGGGCAGCCAAGTCGATATCCGCCGTCCGGGCGACATCGGCGATTTCATCGGCCGCGTGATCCAAGCCGAAGTGCTGAAGATCGACGACACCCGTCGCAACATCGTTATCAGCCGCCGAAGCCTGATCGAACGTCAACGCGAAGAAGACCGCGCGTATCTGATGCAGGAACTGGAAGTCGGCCAGATCCGCAAGGGGATCGTCAAGAATATCGCCGACTTCGGTGCCTTCGTCGACTTGGGCGGCATCGACGGCCTGTTGCACATCACCGACATGGCTTGGGAACGCATCGGACACCCGACCGAAATGGTTTCGATCGACCAAGAGATCGAAGTCAAGGTGCTGCACATCGATCGCGAGAAGCAAAAGATCGCGTTGGGTCTGAAGCAAAAGGACCGCAACCCCTGGGAAAACATCGAAGAGAAGTACCCGGTCGATTCGGTTCACCCCGGCGAAGTCGTCAACGTCATGTCCTACGGGGCGTTCGTCAAACTGGAACCCGGCATCGAAGGCTTGGTCCACATCAGCGAAATGTCGTGGACAAAACGGGTCAATCACCCCAGCGAACTGGTCAACATCGGCGACAAGATCGACGTGATGATCTTGGGCGTCGATCCGGAAGGCCAGCAATTGTCGCTGGGCATGAAGCAAACCCAAAAGAACCCGTGGGACGACGTTTTGGAACGTTACCCCGAAGGTACCGACGTCAACGGCAAGGTCCGCAACCTGACCAATTACGGTGCATTCATCGAATTGGAAGAAGGCATCGACGGCCTGCTGCACGTCAGCGACATGTCGTGGACCCGCAAGATCAGCCATCCCAGCGAAATGCTGGAAAAGGGCCAAGAACTGGCTTGCCGCGTCCTGAGCGTCGACGAACAACGCCGCCGGATCGCATTGGGTCTGAAGCAACTGGACAACGACCCGTGGGATGGCGACATTCCGGACAAGTATCAACCGGGCCAGCTGATCAAGGGCAAGGTCACCAAGATCACCAACTTCGGCGTCTTCATCGGACTCGAAGACGGCCTGGAAGGCTTGCTGCACATTAGCGAACTGGCCGAACACAAGGTCGAAGACCCCGAAGAAGTCGTCAAAGTCGGCGACGAAATCGAGGTCAAGGTCCTGCGTGTGGACACCGACGAACGCAAGATCGGCTTGTCGCTGAAGCGGGTCGACTGGAGCGAGGAACAAGAAAAGAGTGCCGCCGCACAGGAAGCCGCCGAAAGCGGTGTCCCGAGCAGCAGCGTCAGCGACGAAGACCTGAAGGGTGGTTTGGGCAGCGCAGGTCCGCTGATCCCGACCGGCGGCGACGAGTAATCGTGCCCGTGCCCAGGCCGACGTGACGTCGTCGGTCGTCAAATCAAAAGCCGTGGTGCCACCCGCACCACGGCTTTTTTCATGGACGCATCTTCCCCGCGGGCCCGGCGGTCAGCCGTCCACCACGCATTGACAATTTTTGCTGCCAAACGCAGGCTTTTCACAGTCATTTCGCCCCGAACTCGACAGGCCAGCATGTCTGAAACCACACCGACCATCGCCTACACCCACACCGACGAAGCTCCCGCATTGGCGACGTTTTCGTGGCTGCCCATCGTTCAAGCGATCGGCAACGCCGCGGGCATTCGGTTCGAAACCAAGGACATTTCCCTGTCTGGAAGAATTCTGTCGGCGTTTCCCGACAGCATGCCCGAAGGCGGTGCGTATCCCGACGCGTTGGCACAGCTTGGCAAAGCGGCCAAGACGCCCGATGCAAACATCATCAAACTGCCCAACATCAGCGCATCGATTCCTCAGCTAAACGCGGCGATCGCGGAATTGCAGTCCAAGGGATACCGCGTCCCGGACTATCCCGCCGAACCGTCCACCCCGGAGGAAGAACAGATCCGCGCGACCTACGCCAAGGTTTTGGGCAGCGCGGTCAATCCCGTCCTGCGGGAAGGCAACAGCGACCGCCGTGTCGCAGCGCCGGTCAAGAAGTACGCCCAGGCTCATCCGCATTCCATGGGTGATTGGGCCTCCGATTCCGAAGCACACGTCGCCCACATGTCCGACGGCGACTTTTACGGCAGCGAAAAATCGGCGGTGATCGAAAAGGCTGGCAGCCTGAAAATCAGCCTGGACACCACCGACGGTCAAACGGTCACTTTGAAAGAAGCCGTCGCCGTGGATGACAACGAAATCGTCGACGCCAGCGTGATGAGCGTAAAAAAGCTGCGGGCGTTCCTGGCGGAGCAAATCGATGCGGCCCGGCGTGAAGGTATCCTGCTGTCGCTGCACCTGAAAGCGACCATGATGAAGGTGTCCGACCCGATCATCTTCGGCCACGCGGTCAGCGTTTTCTTTGAGGACGTCTTTGCCAAGCACGCCGACACCTTGGAATCACTGGGGGTGAATCCGAACAACGGCATGGGCGGCTTGGAGGATAAGATTCAATCGCTTCCGGAAGAACAACAGCAGCAAATCAACGCCGACATCCAGCAGACCTATTCCCAACGCCCTGCCCTGGCGATGGTCGATTCGGATCGTGGGATCACCAACCTACACGTCCCCAGTGACGTCATCATCGATGCGTCGATGCCGGCGGCGATCCGCAGCGGCGGCAAGATGTGGGGTCCCGACGGAAAACTGCACGACACCAAAGCGATCATTCCCGATCGTTGCTACGCCGGCGTCTATCAGGCGACGATCGATTTCTGTCGCGACAACGGCGCCTTCGACGTGACCAAGATGGGCACCGTCAACAACGTCGGCTTGATGGCCAAGAAGGCGGAAGAATACGGTTCGCACGACAAGACATTCGAAATCCCGGCCGACGGCGTCGTCAAAGTCACCGACGAAAACGGTAACGTCATTTTCGAACATGCCGTGGACAAGGGCGACATCTGGCGGATGTGTCAAACGAAAGATGTGGCCGTTGTGGATTGGGTGCGTTTGGCCGTCGAACGATCCCGCGTGACGTCTTGGCCCGCCGTTTTCTGGCTGGATAAGAACCGAGCCCACGATGCCAACTTGATTCAAAAGGTCCAGCAATACCTTCAGGATCACGACACCGACGGGCTGGACATCCAAATCTTGGCACCGGTCGATGCAACGCTGCATGCCTGCCAGCGGGCGTCCAAGAACGAAAACACAATCAGCGTGACGGGCAACGTCCTGCGGGATTACCTGACCGACTTGTTCCCGATCTTGGAACTGGGCACCAGTGCCAAGATGTTGTCGATCGTCCCGTTGCTTGCCGGCGGCGGATTGTTCGAAACCGGTGCGGGCGGTTCGGCCCCCAAACACGTGCAACAGTTTGTCGAAGAAGGCCACCTGCGTTGGGATTCGCTGGGCGAATTTTTGGCGTTGGCCGCGTCGCTGGACGACTTGGGACGAAAACGCAACGACGACAAGATCGGGTTGTTGGCCCAGTGCCTGGACCAGGCCACCGAAACGTTCCTGTCGGAAAACAAATCGCCTTCGCGGCGTGTCGGTGAACTGGACACCCGCGGAAGCCACTTTTACATGGCGATGTACTGGGCCGATGCGTTGGCCAACCAAGACAAAGACGCGGACATCGCGAAAACGTTTGCACCGATCGCCGCGGCGATGAAGCAAGAAGAATCGACGATCGTCAATGAACTGAATGCCGCCCAGGGCGCGGCGGTCGACATCGGCGGATACTATCTGCCGGATTGCGAGAAGACATCAGCGGCGATGCGACCGAGCCCAACCCTGAACGCGATCATTGAAAAGCTGGCGTAACCGCCGATGATCCATGACGATGCCACAAAAAAGCCTCGCCGGCGAACCATCACCGGCGAGGCTTTTTTTCATTGCGTTTGGAACCGCTTGATCACTTTGCGGCGGCGTAGCGTTCGGCAACGGCGTCCCAGTTCACCACGTTGAAAAACGCGCCGATGTAATCGGGGCGACGGTTTTGATAGTTCAGATAGTACGCGTGTTCCCAGACATCCAATCCCAGGATCGGCGTGCCCGAGATGCCGGCGATGTCGGCACCCATCAACGGGCTGTCTTGATTGGCCGTGCTGCCGACTTTCAGTTCGCCGCCGTCGACGTACAACCAAGCCCAACCGCTGCCGAAGCGGGTGGCTGCGGCGTTGCTGAATGCTTCTTTGAAACCGTCAAACGATCCACAGGCTTTGTTAATCGCGTCGGCCAAATCGCCGCTGGGCTGGCCGCCCTTGCCCGGACCCATCACGGTCCAAAACAGGCTGTGGTTGGCGTGTCCGCCGCCGTTGTTGCGAACCGCCCCCAGCTTGTCGGCCGGGACGTTACCCAGATTGCTGACCAGGTCTTCGATGCTCAGCTTTTCCAGATCGGTGCCTTCGATCGCCGCGTTGACTTTGGTGATATAGGCGTTGTGGTGCTTGGTGTGGTGGATCTCCATCGTCCGCGCGTCGATGTGGGGTTCCAGCGCGTCGTATGCGTAGGGCAAATCGGGAAGGGTGTAAGCCATGTCGCTGTCCGTACTCGGGTTAAGAAGTTTTGAAGCGTGAAAGGACACAAAACCTACAAAACCATAGCGGTTCGCCCAGCGGTGGCGAAACGGGGGGCCATGACCGCGACCGTCAGCGGCAGCGGGCTAGGACATTGACAGACCAGCCGTGGCGACGAGTCTAGGCTTCCTCGGCCGATTGCACCTGGCCCATTAGATAGCAGTTCAAACTGCTGACGACCTGCGAAACACAGGCGTGCAGTTCGCGACGACGGCGGTCACGGTTGCGGACCGGGCGGATATGGGCGTGCACACGTGTTTGACGCACGCGTGCCCCGCTCATCTGATCACTCAGGGTCAACAACACCTGCAACGTGATCTGCTGGTCGGCGACACGTCGGCCGCCGCTGCTGCACAGGGCGTTGACTCGCAATTCCAACTGGTCGGCTTTGACCTGGATGATTTCCGCGTGATGGTCGGCGATGAAGCCGCGCAGTTTTTCCACGGCCAATTCCAGCGGAACCGTCGTCAGCACGACGAACTCCTCCTTGGCCGCCTTGCGGTTTCCGTCCAGCCAGCCCAGCCAACCGGATCGTTTACCGACCGATTCGCTGGCATCGGTGGCACGGCCGCTGCCCAGTTGGATCACGCGGTTTCGGCCATTGGATTTGGCTTGCAATAGGGCGCGATCGGCTCGTGCCAAAATGGTTTGGCTGGTGTCGCCGGACTGGAATTCTGTGACGCCAAAGCTGGCCGTGATACAGTCGTTGCCGATGCTCTTCAGCGGCATCACTTCCAACGCTTGCCGAACCGCTTCGGCACGCCGAGTCGCCGTGGCGTTGTCACAGTTGGCGGACAACAACAGAAATTCTTCGCCCCCATAACGGGCCACCAAATCGTCGTCGCGGCTGTGCGATTCCAGCAAACGGGCGAACTGAACCAAAGCATCGTCACCGGCCGGATGACCGTGCACATCGTTGACTTGTTTGAAGTGGTCGATGTCGCAAATGACCAAACTGAACGTCGCTTCCCCGGATTTGGCTGACTCGGTCAGTTCCAACAATTGCCGATCGAATTCGGCACGGTTGGCCACCCCGGTCAAAGGATCACGGGTGACCTTGTTGTTCAGTTTTTCCAGACGCTGTTCCAAGTCGGCTTTGTCGGACAAGTCGTGAAGGATGACCACGACGCCCTGCAATCCAGGCTCGCTGCCCATCACGGGCGACACTTGAATGTGCACCGGCAACGGATCTTTGCCGGGACGCTCGATCATCATTTTCTTGGAAACCTGGCCTCCGCCGCGCAAACAATCCGTCACGGGGCATCCTGATCGCGTTCCATCGGTATCCCGCAAACGCAGGGTTTCATCCTTCCAACGCTGGCCGATGATCGCGTCGGCGGCGATGCCCGTCATCCGTGTCATCGCGTGATTCCAACGCTCGACCGTGCCTTCGCCGTCGGCGAACACCATCCCCTCGGTCATGTGATCCGACAGACGTTCCAGGAAGAACTCGTCGCGGCGCTTGACGTACTTGCGGGTGGTTTGCGTGTTGACCTGTAACGCTGCGGCGTCGCCACCGATCATCGGACGATCGACATCTTGGCCCAACTTCTGCAGCCAGCGATTGACGACGGCCCCCTGCAGCAACTCGGGACGCTGTTCCAGCATCACGCCGAAATCCAAACTCAATTCCGGATCGAATTGTGTGCCGCTGCCTCGGATCAGTTCGCTGATCGCGCGTTCGCGGCTGAGTGCCGGCCGATAAACTTGGTCAGTCGTCATCGCGTCAAAAGCACTGGCGATCGACAGCATTCGCGATCCCAACGGCAACGCGTCGCCACGCATCGATTCGTCCTGGCGGCGGCTGTCGTACCAAGTGTCCGCGTAGCGGATGATGTCCAACAATTCCGTATCCGCGGTGCATCCACGCAAGATTTCGCAAGCGATTTGCGGACAAGTGCCCATCGCCAACTGTTCGTCGACCGAAAGCTTTCCAGGCTTACGCAGGATCCGATCGGGGATCCCAATTTTGCCCAAGTCGTGAAGCAGCGCGGCGACTTCGATGCGATCGCGTGACTCGTCGTTCAACCCCAGACGCTGCGCCCAGGCCGAACACGCCAAGGCAACACGCAAGCAGTGTGCAGCCGTCGGTGCGTGCTTGGTGCGCAATGCGTAGTACAGCGATGTCGCCATGCCCAGACGAACCATCGCCAAATGGTTTTCGAATTTAGCTTCCTGGGACGCAGTTCCCGAATCGGCCGGTGCTAAGGCGTTTTCGCGCAGCCCCGCCAGCAGATCCCCCACGCGTGATTCCGGCGGTGCGACCGACGGATTCGTTGGGTCAGACGCAGCGGGCGACGCGGCCACCACGGGTGCAAAGGCGGGGTTTGCCGAAGATTCCAGAGGGCACGATGGATTCAGGTCGGACATGGGGGTTGGTCGGTCAAGTTGTGAGCGTGGGTCCGTCGATTGCGGGTGCCGTTGTTGGACAATCAGCCCTCCCGCTGAATGAAACCTAGGTCAGAATGCCCCTCAAAAAGCCCCCATCCGGACGTTTTGCCGAAATCCGTCACCTCCAGCTGACGTTGTCGTTGCACAACCCCTCCACAAGACCAAAAACGCTCAAAACACGCACCCTCAACGAGACCGGCGTCGCGACGCAGTATACAAAAAAGCACGTCACTTCCGCATTCCCGCCCGATCGGGCGGGATCGGGTGGACAGGAAAAAAGGACGGGCAAGCCGCCAGCGATCGCTGCGACTTCTGCGGCCAGGCGACTATCATTGTGATTGGCGTCCCGCTCCTGCACGGTCGCCGGCGTCCCGCCATTGCCCCTCGCATTCAAAATAATCCCTGCGACGACGACGGATCGAAGCGTCTTCTCTTCAAAGTTACCGCCCCGTGAGTCTTTCCGAAGTCGATTTTCGTCTGCTCGAACGCTGCTTGGCCGGTGCCCCGCAGGCCTGGGACAAGTTCGTCGACCGGTTTCTAGGCTTGGTCATTCACGTCGCCCATCACACGGCGCAGTCGCGTGGGTTGACGTTGGATCGCGAAACGGAAAAGGACCTGGTCGGGGAAGTCTTCGTCGTCCTGCTGCAGAACGATCGCGCGGTGCTGCGTCGCTTTCGGCGGAATTGTTCCCTGGCGACCTATTTGGCCGTGATCGCGCGGCGGGTGATCGTCCGCCGTCTGGTGTCGTTTCAGAAGCAACCGCCCTCGGTCGCCGGCGAACAGCTGGATCGGCAAGCCGCCACCGACACGTCGATCGAACGGGTGATCGACCGCGACCGGGTGGAACAAATGATTTTGCGTTTGGACCCCCGCGAAGCCGACGCGGTGCGGATGTATCACCTGGAAGGCAAGTCGTACCGGGAAATCGGCCAGACGGTCGGCATGTCGGAAAACAGCATCGGATCGCTGCTCAGTCGCGCCCGCCAAAAGCTACGCGACGATTCGAACCGGCGAGACCGAACGGCCACCGAATCGGGCTGATCACCCGAACGTTTGCCGCATGCCGCGTGATGTTGCCCCTTGGGACATCGCGCACCGTTTCCTAGAATCCCGGATTAGCCAGAGTGCCAAGTCACGGGATATACGGGCATGAGTTCGACAGAAACCCGGTCGTCGTCAGCGGACGTTTCGGTCGCCGGAGAATTAACCGATCAGCGGATCTTGGTGCTGGATTTTGGATCCCAGTATGCCCAACTGATCGCGCGTCGCGTCCGCGAACAAAACGTTTACTGCCAGATCGTTCGCCATGATTTAACGGCCCAGCGAATCGCGGCACTCCGCCCCAAAGGCATCATTTTGTCGGGCGGTCCGTCAAGCGTTTACCAGGACGGCGCCCCGCAATGTGATCCGGCGTTGTTCGACTTGGGCATCCCCGTCCTTGGCATTTGCTACGGGATGCAATTGGCGTGTGCCGCACTGGGCGGCAAGGTCGACCACACGCCCAGCCGCGAGTACGGCCGCGCGTCCTGCAACGTGCAGGTGTCGGATGGTCTGTTCGCCGGGCTGCCCGAATCGATCGAAGTTTGGATGAGCCACGGGGATCAAGTCAGCGCGATCGCCGACGAATTCGAAACCTTGGCGGCCACCCCGACCTGCCCGTTCGCCGCCATCCGTCACCGCAGCCGTCCGATCTTCGGCATGCAGTTCCACCCGGAAGTCACCCACACACCGCTGGGCAGCCAGATCTTGCGGAACTTTGTCCGCGGCGTCTGCGGTTGCGAAGATTCGTGGCGTTTGTCCGACTTCGCCGACGAAGCGGTCCAGCGGATCCGTGGAATCGTGGGCGATCGGCGTGTGATTTGTGGGCTCAGCGGCGGCGTCGATTCCTCCGTCGTCGCGGCGCTCTTGTATCGTGCCATCGGCGATCAGTTGTCGTGCATTCTGATCGACAACGGATTGCTACGGAAAAACGAACAGTCGTTGGTGATCGACGAATTTTCCAATCACTTCAAAACCGACCTGCATGTGGTCGACGCCGAAGATCGATTCCTGGCCGACTTGGCGGGCATCACCGAACCGCAGGAAAAACGTCGACGCATTGGTCACGCGTTCATTGAATGCTTCAAAGACGAAGCCGAGAAAATTGAAAACGCGCACTTCTTGGCCCAGGGAACGCTGTACCCCGATGTCATTGAAAGTGGGGCCGACCCCGATGGTCCGGCGGCCACCATCAAATTGCATCACAACGTCGGTGGTTTGCCGGACGAACTGGGATTCGAACTGATCGAACCGTTGCGTGATTTGTTCAAAGACGAAGTCCGGCGTCTGGGCTTGGAACTGGGGTTGCCCGAATCCCTGGTATGGCGACACCCTTTCCCCGGCCCCGGGTTGGCTGTCCGTTGCCTGGGCGAAGTCACCCGAGACAAATTGGCGATCCTGCGGGAAGCCGATGCCATCGTCGTCCAGGAAATCCAAGACGCCGGACTGTATCGAGAAACCAGCCAAGCGTTCGCCGTTCTGTTGCCCGTGCAAAGTGTCGGTGTGATGGGCGATGCCCGAACCTACGACCGCGCCGTCGCCGTGCGATGCGTCAACACCGACGATTTCATGACGGCCGACTGGAGCCACCTGCCGTACGATTTGCTGGCCAAGATCAGCACGCGAATCATCAACGAAGTCAAAGGCATCAATCGCGTTTGCTACGACATCAGCAGCAAACCGCCGGCGACCATCGAATGGGAATGATCACCGACGCATCGCGGCGATCAACCTATTCAGGCAACCCCAACCGTTGATTCAAACAATCCAACGTCCGTGACCAAACCGCTGTCACGGGTTTCATCCGATTCACCACTTTCTTGTCGCTAGTAGCTCATCGCTTACAGCTTCCTTATGGGTACACAGTTCATTTATCAGATCGAAGGCCTGACCAAAAAGCATGGCCAGCGAACCGTTCTGGACAACGTCCACTTGGCGTTCTATCCGGGTGCCAAAATCGGCGTCCTGGGTCCCAACGGCGCCGGTAAGTCGACGCTGTTGCGGATCATGGCCGGCCAAGACAACGAATTCGATGGCACCGCGCGGCTGGGCAAAGGTTTCACCGCGGGCTATCTGCCACAGGAACCACCGCTGAATCCGGACAAGAATGTTTTCGAAAACGTTCAAGAAGCGGTCGCCGAACGTCAAGCCATTCTGGATCGCTACAACGAAATCGGCGGTTTGCTGGGCGAAGTCACCGACGACGACCAGATGCAGAAACTGTGCGATGAAATGGCGGTGCTTCAAGACACCATCGACACGCACAACCTGTGGGAACTGGACCGTCAAGTCGAAGTCGCGATGGAGGTCATGAACCTGCCGCCCAGTGACGCCGACGTGACCAAATTGTCGGGCGGCGAAAAACGCCGCGTTGCGATCTGCCAGTTGCTGATCCGCCAACCCGATCTGTTGTTGTTGGACGAACCGACCAACCACCTGGACGCCGAATCGGTGTTCTGGCTGGAACAACACTTGGCAAAGTATCCCGGAACCGTCGTCGCAGTGACGCACGACCGTTACTTCTTGGATAACGTGGCCCAGTGGATTCTGGAAATCGACCGCGGCAAGGGGATCCCGTTCGAAGGCAACTACACCGCGTGGTTGGAAAACCGTGCCAAGCGGATGGCCTTGGAAGAACGTCAACAAAAGGCGCGGGAAAAAACCCTGTCTCGCGAACTGGAATGGATCCGCATGAGCCCGAAGGCTCGCCAAGCCAAAAGCAAGGCACGGATCAAGTCGTATGAACAGATGGCCGCTCAAGCGTTTGAAGACCGTCCCGACGAACTGGAAATCCAGATCCCCGCCAGCCGACCGCTGGGCGAAGTCGTCATCGAAGCCAACAACATCAGCAAGGCGTTCGGCGACAAGGTCTTGATCAAAGACCTGTCGTTTCGCTTGCCCCCGGGCGGAATCGTCGGCGTCATCGGCCCCAACGGGGCGGGCAAGACAACCCTATTCCGCATGTTGACCGGCCAGGACGAACCGGACGATGGTTCGATCCGTGTCGGTGAAACCGTCGACTTGGGCTACGTCGATCAATCCCGTGACGCATTGGATCCCGACAAGACGGTGTATCAGGAAATCAGCGGCGGTTATGACAGCCTGGAAATGGGCGGCCGCCACCTGAATTCCCGTGCCTACGTGTCGCGTTTCAATTTCAAGAAGGCTGACCAAGAGAAAAAGGTCGGCACCCTATCGGGCGGGGAACGCAATCGTGTGCACTTGGCGTCGTTGCTGCGAAAAGGTTGCAACGTGCTGTTGTTGGACGAACCGACCAATGACTTGGACGTCGACACCCTACGCGCCTTGGAGGAAGCGATCGCCAGTTTCGCCGGCTGTGTGGTCGTCACCAGCCACGACCGCTGGTTCCTGGATCGGCTTGCCACGCATATCCTGTCATTTGAAGGCGATGGCAACGTGACTTGGTTCGAAGGGAATTTTGACGACTACGAACGCAATCTCCGCGAACGACTGGGATCGGTCAGCGAAGAAGAATTCCGCAAGTCTCGCTACAAAAGCATCCACGCGACCTAGCGAAATCTTGCCACCGCTTCGGCGCGACGGCATCCCGATCGGGGCGTCGCCCGATTCCTGGTAACCGTGGCCGTGCCCGCGCGTTGCCAACCATTCGTGTTCCCCCCGACGCCGACGTTTGCGTGGGCGGGGGGGACACGTGAACGCCGTTGCGACCCGAATATCCCCGTTTGCCAACCGAATACAGAACGCGGCGATGGGGCGGATTCGATCGGCCGCTTTGGCGAACTTTGGGGCGAAGCAAGTCGCATGACGCCGGCTTTCCCCGTCACGGTCGACGGGACCAGCGAACCAATCCGCTGGTGCCCCGGACCTACTTGGCGTCGGCCGCGTGGCAACGTCCGCCCGCCTCCCTTCCATTTCCCCAACACCTTTCCCCTACCCCTATCAATAACCCGAAGAAGTCATGACGATTTTGCGAGTCGGCACGAACGAAAAATACAGCGAAGGCTGGGACGCGATCTTTGGTGGCCAAACCGGCACCTCGTCCAAGTCGAGCAAGAAGAAGACCAAGACCACCAAGAAGGCGAAAGCTGCTAAGCCGAAAGCTACCAAAGCCAAGGCCGCCAAGTCGCAGCCCGCCAAAGCATCGGCCAAGAAGAAGACCGGGAAAAAGAAAGCCGGCAAGACCAAGTCGTCCAAGTAAGCGAAGCCCCTGCCCCCGGATACCAGATCCACATCGTCCTGCCCCGCCCCACGATCCCCTGCCCCCGTGGCTTGAATCTTGCCCCCAGCCACTAACCATCACCTCGAGTGATCCCCTTCGTCCCATGTTGCTACCCGCCGTACCGGAGAATCTTCGTGATCCGCTGCAGCGTCTTGCCGGGTACCTGAATTTTTCCTCGGGAAAGACAGACCTGACAACGCTGGCCGCTTGGAACACGGTCTACGGTGAGGCGATCGGTGAGAACGCATTGATCGGGATGCCGGGATGGCTGGTGCTTAAGGAATGGCTTCGCAACACGCTGCGGCAGCTGAAGAAGGACCAAGCCGCATTCGCCGATCACCAACAAGCCGACCGTGTCGTGCGGTTGCTATGGAGCGAATTGCTGCCGGCCTATTTGGACTTCCACAGCGACCTGCTCTTTCATCAAGAGCCCGAAGACGTATTCAACGGGTTCTTTCTGGCCAAGGCGGCTGAGGCGATCCTGTGCCATTTGGATCGTGGCAACGACGCCGATGTCGTCACTGCTTCGATCGATCGGCTGAACGACTATGTGGGTTATCGCCCGGTCGCCACGTTGGAAAACCGGCGTGGCGAACCGTACCCCCACGAATTCGTCCGCCCGATTCCGCTGTATTTGCGCGACGTCGGTGTTTCGGCCGGTCCGTACCAGGCGATCATCGAACTGACCCTGCAAACGCTACGGGATACCGACGAATCGATTTGTCGCGCCGCGGGCCTGGACCTGGATCGTCTGGATGAATTGGCATTCGATCCGCGAGCCTATGACTTTGATCACCCCGTCAATCGACGCCCCAACTATCACTTCGGTGGTTGGGATGATCGCAGCGTCGGAGACGACGGATGCTTTCACCGGTTTGTGCTGCGGCAGGTCACACTCAATGCGTTGCTGGATCGGGTCAACGAGCCTTCGGAACTGAGCCGCGAGGAATTGCTGGTCGAATCGGCATCGGTCCTGGCCGGCACGATCCTGATGGCTTCCGGAATCAGCGGCTGGGGGCCGGCGGCATATGGCAGCGAAATCACATTGGGTTCGTTGATGAAACCCATCGCGGGATATCGCGATGCGTTCTACAAAGATCGCTTGACCCAGATCGCCCCCGACCATGCCCAGCGGTTGGTGTCCGAACAACAAACGCATCACCAACCTTTCGGCGCCGCACGACAGTACCTGAACGCTTCGCTGGCCAAACGTCGCGCGACACAGGTCCAGCACGCCCAACTGGCACGTTTGTACGCCCGCATGGGATATCCCGACGCCGCTAAACGACAATCCGATGTCGTGGCGGTTCCGTCGGCCCGGCTGCTGTCCAAGATTGATTGTGACGTCACCGCGGGTTTGCGAGCCCTGCGTGCCGGTCGGCTGTCGGTTGCGGTCGACGTTGTTGATGACGCATTCCAACGTTTGCAGCGGGCCATTCAATGCGGCGCCCTGATCGACCCGTGGGACATCCTGGGATTCGGTGGCAATTTTTCGCTGTACCCCGGGCCGGAAAACTCGGTCCACGATGGGCGGGTCGATGACATCCTGTATGTGATGGACCAGCTTTTCGGATACATCGCGCGTGTCTGGAGCGAAGCGGCGGCACGCGACGAAACCGAAGCCTACGATCATCTGGAAAAACTGTATCGACGGATCGCCGAATGGTGGCGTCAATTCGCCGCGCACACGATCGATTCGATCGAAGCGACCGATCCGCTGGAATCCTACGAGTCGGCTAAGTTGGTTTCGCGTGCCTTGCGTCTTTGGCACCGCGGCGGTGCGGCGGCGGGAGATGTGAAATTCTGGGCGCCACACGCCGACCTGTTCGATTCGCCGCGTGCTTACACGTTGGTCATCTCGGCTCTGTTGGAACGAATGGACTTTGTTCCCGCGATGGCGTTGTTGGTTCACTGGCTGGGTCGGGCCGACGAAATTGGTCTTTCCCAAGGCGGTAGTTCGCTGCCGCGGTTGTCCGAACGCTGGCTGCTGCGCGTCCGCGGTCAGCAAACGGCCACGACCGATGCCGATGGATCGGAAACCGACACGGCGAACGATTCGGTACCGCCGGACTGGGCATTGGTTCGAAAACTGTTCGACTACTACGAAGCCAACGCGGAACAGTATTGGTCGGCGCCTGAATTCAACTTGGGCAGCAACGGCCACCGCAAATCCCGTGATTCGGTCGATTGGAATGCGGAACTGACCGCAGCCAACGAAGCGGACGGATGGGACGAAGACGACCAGGAAGAAAACCCGTACGCCGCAGCCTACGAAAACGTCACCTACGAAGATTCCACTGACGACGGCAATGAAGGGGCCGTCTTTGAGTTCGGCGAAGAAAACGGCAGCCAGACCGAACTGCAAAGCGAATCGAAACGTCTGACCGAACACTTGGCCTTCTTGCAATCCCTGGCACGCATGTGGGCGTTGGCCGCCGACATGCTGGTCAGCCGACACGCCAGCAAACCAGACGATGCACCCGAGGAAAGCTTGGACTACCTGACGTCCTGGGCCGACCGCGCAAGGGAAAACCGCATCGGATTGCTGGAACTGTTGGATGACATTCGCAACTACAAAATCAAACCCGCCGGGACCGACAAGGAATCCATGAAAGCGTACGACCGGACACGGTTGTTACGTGATTCTTTGATGGAACGAGTCATCGGCACGGCGGTCGAAATGAGTGACACGCGTCGCTTGCTGTGCGCCGCAATTGACGCGATGTCGGGCAAACCGGACGGCGAGATCACCGATCGGTTCCCCGAGGATGATCCGCAAGCGGTCGCATTGTTTGCGGCACTAATTTCCGGAAACTCAGAAAACGCCAGGCTGTTGTTTCCCGAATTCCTGGATGTCATCCACAACAAAAGCCTGCTGTACATTCCACTGTCGCGTGGTGGTGATCCCGTCAAAATCTATGTCGCGCGATTGCGGCAACGCGTCTTGCGGCACTTAGTCCATTGGCTGCCGCGACGCGGACTGATCATTGAAACGTGCCGCTTGATCGAAACGGCACGGCTGATGGAACAGCATCATCCGATCGGCGTCGGCGCGGTCACCGAGTTTGACGGTTTGTTCGCCGACGGTTTTCGCGCGTTGGTTTCCACCGTGGTGCACTCGGTGCGTCAAGCTCACCAAACATCCTCATCGGAACGAACCGACGTCGATGAAAAAGCGGTCAAGGCGCGACGTGATTTGGCGATCGGTCACGACCGACGCTTGGCCGAACAATTGATCCCTGCGCTCGAACGCTTGACCGAGATCATGCTGGGCAGTTGGCTGGAACACAGCAAGACGCTGCGGCTATCCCCGCTGGAAACCGTGACCGATCCCCGGAAATGGGATTCGCTGGTGTCGTTCATCGATCGTTACGGCGATCCGTTGTTCACGCAGGTCTTTTTGCAATTGGGCAACATCCGTGCTGTATTGCACCAAGGCGTTTCGTCGTGGTTGCAGCGCGCGATCAAGGAAGGCGACGATTCACTGCAAGACACGCGATTGTTCGACGATCTGTTGTCTGGCCAAACCACCGTCGACGCCGCATCGCGGGCGATCACGCTGGTCTACGAATCGGTGTTCGACCACCATGCCGAATACCTGGACTACAACAGCACCACGACGCAAAGTGATCGTGGCGAACTGATTTACATGTTCTTGGATTTCTTGCGACTCCGGGCTCGCTACGAACGAATCGCTTGGAACCTGAAGCCCGTCATGTGGGCACACGAAGTCTTGGTGCACGCGGGAATGGATCAGGCCGCCATGATCTGGCGACGTTCGCTAAGCGAGCGGATCGGCAGCGAAGCCGAGGTCTACGTTCAAAAATTACAGAAGCTGCAAAAAGAATACGCGATGCGAATGCCGACCGTCGCCGACCGCATCAGCGAACGCTTCGCGCGTCCCATGACCATCGACCGCATGCGTGCCTTGGTCGCACCGTCGCTGGACGCCGCCGAAGATGACACGTTGTGCACCGAGTTCGAACTGCTGGAAAAAGAAGCCGAACAGTTGGCCGAAACGCCCGCCGGCGTCGGTTTGGATACACCGGCATGGTTGACCGCACTGGAAAACGAAGTTGAAAAGCTAGCAAAACAAGCGGCGGCTAGTGAGATCGATCCGCAAGCTTTGATGACCATTCGCTACGTCACGCTGTCGTTGGACGAATTGAACAATCAGTTGGCCGTTGCCAGCACGCAAGGCCGGCGTTTGCCACACCGACGATAACGCCCCGCTCCGGTGAATCCTTCCGTTTGTCGCATCAAAACTTGTCACCGAAACTTTTGGCGTCGGTCGTTTTGACGCCAAACAAATCTTTACAATGATCGCGACGACAGGCATACTCCTGCCGCTGACATCAGCGGCACGACGAACCAGGGACGCAACCGTAAACGGTCGCCACGCCCCGGAAAGAAACTCAGCTCGGACGACGGGAGATCGACACTCGCACGGATGAACACGTTAGCGATCAATCAGCTTTCGACGCTTCGCTGGGACATGCAGGATGACGCCCTGGCGTACGCGAATCGAGGCTTCAGCGGCATCGGAATTTATCGTCCCAAGCTGGAGGACTTCGGCTTGGACCGGACGGTTGAACTATTGGCCGAATCGTCGCTGAGCGCCACGTCGCTCAGTTGGGCCGGTGGTTTTACCGGCAGCGACGGCCGTCGGTTCGACGAGGCTGTTGACGATGCCATGGTCGCCATTCGTGAAGCAGCGAACTTACGTGCCGGCACCCTGATCGTTCTCGCAGGCGGCCGCAACAATCACATCCGCAATCACGTGCGACGCACCTTGCTGGAAGCACTGCGACGTGTCAGCTGCGTGGCCGAAGAATTCGGCGTCACCCTGTCGTTGGAGCCGATTCATCCCGGGTGCGGTTACGAATGGTCGTTCATCAACGACCTGGAATCTTGCCTGGAAATCATCGACGCGGTGGGCAGCCCCAACCTGGGCGTGACGTTGGATACGTATCATGTCGGGATGGACGACGACATCGTCCGCTGGTTACCGGACGTGATCCCGCACCTGCGTCTGTTGCAGCTTGGCGACGGCCATCATTGCCCGCTGGGCGAAATGAATCGTTGCTTGTTGGGCGAAGGCAACGTCCCAATTGCGACGTTGTTGCAAACGCTGCGGATGCACAACTATCGCGGTCCGATCGAAGTCGAAGTCATCGGCGAAGACGTCGAAACGCTTCAGTACGATTGCATCCTGGATCACGCGAAAGGGTTCTTGGATCGCGTGTTGCCCGATGCCACCCGAGCGACGCTTTCCTAACCGATCGGTGCACGCGACCGATCGGCGTTTCGCAGCACTGTCAGGTGGCAGGCCAAATCAACGGCTTGCCGGCTTTTCGGCCCACAACGCTTTGCGTTGATCCTCTGGCAGCCAACGCCGGTTCTGTTTCTCCGGATCTTTCTGTGTCCACGTTTCGCGAAACTGGCTGGCTTCGACTCTTCGAATGCTGCCGTTTTCACGCCACGACGCAAAATAGCCTCGCGGATTCCACGAACGCTTGGGCAGATGATCGGCTGACTTGATCAATCGCCACGAACGCACCAAGAAACGATTCTGTTGATCGGACCAATCGTAAAAGATCAGTTGCCGAAAGACTTCGCGGCCTTCTTCGTCGACGAAATGATTCAGTTCAATCAAGTCGACGCGGGCCACTTGGCGGTGAGCCGAAGAAGCTGATTGCAGACCGGCTGCGGCGATCAAATAGACCGTAAAGATCGATGACATGTTTTGCCTCCCAACGTGTCAGGGGAAGGCCATCGCCCGGCAACCACTGGCGGTCGGCCGGTGCCCGGTGCCGCGTTCCAGATCAAGGAAACGCCGACGTTCCGCACGGCCCATTCCTGCGGGGATACCAAAGATAATTGCCAGACGTAAATAGCGTGAAATCCGCATGGCCCCCGTGGCGACACCAATGCGCGCTGAGGCGGAAATGGGGTCCCTTGTTTTTTTCATGTCCCCTTTTTTCGTCGAACTAGAATGCGACGTGGTCGCTTCGACGACGGTGGTTGGGCGATGATCCCCGATATCGCCAGATACACCACCCGGTGTAAATTGATAGCCACGGCTTTGATGGCCGGACTCCACCCACCGTAGCAGTGTTTGGTGTTGATCGCGAACTTGGCTCAGGCGGCCCCTTTTCCAGCCTGCGTGACGGATGCCGAAACGGCCGCGATCGACCGGACCAAACACTGTCCCCTACTTTTCCTATTCTTTCTCGATCGAAATCCCAGGATGCATCGCGATGCAATTCATCGAGCTGACCGGCAAGACGCTGCTTGACGTTGTGAACGAAGGCGAAATCGACTTCAAAGAGTTGCATCAAGCCGGCGTGACCGGTGATTCCATCGTCCGCATCAACAAGTACGGCGAAATCGAATTGCGTCGCGCCGATGGCTGGGTTTTGGTGGGCGGATTGCTGGGAAATTTCGAAGAACGTTTGCGACGGCTGACCGGTCTGGATTGGGCCTGACATCGCGCCCTTTTTCCCAGGTCTTGTTTCACGGATTTTTGTTCCGACACAGCGCGACCTGACGACGCCAACGATCCACACGCTGGCGATCGATCGGGCGAACTCGGTTGCCCCCGCACACGTCACCACGCACGCCAAAACCGTCCGGCAAACAACCTCGGCTGGCGAATCCCGTCACATCCGTCATCTTCAAACGCCCGGCGGCCATCCAGCGGATACCGGTCTGTCGCGAACGCTGGTGCAAACGGGCCATGCCGTGCCACCCCATCAACTGGATCGATGACGCGGACGTCTTGTCGAAAGTGTCGACCAAAAACCGAGTCATCCCCGCGTACAGCGCCGCCATCAGCACCTGGTCCCAGGGAAGACATTTCGCGGCTTGGTGATCCGCATAGGCAACCGCAACCAGCTGCGTGTGTGGCGAAAGATCGTTTCGAATCTGGTCCCAAAGCCGGATCAATTCGGCTCGGGAACCGCAACCCGATGGGCCGACCTTGGCGTAGGCGAATTCGGGCGGGACCGACGCCGCCACGTCACGTGCCTGGTCCGTTTCCCCAAGGGCAGCAGACAATCGCGGAACGTTGGATGGTCCACCGTGGGTGCTGGTCCCGATTTGACACGCAGCCCTTTGCCACAAGGCCGGCGATACTGGTGCCAATGGACCGCGTGAAGGCGATTTGAAGTCCAATAGATCCACGTTAGCGTCGATCGCCGCAATCGCTTCTGGCCAATCCTGCACGCTGACCAACAATTGTGGGACGTTATTGCCGCTGGCGTTGTCGATCTCGCCGGTCGCCGATTGCATCATCACAGCGGTCATGCGTCGAGTGTTACCGAGCCCGTAGGTACTGTGCCTGGAAACATTGGACCGGATGACACTGGGCCTGGTTTCGCGGATCAACTTCGGTTCCGTGGCGCGGGGTTGTCGGATAGGCCATCGGCTCCGCGTGCACTACATTCATCGCTTCCAGCCGACCACGTTTTCAAACGCCATCGTCGACCTTGCAATACCAAGCCATCAAGACCCCCGAACAGCTGAATCGCCTTTGCGATCAACTGGCCCAATGTGACGTCATCGGATTTGACACGGAATTCGTTTCCGAGGACAGCTATCGTCCGGAATTGTGTCTGATCCAAGTGGCTGCCGATGACGTTTTGGCGGTCATCGATCCCTACATGGCCGGTGACACCACACCGTTCTGGGAATTGTTGGCCGAAGAAGGCCGTACGGTCCTGGCCCACGCGGCTCGTGAAGAATCGCGTTTCTGTTTTCGTTTCGCCGGACGGCCGATCGCCGGCTTGTTCGACACGCAATTGTCCGCAGGATTCGTCGGCATCGAATATCCTGCATCTTTGGGGACACTCGTTCAGCGGTTGTTGAACAAGAAGTTACCCAAAGGTGAAACCCGAACTGATTGGCGCGAGCGTCCGCTTTCCGACGCACAGTTGGATTATGCGCTGCAGGACGTTACCGACCTGCGTGCGTTGTACGACAAGATCCGTCGCAAGATCGATCAGTTGGGTCGCCAAGCCTGGGTTGATGAAGAAACGCAGGTCTTTCAAGAGAAAATCATCCGCGCCGAAACTCAGGAAAACTGGCGTCGTGTCAGCGGTTCGTCGGGGCTGCGTCCGCGACAACTGGAAATGGTGCGACAGCTGTGGCTGTGGCGCGAAAGCGTCGCCCAACAGTGGGATCGGATTCCCAAGCGTGTCTTGCGGGACGATCTGATCGTCGAACTGGCACGCCGCGGCAGCACCGATCTTCGACGCATCCGCAGCATTCGCGGCATGGAACGTCGCAACCTTCAATCGCAGTACGAAAACATCGCTGCGGCGATTCAGAAAGCGATCGATGTTCCCGACGAACAGCTGCCACAAAAGGCCAAGGGATCACGACGGGTTGTTTCACCGATGCTCAGCCAGTTCCTGTCGACGTCGATCGCCTGTATCAGTCGCCAGCATCGTTTATCGCCATCGATCGTCGGTAACGCCGAAGACGTGCGTGAATTGCTGGGCTATGAACTGGATCCCAAACCGGGTGACCCGACGCCCAGCCTATTGAAAGGCTGGCGGGGTGAAATCGTCGGCAAATCATTCCGCCAGTTGCTGGCCGGCGAACTGGCGATTCGAGTCGCCGACGTCAAGGAAGCCCAGCCGCTGGAATTCATTTCGGTCGACCCTTAGGCCGACCCGACGAATCGATCGCCACAACCCCGGCCGGTCAATCCGGCCGGCGAATCAATGCCGCCTGCGGGCCGTGCGTCCAGAACAATCAGCGATTGCTGGCGTCCGTGCTGCGACGGCTGACGCGATCGCTGCGAGGGTTCATGTAGTGGGTGGCTTCTTCGGCCATCAGCGTGATGTCACCGCTGCGGATTTCAGTCCGGAATCGGTGATGACCATCATTCTGGGCTCGAGCGACCACCTGCAGCCGGACTTCTTGCCCCGGAGCAATACGATCGATCGGGTCGAACAAGACCTGACCGGTCAGCACTTCGCCGGTTTGTCCCGTGATTCGGGTGGGTTCGATTCCGTGACTGAACTGGGCAATGGCACGCACTTGACGTGCTTCCTTGCTACCGCGGTTGCGAACAACGATTTCGTACATCACGTCTTGGTCGACGGGTGCGGGCGCCGGCGGGTCGTTGATCGACAATACCAGGTCGGCGATGGCTTCGACGGCGGTTCCCAAGCTGACTTCCGCTTTGCCGGCGGCGGTACCGCGGCAATCGAACGCAAAGACTTGTTCGCCGGTCGTCGTCATTTGACAGCGGAAGTCATAACTGCGTCCTGCCTTGGGCGACAGCGAATCGATCTTCCATCGCAGTTGGCTTCCGTTGACGCTGGCTCCGTCCAACCCACCCAGGTACTTCACACCGGGCGGCAGGGTCAGCGTCGCCACGACGTGCTTGCTGACGGCGGTGCCGACGTTTTGCAGGTCCAAGTGATAGGACGCTTCGCTGTTTTGGTACTTCAGTTCGGGACCGCTCAGCACGGCTTCAAACTTGGCGGCACTGACGCGGATGACTTTTTCCGCTTCGGCACGCAGTTCCAGATCGCCCGCGGCCAAACCGTGGATACGCAAATCTTCCAAGTCCTGGGCGGTCAGTTCGACTTCGAACTGTGCTTCCTTGCCGGCCGGAATGTCACCGACCTTTTGCGATTGAGGCGTTGCGGAATTTGGTGACAGCGTGAACACGACGTTTGGTGCCACACCGTCGCCGGGGTTCAGCACGCGAACCTTGTAGGATTCCGATTCGCCGTAGACGACTTCGTCGGGACCGTCGATGAACAGAGCCAACTTCGGTTGCTGGACACGCACCTTGGCGACACTTCGCTGCGGCACCAGCGTCCAATCGACATCGACGTCATACAAGCCGCTACGCATCGCTTTGAGTTGCATGGTCAACGTTTCGCTATGTCCGGCGGGCAGGCGATCGATCGTCCAAACCAAACGTTCGGCGGAATCTTCGGGGCCACTTTCCACGCTGCCGTCGGTCGTTTGCTGGCCTTTGACCTCGGCCCAGTCCGGGACCAACGCACGCACCAACAAGCCTTCGGCGTCGATGCTGCCCCGGTTTTCCACGCGGACAACGTAGGGTCGCGTCTGGCGAATCATCATCTCCGCCGGGCCCTGCGTGATCACACGGATGGACGGCAATTCGGTTGCGACGGCGGTCTCGCCGGCGTTCAATTGGCGTGCTGACCGATCCGAGGTCGCGGGGATCGACATCGCCGGGATGCCGCCCTGGTTGATCTCGGTCATGGATGAACCGCTGGCCGACAACGAATTCCCAGTCGTCGCTGGTTTGGATGCCGCGGTGGACGATGCAGCGTTTGCGGGCATCGAAACGGCGGCGGCATCACGTTGGCCGTATGGATCGGTGGCCGCGAAATTATCGGAACCGTTCGTCGATTCGGTTTGCGCCGGGGTGCTAGCCGCTGGCGGCATCTGCAGTGCCGGTGGCGTACTGACGGTGTCTTTGTTGGGGTAACCGGTCAATTGTCCGTTGGTGGTGGCGCTGCCGGTCGGTGACGCCAGCGCGTCGCTGGGAGCCGGCGGAATCGCCAAGCTGGGCGACGGTTGCGACGCCGCGTAGGGCTGCGAAGTCGGCGGTTGCAGTGTCGTTGCCGATTCGGTCGCGATTGCGGTGTCGGCCGGCGGCGTCAATGCGACATCTTGTTGCACCGGAGCAGCCGGCGTCTTGGCGATGGTTGTGACTTCCGCCGAAGGCACCGGCTGCTTGGGCTTCGGTGCCGGCTTTGCTTCGGCTTTGGCGACCGTGTTCTTCGACTGCGGTGCTTCGGCTTGGCGACGTGACGATCCGCTCGTCTCGGGCTTTGATTCTGCGACGTCGGCCGATGCCGGGGCGTTGGTCTTTGTCTGCGTCTTCGCCTTGGTTTCTTCGGTCGGCGTTAATTTTCGGCGAGCGACACGCGGGACCAAATCGTCGATGGAATCGTCGCTTCGGATCTCGCGACGACGCTGTTGAATGCTTTCGACGGCCGATAGCTTTTCCTCGGTCATGTCACGACTGGACAGACGCGACGACCGGCGGCTGCTGGACTGATCCGACAGAGGGCTGGTCGAACGACTGACGACGGCGGGTTGTTCGACCGTGGGCACGTCGATCGTGCTGGTGGTGCGACGACGAACAATGCGAGTGTCATCGGCGGGCGGCTTGGGAATATTGGACACTTGCGATCGCGGCGCGGTTGTCCGGGGTGCTGGTGCCGGACGCGGCATGGGCGCCGGTCGCGAGGTGCTCGCGGTCGCCGAAGGATCCCGGATGGGCTGTGGCACGTTGCGGCTGTTGGACGATTGCACCTGGTGATAGGGAATGCCGTCCCAATCCGCCGGTTCGGGCGCCGGCACGCTGCCGGGATTGATCGGTGCCGCAGCGGTTCCGGGTGAGGAGGATGACGACGATCGGCTGCCGAACAACCCGTCCAACAACCCGCGGCCGCTACTATTGCTCCTGCTACTGTTGCTGGACGACGACGTCGTGCGTCCGCCGAAGATATTCAGGGCACGACGCGGCTGGCTGCTGGGCTGCTTGCCGATCACCTGGCGAATCATTGATCCGTCGTGTGCCGCATTGCCGCCGACAGCGTGTGTCACCGCTGGCTGAGCCTGCGTCGCCGATTGCGCCATCGCTGGAACGGCCAAAGTAAACACACTGGCGGTGGCCAGCATGCCGTGCATCAAATAACGGGAAAGGGTGCCGCGTTGCATCCGTCGATCTCGCTTGGAGGTCCATAAGAAGATCTGGTTCATCATCCAAGCTATCGGCTGTTCAGCTTATGACCTTTCAGCCAAATTGGTGGTTCGCAACAAAAATTCCAACCGCGTAAACTTTGACGACACCCGGCGGCGCCGCGCCGCAACGGTCGGCCTGCCGCGGACCAGCCCAGAAATCCTTGACGGAACCGCCACGATGAATCGCAAAGAAAAGATCGAAGCCATGTTGGCGGAGGATCCCAAGGACGTTTTCTTGCGCTACAGCTTGGCGATGGAACTGCGTCGCGAAGGCCAACACGAAGACAGCATCCGTCGTCTGCGTGAACTGTCGCGTGAAACACCGCCCTACGTTCCGGCGTTTTTCATGGCCGCACAGCAATTGGCCGACCTGGGTCGTATCGACGAAGCCCGCACGTTTTTGCGTGACGGGATCGAACAAGCCCGGGCCCAGAATGACGCCCACGCGGCGGCTGAAATGAGCGAATTGCTGGCTTCGCTGGGCCATTTGGGTGAATCCGACGAATCCGACGAGCTGTGAAACTTGGTCGGTGAAACTTCCATCGCCGTGGTGCTACGGACGGTCGAATTCAGCGAAACCAGTTTGATCGTCACGATGCTCAGTCGGGACTTCGGACGCTTGTCGGCACTGGCCAAAGGGGCCCGTCGCCCGAAAGGTCCTTTCGAAGGTTCGCTTGACCTGTTGTCGGTCTGTCGTGTAGTCGTCATTCGCAAACCGCATGCGGGACTCGATCTGTTGACCGAGGCCAAGCTGCATCGCCGGTTCCGCGCGGCTGAAAAATCGCTGCAACGGACCTACGCCGGCTACTACGTCGCAGAAATGCTGCGGTTGCTGACGGATGATCACGATCCCCTGCCCGAACTGTACGACTTGACGATCCAAACCTTGACGCAAATCGACGGGACCGGAAACGTTCCCATGGCGCTGCTGCGTTTCGACACCGCGGCACTGAAACTGCTGGGCAATGCCCCCGGCTTGGATCGCTGTACGCATTGTGGTTCGTCGGTCCAGCCGGAATCACGTTTGTCGTTTGCTTTGGATGCCGGTGGATTGGTCTGCCAAACGTGTCGATCGCGACAACAACAGGTGATCTCCCTGGGACGCGAAACGGTCGACATTCTTCGCGGGCTGTTCAACTTACCCCTGGACGTCCCCCAGGCGGATCCGTTTGCTTCCCGGCATTACGGTCCGATTCGGACGCTGATCAACCGATACTTGCAATCGCTGCTGGGCAAATCGCCACGGATGATGCCGTACCTGCCCAACCAACTGGAAACGGAATTTAACGGTCGAGGCGTGAAATGATATCAGCCCCACAACCAAGTCCGATCTTGGCGTCCCGGCGACGCCATACCGCATTGACGACGACCTGGTCGTTGGTTGCATTGGCTTGCGTCACCGGATGTCAATCGATCCCGGGGACGCCGACGGGGTTCGGCGAAATCTTTGGCCGCCCCGACGAATCGATGGACACGACAGCCGAGCCGCCGGCACGCGAAAACCTGATTTCACAAGTCAGTCACACGACCGAAAGTGACATCGAACCGGCCGCCGCCGACAAGACCACCTGGGAAGCCACCCAGGACCAGGCAACCAGCGTGATGAACTTCGTCACCGGACGTGAACAGGTCGATCATTCAAAAGCCAAAGAACTTTACCAGCAAGGTGACGCAGAATTCCGGCGTGCCAGCGGCATGGATCGGCAGGAAGCGCAAGACGCCTTTCTGGCGGCAGCCAAACTGTTCAAACGTGCCGCCGAAGCCGCACCGGGTACCGCGATCGAACAAGACGCCATGATGATGCGTGGTGAAAGTCTGTTCTTTGCCGATCGATTGCCCGACGCGGTCGACGTCTATCAAACGTTGCAAAAAGACTTTCCACGCAACCGACACAACGACCGCGTCGCCGCACGGCTGTTTTCGATCAGCCGTTACTGGATCGATGTCGAAAGGGCGACCGAAGATGATTGGTTCACCTTGGACCTTTTTGATCGCACCAAGCCGCGTTTGGATGCCGACGGCAATGCCGTCCGTGTTCTGGACCAAATCCGCTACGACGACCCGACCGGACGGCTGGCCGACGATGCGACGATGGCCGCCGCCGCCGAATACATTCGCCAAGGAAAGTTCGAACGGGCGGATGAATTCTTGACCGATCTGCGAGAATCGTTTCCCGACAGCGAACACCTGTTCTTGGCCCACCTGATGGGCATTCGATGCAAGCTGGAAGTTTACGCCGGCCCGCACTACAGCGCCCTGCTGTTGGACGAAGCCGACAAATTGGTCCAACAAACGCGGACCCGCTTCCCCGACAAAATGCGGGACCAAAAGTACGCCGACATGGTCGCGCGTGCGGCCGCAGAAATTGATTACTTGAAAGCCGAAAAGCTGTTCAAACGCGCCCAGTATCGTGACAAGCAAAAGTACTTCGGCGCCGCGGCCGGCTACTATCAACGGATCTTGGACAATTATCCCGACACGCCGTTTGCCGAGACCGCCCGCGAACGATTGCAAGCCGTCAATGATCAACCGGTACGTCCGGCCAAGCGTTTGTCGTGGCTGCAGAACCTGTTCCCCGATCGTGGCAACAACAAGCCGCCGCTGGAACCGACCTACGAAACCATTCTGCGATAGTTCCGCGAGCAAATTTTGCCGTGTGCATTCTGATACAAACCGCCCGTCGTCGCTTCCGCCCCACTGTTGTTTTGTGGTGGGCCTCGGCGTTGATCGTGATGACGATCGGCGGTATCGGGTGTGCCCCCTATCAGTTCGGCAACGCGGGTCTGTTTCCTTCCGGCATCCGCACCGTTCACGTGCCGTCGGTCCGCAACGAAACGTTTCGTCATGAACTCGGACCACAGTTGCACGAAGCGCTCGTCCGTGAAATCGAAATGCGGACGCCTTATAAAGTCACCGACAGTCCGGTGGCCGACAGCACGCTGGTGTGCACGATCCAATCGGAAATCAAGCATGTGCTGACCGAAACCGACAGCGACGATCCCCGTGCGTTGGACGCGGCCGTTGTCGTCAATGCAAACTGGATCGGTCGCGGCGGTGTCGCGTTGATGCAAGACAGCGTGATTCCGGAAAAACTATCAGGCATCACCTTCAGTAGCGATTCGCGTATGGTCCCGGAAGCCGGTCAGTCGATCGACACCGCGAACCTGGAAAACGTCGAATTCATCGCTTCGCGAATCGTGTCTCAAATGGAAAGTCGCTGGTAAACAACACGTTCGCTTTCCATGACGAGATCCCGCGAATCGATCACATCAAAAGGCCCCACCATGCATTGGAATCTGGGACGCCGCGTGCTGGACTTGACCGGTGTTCCCCACATCATGGGCATTCTGAACGTCACGCCCGACAGTTTCTCCGATGGTGGAAAATTCAACACCGTCGACTTGGCGGTGGCGGCCGCCACACGGATGCGTGACGAGGGTGCCGACATCATCGACATCGGTGGCGAAAGCACGCGACCTTACGCCGATCCCGTCGACGCCGACGAAGAACGCCGCCGCGTGTTGCCCGTGATCGAACGATTGGCCGCGGACTTGGACATCCCGATCAGCATCGATACACAAAAGGCCGTGGTTGCCCGAGAAGCGGTCGCCGCGGGTGCCGACATCATCAACGACGTGTCGGGATTGCAGGGCGATGCCGACATGTTGGACGTCGCCCTGCGGTGTGACGCCGGCATTTGCATCATGCACATGCGGGGCACCCCGCAAACCATGCAAGACGATCCGACGTACGATGATGTCGTCGCCGAAATTGCGCAGTACCTGACCGGGCGTCGTCGCGACACCGTCGCCGCGGGTATCGACGAATCCAGAATCTGTCTGGATCCGGGCATCGGTTTCGGCAAAACGCACGAACACAACTTGCAACTTTTGAAAGCCACCGATCGATTCGTGGCCTTGGGATCACCGGTGATGATCGGGCATTCACGAAAAGGCTTTATCGGCAAATTGATCGGTGACAAACAGGCCGATCGCACCGCAGGAACATTGGGCGTCAGTCTGGCCGTCGCGGCGGCCGGTGCACACGTCATACGTGTCCATGACGTGAAAGCCACCCGGGACGCATTGACCCTGTTTGAAGCCTCCGGCGGTTTGGGCAGCCGAAAAGCCTGACATGCGGATCAATTTCGTCATCACCGAATTGTTCGTCGGAGGCGCCGAAAAATGCCTGACCGAATTGGCCATCGGACTCCATGGATCCGGCGACGACGTTCGTGTGTTTTCCATCGCCCCCCTGCCCCAAGGGCCGCAAGCCAAGTTCGTTGAACGCTTGGCAGGTTACGGAATCGACATCGCCACGGCGGGAACCTCGCAACCGCGGGGCGTGGCCAAGGCCTACACAACCTTGAAACGATGGATGTCGGCGGGCCCCGCCGACATCTGCCAGACCTTTCTATTCCATGCCAACGTTCTTGGCACTCATGCATCAGCGGCCGCAACGCCGTCGACGGTGCGAATCGGTGGTCTGCGTGTCGCCGAACCGATTCGCTGGCGCAACTGGCTGGAACGAACCGCGGTGCGTCGCATGGACCTGTTGGTCTGCGTCAGCAATCAAACACAAGCCTTTGCATCGGAGCACCTGCGTGCGAAAGCGTCACAACTGCGCGTGATCCCCAACGGCATCGATGTTGGCCGCTTCGCGGATTGCCAACCGGCCGACTGGTCGCGGTGGGGATGGCCCAGGGACAGCCAGGTCACACTGTTCGTCGGTCGTCTGCACCCGCAAAAGGGCCTGGATTTGCTGCAAGACCAGATCGATACCATCGCACCCGCCGGGTCTCGCCAGCGGCTTTGCCTGGTCGGCGATGGTCCACTGCGGGACGACTTGGCCCGTTGGTCCGAATCGGTCGGGCACGACCGGGTACGGGTTTTGCCGTGGCAAAGCGACGTTGCACCGCTGATGAAAGCTGCCAGGTTGCTGGTTTTACCCAGTCGCTACGAAGGGATGCCCAACGTGGTTTTGGAAGCCATGGCCGTTGGCACTCCGGTTGTGTGCAGTCGCGTCGAAGGCAGTCAAGAACTGCTGGGGCACCGGCATCACGAACAGACGTTTGCACCGGAGGACGCCGTCACCATGGCACGGTTGATTCAGCGACTGCAGACCGACGACGAATTGCGCCAACTGCTTTCCGGTGAAAACCGCCGTGTGGTTCAAGAGCAATTCTCGACCGTCGGCATGATCGAACACTATCGCCAAGTCTACCAAGACCTGCTTGCTGCTCGATCACGGATCAGATGACCGACCGGATGCATCATCTGGCATGATCGCAGGCGTTACCGCAACCGCCCCCCGCGTTGCGACTTCGTCGATCGCGATGTCGAAACACTGGATTTGACTTGGGTGGTCCGCGACGCCTGTCGGACCGGAACGGTCTTCAGCCGCACGTCACTGTCAAAGCGAACGGGACTGAGCCCGCTGCCGGTCGGTTGGTCGTACGTCATCGGGTCGTCGGCGAAAGGATTGGCACGCGGATCCAGACGGTCCAGTGGTGCATCTTGTTCCGGCGGCGTGGTGATGCGACGCATCGGTTGTGGCGTCGCCGCTGGTGGGGCCATGGGATGGGCCGGCTGGTATTGCGATCCGGGCGGCGGCAACGGCTGGACTGGCACTGCATCGCTGGGCACTGCATCGCTTGGCACTGCATTGCTGGGCATTGCATCAATCGGAATCGGTTGCGGCACCGCCAGCGGTGGCGACTGTTCCCACTGCTGCAGCGTTTGCAGGGTCGCCGCGTCACAGGCGTCGTCACATCCGCTGATGTCATCGCACTGGGTCACTTTTCCGTGGTGGTCACGGTCCAGAAACAATGCCCGTTCGATGCCGCCGGCCAACGCGTCCAGCGCCTTGTACAGCGGCGTTTGCGCGACGCTGAACTTGCGTTTGCCTGTCGATTCGCACCCACAGTCGCACGACGGACAGTCCATCGACGCCGTCGCGCATTGGCCGCACTGGCAACCGTGGTCCGCCGATCCCGCGATGGCGGAACCGCCGATCATCATCGACGAAAGACCGACGGTGACCGACATCAGGGCGGCGGCCAAACGCTGGCGGCGGGTGATGAAACTGGATCGAAAGGTCATGGCATTCCTCAGGCTCTGTCTTGACAGCAGGGCTTATCGACGCGACAGAACCCGGACGAACAAGAGAATCGGCAGAAGCGGAACGCCTTTCCCAAACTGCCCGTTTTGAACCACCAGCGTCACCTCGGATCAGGTCCGACGGGGCGCCGGTCGCCGCCGGCCCGATCGACGCCCAAGAGTCCCCAGGAAAATGCCGATTCACGCCTGCTGGGGCAAAGATTCCGCCCGCGTGGCTTGGCAAAACTGGGCTGAACGCCACCGATTCGGGGCGTCAAGACAGAACGCGACGACGCGGTTAAACTGCGGGGCCAGTTGTTTTGAAGCCTTCCGATTCGCACGACAGAGAACCTTCGACCGTGACTTTCGATCCCTTCGGCGTTCGTGATTCTTTCGATACCGGCAACGGTTCCGCCACCATTTATCGTCTCAGCCGGCTGGAAGACGCCGGTCTGGGAAAAATCAGCCAGTTGCCATTTTCCATCCGCGTGCTGTTGGAAGCCGTGCTGCGAAACTGCGACGGATTCCAGGTCACCGAAGACGACGTCAAGAATTTGGCCGGCTGGAACGCGGCGGCACCGGCCAAGGCCGAGGTTCCTTTCAAGCCCTACCGGGTCGTTCTGCAGGATTTCACCGGCGTTCCCGCCGTCGTCGACTTGGCCGCCATGCGTTCGGCGATGCAGCGAATCGGTGGTGATCCCGAAAAAATCAATCCATTGATCCCGGTCGACCTGGTGATCGACCACAGTGTCCAAGTCGACTTCTTTGGCGACGCCACGGCACTGCAGCACAACGTTGAAATCGAATTCCAACGCAACCGCGAACGGTACGAATTCTTGAAGTGGGGCCAACAAGCCTTCAACAACTTCTCCGTCGTCCCGCCTAATGTCGGCATCGTCCACCAAGTCAACCTGGAATACTTGGCCCGCGTCGTCGCGTTGAAAGACACTCCCGATGGTCCGGTGGCCGTGCCCGACACTCTGGTCGGCACCGACAGCCACACGACGATGATCAATGGCCTGGGCGTCTTGGGCTGGGGCGTCGGCGGGATCGAAGCCGAAGCCAACATGCTTGGCCAACCGCTGTACATGTTGATGCCGGAAGTCGTCGGATTCGAATTGACCGGTGCCCTGCCCAGCGGGGCGACCGCCACCGACATGGTCCTGCGAGTCGTCGAAATCCTTCGCGAAGAAGGCGTCGTGGGTAAGTTCGTCGAATTCTTCGGCACCGGCATGAACGAAATGAGCGTCGCCGACCGTGCGACGATCGCCAACATGGCGCCCGAGTACGGTGCGACCATGGGCTTCTTTCCGGTCGACGACCTGACGCTGCATTACCTGCGTCAAACCGGTCGTGACGATGCCGGCGTTCAATTGGTCGAACGCTACTGCAAAGAACAGGGCCTGTTCCGGACCGACGACGGCCCGACGTTGCAGTACACCAAACGATTGTCGCTGGACCTGTCCACCGTCGAACCATCGCTGGCCGGCCCCAAGCGTCCGCAAGACCGCATCCCGCTGAACCGAATGAAGGACGCGTTCGAAGCGTCGTTGACCGCACCGGTCGGAAAAACCGGGTTCGGCCTGGGCGGTGACGATTTGGAACGCATCGGAACAGTCAGCGACAACGGGCACAGCACCGAGATCAAACACGGTGCCGTCGTCATCGCTGCGATCACTTCATGCACCAACACCAGCAACCCTTCGGTGATGGTCGGTGCCGGCTTGCTGGCCCAAAAGGCCGTCGAACGTGGCCTGTCCGTGCCGCACTATGTCAAAACCAGCTTGGCCCCCGGATCCCGCGTCGTCACCGAGTACTTGGACAAAGCGGGACTGACCGAAAGCCTGAACGACCTGGGATTCAACACCGTCGGCTACGGCTGCACCACCTGTATCGGTAACAGTGGCCCCCTGCCCGAACCGGTCGCAGCAGCCATCACCAGCGGTGACCTGATTGCGTCGGCCGTCTTGTCGGGCAACCGCAACTTCGAAGGCCGCGTCAATCCGTTAACCAAAGCCAACTACTTGGCCAGCCCGCCGTTGGTCGTTGCTTACGCACTGGCCGGTACCGTCGACATCGATCTGGCTACCGAACCGATCGGGACCGACAAGGACGGTCAGCCCGTCATGCTGGCCGACATATGGCCCACCGCCGACGAAGTCGCCGATGCCATCCGGTCGTCGATCGATCCGTCCATGTTCACCGAACAGTACCAAGCCGCCGTCGGTGGCAACGACCTGTGGAACGCCATCGACGCGGCCGGCGGTGCGATCTATCCCTGGGACGATTCCAGCACCTATATCCAACACCCGCCGTTCTTGGATGCGGTCAAAGACGACACCGTCCCCGATGTCAGCCCCATCCAAGGCGCCCGCGTCTTGGCATTGCTGGCCGACAGCGTCACCACCGACCATATTTCCCCCGCCGGTGCGATCGCCTCGGACGGCCCCGCAGGAAAGTACTTGCAAGAAAAAGGCGTGGGCATTCGGGACTTCAACAGCTTCGGTTCACGCCGCGGGAATGACCGCGTGATGGTCCGTGGAACGTTCGCCAACATTCGCATCCGCAACCAACTGGCCCCCGGCACCGAAGGCGGCGTGACCCGATACCTGCCCACCGGTGAAACGATGTCGATCTACGACGCATCGATGAAGTACCAAGCCGATGGCACCCCTTTGGTTGTCTTGGCCGGCAGCGAATACGGCACGGGCAGCAGCCGTGACTGGGCCGCCAAAGGCACGATGATGCTGGGCGTCAAAGCCGTGATCGCAGCCAGTTACGAACGAATTCACCGGAGCAACCTGGTTGGCATGGGCGTGTTGCCCCTGGAATTCGCCGACGGCGCGACATGGCAATCGCTGGGGTTGACCGGTGAAGAATCGATCGACATCCCCGATTTGTCCAACGACCTGGAACCCCGCAGCACGATCACCGTCACCGCGACCGATGTCAACGGAAACGCAAAGTCGTTCCCCTGCGTGGTGCGGATCGATACGCCAGTTGAACTGCAGTACTATCGCAACGGTGGCATCCTGCCCACCGTGTTGCGAAACTTGACAGCCAAGTGATCAACCCCACCGCTGTTGATCACTTTGGCCGCTGAATCAGGCGTGTCGGTCCGGCCGACACGCCTATTTTTTTGCGCGTCCCAGCGTCAGACGCTTGGCGTAAACCCTTGCCACATCCGCCATGTAGTGCCCCAACCCTGTCTTCGCTGCCGCCTGCATGTATTGTTCGGCTTTGGCGGAATTCCCTTCGGCGTCGGCGATCAGACCTAGATATAGGTCCGCGAAAAACTGTGCGGAATCACGTTGGCGCATCGACCGGGTGTCGCGTACCGCGTCGACAACAATCGCATCATCACCGCCGGCCAGTCGCCGTAACACTTGTTTCATCGGTGGACGGGGGTCGGACGGTGCGGGCAACAAAAGCTGACGCGCGGTCGCAAGGTCGGCGTCTTTCGCAACGCATAAGAAATGCCAAGCCGCGTTTTCAACATCGTGCGGATTCACGCGACGATGCATCTCAAAAAGCTCGCGGCCCTCTCGGTAACGTTGCGCGAAGGCCAATGCGATGCCGTACTGCCATAGCTCTGGTTTCCACTCCGGACGCATTTCAATCGCCCTCTCAAAACTGTGGATCGATTCTTCCACGCGACCGAACCGCAGTTGGGCATCGCCAAGTTGAACGTGATCAATCGCACGTGCCGAATCACCCGCTTCACGCACTTTTGTCTCGGCCAAGGACAAGCTAGCGCGAATGCGCGATGCATGCACGCCATCGTCTGAACTAACGTGAACGTGACAAACAACCAGCGATAGCAATGCCATCAGCATCGGCCGCCGAAATGCATCGCGGACGGCCTGAGGCCAGCGCCGTTGAAACAAAGCATTCATCGATCAACTCACCTGAAAACTCATCACAAGATTCCACCCTACGAAAACCGTTCACGACACGCGTTCGACACGGTTTTGCGTCCGGCACACCGGTTGTCAGTAGAAACACCACAGCGATGGCGCGAGCACGCCCCCTGCAATGGGTGGGCGCACACATGTCAACAAAAAACAACACCCCCCAACGGCGAATCACACTCAATTCGATCTAAAAACCGAGCACAATCCGTTTACATTAGCCGTTGTTTTCTTCATTTCTTCACCCCGGGCAACATCATTGAGGACACAGAGAACTCTCATGACCAAGAGCAATACCGAATCCAAGATTGCATTCACATTCCAGCGTATCGCCAAAGCAACCGTCCTGGCATGCGCATTGGCCGGAACCTTCACCGTGGTCGGCTGCGGTCCGGACAACTCCACGACCGTTTCCGGCGTCGACGACAGTGCACTTCGCAGCGAGGAGGATCTGGCCGACATGGAAGCACAGTATGAGGCGGACGCGGGAAGCCACTAACACCCTTTGGCTTGACCGTCATTGATTCGTGCATCGTTGGATCGATGCACCTTACGGGGGCAACGGGCTGAAACGCAGGACGCGGGGGCGATGCCCGGGGAACGTCGATTTCGATTCGTTTCGAATCGTTTGTTATTTGTTTTTCGTTTTGGACTTTCTTTTATGAACCACAAGAAACGCATCGGCTTCACGCTCGTGGAGCTATTGGTCGTCATTGCGATCATCGGGGTTTTGGTCGGCTTGCTGTTGCCGGCCGTTCAGTCCGCTCGTGAAGCGGCACGTCGAATGAGTTGCAGCAATAATTTCAAGCAAGTCGGCTTGGCGTTGCACAACTATCATTCGGCATTCAAACAGCTTCCAAAGCAAAGTGGCGGGACCAACAATCCGGGCAACCGTCACATGTTGAATTTCTTGGTTCCCATTTTGCCGTTCATGGAACAGCAACCGTTGTGGGACCAGATTTCTAATCCGATTGCGGTTCGTCATAACGGCCAACCACAAAGCCCACCGTTCCCGTCGATGGGTCCGGAAGTTTGGAATCGGAATTACACGCCCTGGTTGACGCAAGTCGGTACCTATCGTTGTCCCAGCGATCCCAGCGTGCCACGTGCCAACACCGAAGGCTACACCAACATTGCTGCCTGCATCGGTGATGGAATCGCCAGCAACAACCACTCATGCATCAACGATGACGGCTCGATCCGTGGCTGGTGCACGGCACGAAAAGGCGCATTCGATCGCGGATTCTTTGAAACCCGTATCACGACCAAATTTCGCGACATGATCGACGGGCTAAGCAACACCATCGCGTGTACCGAAATCTGTGTCGACAATGGCAACTTGGAAGTCCGTGCGACTTGCGTGAACCGTGGCCAAGACGCCGCGTTCTTCACCGATCCGTCGGTTTGCGAAGACACCATCGATCCGACGCGACCGCAGTATCACTTGGCGGGCACCAACGCCAACAACTGGGGTTCGTCACAGCGTAAGGGGATGCGTTGGACCGACGGTCGCCCCGTCTTGGGCAGCGTCACCACAATCATGCCACCCAACGGCGTCAGCTGCGCGTGGTCCGGTGACGGTTCGGATACCATGAATTCGGCGGGCAGCTATCACCCGGGCGGATGCCATGTCGTGCTGGGCGACGGTGCGGTGCGATTCATTTCCGAATCCATCGATGCGGGTGACAAGACGGCTCCCTCGCCGAACTGGCCGACCGGCAATCCTGGCACGCCGCCGGGATCCGCCAGCCCGTACGGTGTCTGGGGTGCTTTGGGGACACGCGCAATGCGTGAATCCGTCGAAGTTCCCTAACCGCGGATGGGTGCACCCGGTCGCCATCCTTGCGGCGGTCGCGGTGTGTCCGTCTCCGACGGCTCATTTGCAACCATCCCAATCGATTCCACCAGCGGCGACCTGTCCCTCAGGTCGCCGCTTTTCGTTGGTTTGCGTGATTCTTTTTGGCCCGTGTTTCCCGCCACACTTCGGCCCGCCAACGTGTTTGTGGTCCGTCCAATCCGGTCAACAGAATCGACCACGGGGGACGGATTTTCTAAGATGCAGCGGTCTGGACGACCGATGCGATGGCATCCAACGTCTGTGCCCCGGTCCACCTGCGATAATGCCGTTACGCAACCGTGACCGATCCAGCCCCACCCTGGGGCAGATCCCGTGATCCCCACGTCGACAAGGAATCCGATCGCGTGTCCGAAACCACTGCCGCATCGCGTCCGTTTGTGCACCTTCATTGCCACAGCCACTACAGCCTGTTGGATGGCGCCAGCGATATCGGCAAGTTGGTCCAGCGGACCGTCGATCACGGCATGAACGCCCTGGCATTGACCGACCACGGCAATCTGCACGGGGCATTGGAGTTTTATCGGAAGGCCAAAGGCGCGGGCATCAATCCGATCATCGGCTATGAAGCCTACATCGCACCGGGCAGCCGATTCGACAAGGGAGGTGCGTCCAGCAGCAAAGCGGCCAGTTACCACCTGACCCTGTTGGCCAAAAACCGAACCGGCTTCAAAAACTTGATCAAGATGGCCAGCGCCGCGTCGTTGGAAGGCTTTTACTTCAAGCCGCGGATCGATAAGGAGATTCTGGAAACCTACAACGAAGGCATCATCTGTCTGTCCGGTTGCGTCAGCAGTGAATTCAGCCGTGCCATCTTGAAGGGGATCGACACCGCCGAGCACGAGAAAGAAGCCAGAGACATCGCCGGGTGGTTTCACAACGTCTTCGGCGATCGGTACTTCATCGAAGTGATGAACAACGGCGTCGACATCCAGCGTCAGCAACTGCAGGGTGCTGTTGAAATCGCTGACCGCTTGGGATTGCCCGTCGTCACCACCAGCGACACACACTATGTCGATCGGGAAGACGCCGAAGCCCAAGACATCATGCTGTGCATCAACACGGGACGATTCCGGACCGACCAATCGCGGATGAAGATGGAGAACGACCAGTTCTTCTTGCGCAGCCCCGAACAGATGTACGACTGTTTTCCGGGCATGGAAGACGCGGTTTCACGCAGCCAAGAAATCGCCGACAGCGTGGACATCGATCTGGAATTCGGCAAACACTTTTTCCCTCGGTTCGAATGCCCGAATGAACAAAAGCCGATCGACTATCTGCGCGAACTGTGCGTCGAAGGTCTGAAGGAACGATATGAGGGCGATCCCGATCGATTGATCGACGGCGAACTGTCCGATGAAGTCAAAGCTCGCTTGGACCGAGAACTGGGCGTTATCGAAAAACTGGGCTACCCGACCTATTTCCTGATCGTTTGGGACTTCGTCAATCACGCCCGCAGCATTGGTATCAACGCAACAGCACGGGGCAGCGGCGTCGGCGCGATCGTTTGCTATGCCTTGTACCTGTCTCACGTCTGTCCGCTGCGGTACGACCTGTTGTTCGAACGGTTCCTGGATGAAAGCCGAACCGAGCCGCCGGATATCGATATCGACTTTGAAAAGGAACGCCGCGGCGAAGTCATCGACTACGTGAAAAAGCGGTACGGCAGCGAGATGGTCTGCCAAATCGGTACCTTCGGAACGCTGGCCGCGCGCGCCGCGATCAAAGACACCGGCCGCGCCCTGGGCATCCCGCTAAGCCGGGTCAATCAGGTCACCGAAATGGTGCCGGACGAGCTGAAGATCACCCTGCCCAAGGCGCTCGAGAAAAGCGCCGACCTGAAAAACACGTATGACAACGATCCCGAAATTCGGGAACTGATCGACCTGGCGATGAAGATCGAAGGTCTGGCCCGAAACGTCGGAACGCACGCCGCCGCGGTGGTGATTTCCGACAAACCTTTGACCGAATACGTGCCGCTGACGCGGGTGCCCGGCAAACAAGATGTCATCACCCAGTGGTCGATGAACGACGTGGAAGCGTCGGGCCTGTTGAAGATGGATTTCTTGGGACTGCGGAACCTGACCATTCTGTCGCGGACGGTTCAGTTGGTCCAACAAACCACCGGGACGGAGATCGACCCGCTGAAATTCCCCTTGGATGACAAGGAATCCTATGCCCTGCTGCAACGCGGCGAAACCAAGGGCGTCTTTCAGCTGGAATCGGGTGGTATTCGTGATTTGTTGCAGCGGATGAAACCTGACTGCTTCAGCGACATCATCGCGACCGCCGCGCTTTACCGCCCCGGACCATTGGAAGGCGGGATGGTCGACGATTACGTCAACATCAAACACGGTCGCCAGGAACCCGAATACAAGCACCCTGTGCTGAAGGAAGTTCTTGAAGAAACCAACTCCATCATGGTTTATCAAGAACAGGTCATGCGGATCTTGAACCGCTTGGGCAAGATTCCGTTGGCCAAAGCGTACACGTGCATCAAGGCGATCAGTAAGAAAAAAGAAGCTTTGATCGCAGCCAACTACAAAGCCTTCATCGAAGGTTCCGTCGAAAACGGGCTGGCCAACAAAGATGCCGAAGACATCTGGAATCTGATCGTCAAATTTGCGGGCTACGGATTTAACAAGTCACACAGTACCGCCTATGCACTGGTGGCCTACCAGACGGCGTACCTGAAAGCCCACCATCCGATGGAATTCATGGCAGCGTTGCTGTCCAGTGACATCGACGGTCGAAATTTCAAGCGAAAGGATTCGCTGGTCGAGCACATGGAAGACTGCGACCGGATGCAGATCGAGATCGAGCATCCGTGTGTCAATCGCAGCGCCGCCGACTTTTCGGTCAACGACGGAAAGGTCCAATTTGCCCTGTCGGCAATCAAAGGCTGTGGTGGCAGCACGGCGACGTCGATCGAACGAGAGCGTTGCAAAAACGGTCCGTTCAAAGACATTTTCGATTTCTGTGAACGAGTCGACCCGCATGACTGTAACCGGTCATCGATCGAATCACTAATCAAAGCCGGTGCGATGGACTGCTTCGGTGCCCATCGCAGCCAGCTAATGTCGATCGTCGACCGGGCCCTACAAGCCGGTGCCGCGGTTCAAAAAGACAAGAAAAGCGGGCAAGCCAATCTCTTTGGTGCGTTCGACGATGAACCGGAAGCCGACGCACCGTCGATCCCCCTGCCCGACATTGATGAATGGCCCGATCGTGAAAAGCTGTTGAACGAGAAAGAAGTGCTGGGCTTCTATTTGGACAGCCATCCGTTGGCTGAATATGAAAACAAACTAGCAACCTTTCGGACGCACACCACCGACAAATTGGGGGACGTCAAGGATCGTGCCGAAGTCATCCTTGGCGGCATGATCAGCAGCATCAAGTTGGCCCACACCAAGAACAGCAAACCTGGTCAGCCGTCGAAGTACGCCAACTTTGATTTGGAAGACATGGGCGGCAACGTCCGCTGTATCGTCTGGCCACGCGGTTTCGCCGAATGCGGCGAACGCGTTCAGCCCGACGCGGTGGTCTTGGCCAAAGGCAAAGTTGACCGGCGGGGCGGCGGTGATGAAGTCAATCTGATCATCGACGACCTGGTCCCGCTGGATGAACTGGACAACCGGTACACCCACGGCATCCGTATTCGCTTTGACGAAATCGAACACGACGCCAATACGATGAACAGTGTCCGCGAAATCATCCGCGGGTATCCCGGTTCCAAAGAGTTGTTGATCACCATCGGGCTACGCGACGGAGAAACCGTTCACCTGAAAAGCGATCGTTTCCGCGTCGACGTGACCCCCGAATTGCGTGATCGTCTGGACGATTTAATGGGCAGCGGCCATTACAAACTGCTGATGAGCAAACCGGCCGGACGCTGAACCACAATCAAGTTCAATGGGACGCAAATTCAACGCAGATCGGTGTCGGCACGACGGCCATATTCCGCGTGTAAGTCAGTTCGCCGGATTCCGAATCGATGGCAAACACCGTAACGGTATTGCTATCGCGTCCGGCGGCTAACAAATAGCTGCCGCTGGGATCCAGGTTAAAATTCCGCGGCCACCCGCCGCGAATGGGCTCGACTTCGATCGCCGACAGCTTTCCTGATTCATCGTCCACACGAAACGCGCTGATCGAATCGTGTCCGCGGTTGCTGGTGTAGACAAACTTTCCGCTGGGATGAACACGGATCTCCGCGGCGCTGTTGAAGGTCTCTTTGGCCTTGGTTTCTTCGGAAAGAGTCTCAATGGTTTGCACCGGAGCCATGGTGCCGGCTTTGGCGTCATAGTCGAACACGGTGACCGAAAGTGCCAGTTCATTCAACACATAGGCTTTGTCCCCGTCGGGGCTGAATTTCATGTGCCGCGGACCACCGCCGGGCGGGCAAACTCCTTCACCATGCGGCGTCAGTTTGGCATTTTCGGCATCCAGGCGATAAATCACGACGCGGTCCAATCCCAAATCGGGAACAAACACGAACCGATTGTCCGGCGATGTCCCCACCCAATGGGCGTGCGGTTTGTCTTGACGGCGATCCACGACACCGCTGCCGCCACTGTGCTTTTGCAAATCGCTTCGCGGCTGGATCGTGCCATCGTCGGCCAGCGGGAACACCGCAACGCTGCCGCCGCCGTACTGCGCCGACATCAGAACCTTCCCGCTGCGATCGGTCGACAAATGAGCCGCACCACCGTCACCGATTTCTTGGTGCCCCACCGGTGTCAACCAACTTCCATCGGCGTCACGATCAATCTTGTACGCGGCCACCACCGCCTGACCGTCGATGGCCCCCGTGCTGTACAAGATGTCCAACGTCGGGTGTTTGGCGACAAACCCGGGGTTGGAAAGCTCGGCGGCCAAAGCGATGTTCGTCAACTTGCCGCTGTCGGAATCAAATTGGCCCTGGTAAATCCCCTGGCTGGTGCCGCCTCGTGGGGTTGTCGTTCCGAAAAAGACCGCCGACGTCGCGGCTTGACCCAATGTCGCCGCAAACAAACTGAACCCGACCGCAACGGTCAAACGACGTGCACGCATGGAAACCTCCGGAAAGCGAAACTTGGTTGGGGTGCGTATTTTCAACGGCACCATCGTAACAAGCCGCCATGCATCCGGTTTGCGCGAAACGCCACGGGGGCAACCGCCGTGTTCAACGAAGATCGTCGGGCTTGCTGATTCGATGCAAGCCCACGAAGAACATCACAATGGCAACGGCCAGCATCACCGCCGACGCAACCACCATGGCGATTGAGCGACCTGACTGCAGCAAATCTGATTTGGGCCCCGACCAGCCTTCGTTCCGCAGGTCCAATCCCAATGCCAAGCAGAACAAGACCAAGGCAGCGGTGAAGATCAGTGAACTGATAACAATCAGGCCAAAGGCCCGGCGGCGTGACAGTGGCCTCATTGCGGCAGCAAATCCTCTTCCAACAAGTGGCAATAGGCGTCGTACCGTCGCGCATCGATACGTGCGTCGGCGACGGCATCCTTCACAGCACAATCCGTCTCCGTCAAATGCAGACAATCCGGGTACCGACAACTGCTGACGTAGGGCCGAAAATCGGGCATCAATCCGCCAACCTCATTGGCCTCGATATTCCACAATTGGAACTGGCGGATCCCGGGCGTATCAAAGACGGCACCACCGCCGTCGGTGGGAATCAATCGCGACGCGGTCGTGGTGTGACGCCCCTTGTCGTTGTCGTCACTGACTTCGCCCACGGCCAGCCCAAGCCCCGGTTGGATCCGGTTCAGCAAACTGCTTTTCCCCACACCGCTTTGCCCAGCCAAGACCGCCTGTTTGCCGGTAAGCAACGCACGCAGTGGATCGATGTTCCATTCCGTTTCGGCGGAAACCATCAGCGTTCGGTACCCCATCGACGCATAAACGCCCACGATGGGCTGAATCCGTATCGGGTCGATCAAATCGCATTTGTTGAAAACGATGATCGGCTGAATTTCGCATTGAGCCGCCGTCAACAAAAACCGATCGATCAAAGCGGGCTTCAGCGATGGCCTGGCCACGCTGGCGATGATCAGCACGTAGTCGACATTGGCGACAATGACATGCTGTTTCCCGCGACTGGACCGTGACAACACGCCACGACGTGGCAGCACACTTTCGATCATGCCATCTTGCGGTGATTCCGCACGCAGCGTCACGCGATCACCGGCCACCACGACGTGTCGCTGATCGGTCGACAATGACTTTAACAACTGACGCACGGCACATTCATACCGCCGTCCGTCGTCACCGATTACACGAACCTTTAGCCCGTGAACGCTGACGACGCGGCCACGAATCAAATCTGAATCGGTATCCAGTTTGACATTCAGACCGGCCGCCTGGTCGGGATTGGAATCGGCACCGATGACCGTTCGCTTGCGAGTCAGGTCGCCTTTGCCCGTCAACCGTTCGGACTGAACGGCGTCGGCCAAGCTGTCTTGATCCCCGGCTTGGAAGCGACGGGTCAGATCCGAATCGCGGACACGACCCTGGTGTTTCTTGCGAAAATCGGCACGAAGCTTGTTGTGTTTTTTCTTTGGCATCTGACCGCCGCCCGGGTCACCGCATGCGAATCGCCAAACGGATCAGGTTCCGCCATCGATCAGGGCGTCGGCATCCCGCGAATCGCTGTCTCGCTGGACGGGCGTGCCGGGACTGTGCTCCTGCGCACTCTCGGGTGCAAGCGTCTGTTCGACCTTATCTTTCTTGGTCCCGTTGCGTTGGTGAATCGAGGGTCCGATCAGGTCAGTCAATTCCATTTCCGACAGTTCTTCCTTCTCCAACAACGCCCTGGTGATGGATTCCAGTTCTTCGCGATGCTCACGCAACAGTTGTTCAGCCTTTTGATCGGCCTCCAACAAGATCCGCGCGACTTCTTCATCGATCAACTCTTGCGTGTGTTCGCTGAACTGTCGTGACTGATGGATCTCGCGGCCCAAAAATGGGTCTTCGTCACTGGTCTTGTAGCTGACCGGACCGATTTTCGAACTCATGCCCCAGTGGGTGACCATGCGTCGCGCGATGCTGGTGGCACGTTCCAGATCGTTTTCGGCACCGACACAGGTTTCGCTGTAGATGATCTTTTCGGCAGCACGCCCCCCCAGCAAAACGATCAATTGGTGTTCCAATTCACGCTTGCTGACACTCAGCCGATCTTCGTTGGGCACATACTGGGTGACCCCCAAAGCACGGCCACGAGGAATGATCGTCACCTTGTGTACGATGTGCGATCCGTCCAAATGCCAGGCGGTCAGGGTGTGCCCCGCTTCGTGATAAGCGGTCTTTTCTTTCTCGCTTTCTTGCAGCACCTCTTCACGCTTGGCCCCCATCAGGATCTTGTCGCGGGCGTAGTCGAAATCTTCCATTTCGACCAGCTTTTTGTCCTGACGTGCGGCCCACAATGCCGCTTCATTGACCATGTTGCGAATGTCCGCACCGGTCAAACCGACCGTGCCAGCGGCCAAACGTTTCAGATCAACATCGTCGCCCAGCGGAACGTCGCGGACGTGGACTTTGAAGATTTCTTCGCGGCCTTTCATCGTCGGACGCCCGACAGTGATGTGACGGTCAAAGCGGCCGGGGCGCAGCAACGCCGGATCCAAGACATCCGGTCGGTTGGTCGCGGCGACAACGATCACGGCTTGGCTGCCGCTGAAGCCATCCATTTCACCCAAGATTTGGTTCAACGTTTGTTCACGTTCATCGTGGCCGCCGCCCAGGCCCGCGCCGCGTTGGCGGCCGACGGCGTCGATTTCGTCGATGAAGATGATCGACGGTGCTTGTTCCTTGGCCGTGCGGAACAGATCGCGCACACGACTGGCACCGACACCGACGAACATTTGAATGAATTCGCTGCCGTTGACGCTGAAGAACGGCACATCCGCTTCGCCCGCAATGGCGCGTGCCAACAACGTTTTGCCCGTCCCCGGAGGCCCATTAAGCAGCACGCCTTTGGGGACAAAGCCGCCCAGTTTTTGAAACTTCTCGGGCGTTTTCAGGTAGTCGACAATCTCTTGCAGGTCGGCTTTGACGCCCTCCAGACCGGCAACGTCGGTGAACTTGATTGCCTTTTCATTCGCTTCGAAACGCTTGGCGGGACTCTTGCTGAACCCTGATAAAAATCCGCCGCCCATGATGTCGCTGCGTGTCCGACGAATCATCACAAACAGGAACGCGATGATCGCCAGCGGCAGCCCCACCATGATCAGCAGACTGAGAATTTCGCCGGTACGGTCGCGCTCGGCGAATTCATAAGGCACATCGGCCTGACGCAACTGGTCTTCCAGTTCGATGGTGGCACCGGCGTCACGGTTGCGAGTGACGTAGAACTCTTTGCGGTATTTCTGGACCGTATCGGAATCAGCAGTTTGTTCGGACGCCGGCTTGTTGGGCCGCGTTTTGAACTTTCCGCGGATAGTTTCGTCGGTGATGACGACACTTTCTATGTTATCGCCGGCCAGTTCGTTCTGGAAAAAGCTGGCGGTGACCCGGTCGCGTTCTTCGCCGCGATTGAAAAACAACATCGCGATCAGCCCGGCCACAACCAGGGCGATCAAGAACGAATTGTTTCCCCGCTTGCGACCATCGGTGGCCGAATCGGTCTTCTCCTCCGGACGATTTTCCATCGAATACCTTTCCCGAGCCCCCGGGCGGGACGCTCCGAACGTTCAAAATTTGTTTAAGCCGACGACGTCATCGTAGGCGGTCGAACACCAGTCTAGCACTGACACCCCCAAACGTCCGACCCCACTGTGCGACGGTCAATCGCCGCAAATCAGGCCGCGACGAACGCCGGTTCAGACGTGCGGGCGTCCTAGTCGCCGGACGGTTGCCCGGACAACCACTGGGGATCAACGGGATACCCCTCGCCATCGGCACGGATCAAATGACCGCGAACGGCGTCGGCCGATAAACCACGGATCTCCTGAATCTGGCTGCAGGTGTAGCCGTCGCGACGAAGCTTCCAGGTCCAGTAGTACGCCGTGGCGGTCCCGGACGGTTCTGAGGAATCGTCGCCCTGGCCGCCGACTGCCAAATCGCCAGCCTGGGGAGCGTCGGCCAAACAGTCCAGCACGATTTGGACCAAATCGTGCCCCGCCGACTCAATCAATTCCGTCGACACGCCTTCGACCGATTCCAATTGCGTTGTCGTCTGGGGTTGCCGGCGGGCGATTCGCTGAAGCGTTGCGGCGGAAACGATCTGGTGGGCGGGAACCGCCATGGCGGCGGCGCGTTTGCGTCGAAACCGCTTCAATCGTTCTTCCAAATCGCTCCGCAACTGTTCTTCGGGGCTGACGGCGACTGACGAAGCGACCAAGTCGGCTTCGGCGGAATGCTTGCCCGACGCTGGCGTGCCGGCGGGCGACTCGGGGGCCCGCCCCGGATTGTTGTCGATCCGCAGAGTGGTTTCCGACGCTTGCGGTGTCGAAGCCGCATTCGATGCCTCCGGCTGATTCGGTGGTTCCGACGACGACCGCGGAGCATCCGGTTCGGTCTTGGCGGCGGCGGTGACGTCCGCCTTTTCCAACGACCGAACGGCGGCGGCCAATTTGCGTGCAAGCGGGTAGGCGGGCTGGAAACTGTCGGGAACCGACGCTTTGGCGTGCATCACGTCGCGCCCGTCATCGGTCAAATGCACCGTGGGGCGTCGCTGATCAACCTCGACCTGTTTCAGCAATCCCGCAGCGATCAGTTCATCCATCACTTGGACGACCTCTGTTTGACGAAGCTTGTCCAACAAACCGTAGGTGCTAAGCCGATTCAATTTCCATTGCTGCAGCTTTTTGCTTTTGCTGCCGCACAACATCTGTGCCACCAATGTTTTGCCGAATCGTCCGTGCGTCCGGGTGACGCCGCTCAAGACCACTTGGACGCCGCGTTGCAACAGCACCGGATCGATCTTGGAAACGCCCGATGACGGCGTCGCAGACATCTTCGATGCCGACACGACACCAACATCTGCACCGGAGCGTCGTCCGGTCGGATCACATCGATCGCATAATCCACAATCGGTTGCATTCGGGTCACCGAAGTACCGCAGAACGACTCGCTGACGACAGCCGGACGTCCGCGCAAAGTCGATCACCGCATCCAGTTTTTGATACTCCGCGTCCTTGCGTCGTTGCAATTCGTCGAAGTCGATCGCCAAGTCGTCAAAGCGAACGTCGCGGCGTGTGAAGTGAATCGCCCGGCCCCGAAACGGCGGCACGTAGTCGAACGATCGCAGTTTCTGTAGTTCGCGCAGTGTTCGTGACAACTGTTCACGGTCCACCCCCGCTAATTCGGCCAAGCGTGACGGCCGCACATACACGTCTTCCCCGCGTCGACGCCCCACCACTTTTTCGATGGCCGTCATCACTTTGCGTCGCAGCTTGGCTTCGCGAGGCAGATAATCCAGCAACGTGGGTGTTTCGTCATCGATCCGAACCACCGCGTGGTTGCTACTGCTGTCCAATCGCCGCAACACCCCGGCTTTGGCCAACAGCGTTTCCGCGGTCCCAATTGCTTCGGCACTGTCTTTGACATCGATCGCCTGTCGGACTTGATCCAAGGTCAGTTCGATCGGGTCGTCGTCCAGCGAACACAGGTACTGGTAAACCTTTTGAACCGTTTCCCGCGACGGGTAACGATTCTCGATAAAGAATTCTTGGATGTAGCGGTCCTGGTAGGAAAACAGCAACCGACAGCCGCTCATCTTTCCATCACGACCGGCGCGTCCGGCTTCCTGGTAATACGCTTCCAGGCTGCCCGGCATGTTGTAGTGAATCACATACCGGATGTCGGATTTGTCGATCCCCATTCCGAACGCGTTAGTGGCGACAATCGCGGCAAGCTTGCCCGACATGAAGGCTTCTTGAACCTGATGTCGCTGTGTCGGATCCAACCCCGCATGGTAGACCCCGACTCGTTTACCACTGCGATCGGGTAACCAGTCGCCGATCGCTTCACAGCGCTTCCGCGTGGCGGCATAAATGATCCCCGTTCCGTCCGTTTGTGCGACGTGCTGGGCCAGACGTTCGTCTTTGGACGAATCGCTTTGAAAATGATCCACCGAAAAACGCAAATTCGTTCTGGCGAATCCGGTAACGAAGACTGACGGCTGGTCCAGATTCAACAAGCCACAGATATCGTCACGGACCGTCGGAGTTGCCGTTGCCGTCAGCGCGATCGTTTGCACTTTGTTCAGGTAACGCTGACGAAACGCCCCCAGACGTGCATAGTCGGGTCGAAAATCGTGCCCCCATTCACTGACACAATGGGCTTCGTCGATCGCCAACAACGACACCTTCACCCTGCGGATCGCTTCCAGGAACCGTCCGTTCCGCAATCGTTCCGGTGCGATGTAAACCAGTTTCACTTGGCCCGATGCCATCGCTTCGATCGTTGCATCGTGTTCGGCCATCGTCAGGCTGCTGTTCAACAGCCGCGCGTCGATGCCGCGGGCCTGCAACGCATCGACCTGGTCTTTCATCAGCGCGATCAATGGCGACACAACAATGGTTGTTCCCTCGCGGGACAAGGCCGGCAATTGATAACACAGACTCTTGCCGCCCCCGGTCGGCATGATGCACAAACAATCGCGACCATCGGCGACCGCATCAATGACGTCTCGCTGTCCCGGGCGAAACGATTGCAACCCGAACCGATCCAGCAGCGATTCGGGGTTGCCCGTTCCGGGAACCTGATGTGCGACCTTCACATCCGCCATCAATTCACCAGGCTTTTCAAATTCGGCATTTCTTCACGCAGCGTTTCCATTACGTCATCGGGAACGTCCAAGTTGGTCACGTGCAAGGTTTCCAGTTTTTGCAGCTTCGTCAGCCGGGCCACGCCCTCAGGTGAGACGCTGGTTTTCCCCAGATGCAAAAATGTCAATTCGGGAAGCCCAACGATGGTGTCGATCGACGCGTCGGTGACGCCGGGAAGGTTGTCCAAATTCAACGAGGTCAACTGCGTCATTCCATCCAATGCTTTGACACCGGCATCGTCCACCTTGCAAAGCCACAAGTTCAGCTTGGTCAGTTTTGGCATTTGGCCGATCCAAGGCATCCCCTGGTTCCCAAAATCGGTTTCGGCCAATTCCAAATCGACCACCGGCAAAGTCGCGATCGGTTCAAAGGAGTCACCGGTGACGCCGCTGCCCCGCAGACGCAACTTCTTGAGTTGGCCCATCGCTGTGAGAGCGGGCAAGACACGGTCGTCAAAGTTTTTGCCGGACAAGCTTAGGTCTTTCATCGCGGTCAACGATTCGATCGCCGACATGCCTTCGGACGTCACGTCGGGCGCCCCGTGCAAATGCAACAGTTGCAAGTTGCCTTGTTGAGACACCTTGGCAATCGTCGCGTCGGTGATCGAAGTATCCGTCAGCCGCAGACGACGCAGCGTCGGGATACCGGCAATGGGCAGTGCCGCCGTATCACCAACCTGTGCCCCGGTCATCCGAACCTCTTCCACACCGGGCAGCGAAAGCGTGGCCGCAACGACCACGGGCAAATCGTCCGCTGCGATGTCGTTCAAATACACCGCACACCGTTCGTTGCCTTTGGTCCAATGAACTTCGCCCCCGAGCCGCTGGATCTCGGATGATGAATCCACCGTGTTCGCCGCATCGTCCGAACCAACGTCGGGTGCGTCTTTGCGTGCGTCTCGGCCACAACCGGCGACCAAAAAGACACCAACCCCCAAGACGATCAGGGAAAACGCTCGGATTTTCCGGCGTCGGGATTGCAATCTGCTTAGCACGTCGATGTCCTCCATTGGCCCCGATGCAAAGGTCGTCGCTGCGGCCCACCGCAGGAATCGGCTGCAAGCGTCGACAAAGATGCTATTGTGCGGGATGACCGGGCCGACGGGAACAGGCAACCGGCGGAGCTTGTGCACCAACATCATCCGAATCGCCGGACCGTCCGCCCCACCATTGAAGCGATCAGTCGAGGACATAGACATGGACGAAGACCGCGAATTGAACGACGAATCCACCTATGTGTGTGACGGATGTGGCGAAGAGATCGTGATTCCGATCGACGTCACCGAAGGCTCCCGGCAAGATTATGTCGAAGACTGTCCGGTGTGCTGTCGTCCCAATCACATCCATGTCGACGTCCGTGATGGCGAAGTTTTCGTGTCCGCCGACGCCGAACAAGACCGTTTCTGAATCTGCGTCGTGCGCATCAGTACTTGCTTATTGCCGTCGCTGCGGTCGGCCGATTTTTCGGCGGACTTGGCCATCGTGATTGACGTTTTGCGGGCGACCACGGTCGCGTCCACTGCCCTGGGCAATGGCGCCGGAATTTTGTGGACGTGCCCCGGCATCGATGCGTCGCGAAAACTGTCCGAACGAATCGCGGCGGACACTCCGACACCACCGCTGCTGTGCGGTGAACGGCAATGCCACCGGATCGCAGGATTTGATCTGGGCAATTCGCCGGCCGAATATGGAAAGTCGGTCGTGTCCGGACGCGACTTGATTTTGACGACGACCAATGGAACCGCTGCCGTCGCGGCGGTCGGTGATGTGGGCCAAGTGATCCTGGGTTCCTTCGTGAACTTTTCCGCCATCCGGAACGCGATGTCGGGTCATGAAAACGTGTTGCTTGTCTGTGCGGGAACCGACGGCGAGATCACTTTGGAAGACGTCTTGCTGGCGGGCGCAATCATCGAAGATGCCGTCATCAGCGATAACGCGACCGTCGCCGATGATGCCGCCGAAATCGCGCGGGCGACTTGGCGTCAGCAGTTTTCCGCACCCGTCTGTTCGCTGGCACCCACCGACCTGGCCGGTGGCCTGCGACTGGGCCGCGGCGGCCGTAATTTGGTCAATCGCGGCTACGCAGATGATGTTCTGCGATGCGCCCGAATTGACACCTGTCGGGTCGTTCCGACACGAATCCGATTCGACGCCGGAACCGATGGGACCGCGTTTGCCGATGCACCAAGGTAATCGTCATCGCCGTAACGATTGATCTTGTGACGACGGGGCTGTTCCGGAGATAACGCGGACGGACTGTTGGCTGCGAACCGATCGACCTTCCACCTGTATCCCCAGACGTTTGGAACGTGACACGCATTGATCGCTACATCTTGGTGCTGTTTCTGCGCACCGTATTGATCACGTTTTGTTCGCTGGGTGGCGTTTTTGTGGTGTTTCATGCGTTTCACAGCATGGACGAATTGACGCGACGCGCCGAATCCAGTGGCGGTTGGTTTCCGACGCTGATCAGTTCGTACGGCCCGTTGCTGTTGCTGCTTTTCGACTGGACCGGGGCGATCATCACGTTGATGGCGTTTCTGTTCACGGCCGGTTGGCTGCGGCACACCGGCGAACTGACCGCAACGTTGGCGGCGGGAGTCTCCCACGGCCGAATCTTGCGACCGATGGTGATGGCCAGTGCCGCCATCATCATGGTCCAGTTGGCCAATCGCGAGCTGGTGCTGCCGCATTTTCGCGATAGTCTGACGATGAAATCGAAAGACTTGGACGTCAACGCAGCGCAACCGGTGACGTCGCGTTACGACCGAATCAACGGCATCCTGATCGACGGCAGTTCGCTGGTTGCTACTGAAAAACGCATCACCGAACCCAGCTTTCTGTTGTACGGCGACTTTGACGGCTTTGGCGATCTGTTGACCGGCACCGACGCCGTCTGGTTGGCCGCCAGCGACAAGCACCCCGATGGTTTTCTGGTCCAAGACGTCCAGCGTCCCGAATCTGTTTCGCAAGTCCCCACGGTCTATTTTGACGGACGACCGATTCTGATGACGGCCACTGACCAAGATTGGCTGAATCCCGACGAGTGCTTCGTCGCGACGAGGATCGGCATCGATTTGCTACAGTCCAATTCCACCGCCACCAAACAGGCATCGGTTCTGGAACTGGTCGGTCGTGTTTGCAATCCGGCCGTCCACAGCAGCGACGCGCTGCGGGTCTATCTGCACGAACGGGTCGTCCGTGTCCCCTTGGATATGGCTTTGGTGCTGTTGGTGTTGCCGTTGGTGGTCAATCGTCGTCAACAGAACTTGTTCGTCTGTATCGGGGCGGCAATCGGTATCGTCGTTTTCTTCTTTGGGCTAAAAACGGTGGCCGGCGGAATGGCGGGCAGTGGCTATGTGTTGTCACCCGCGATGGCCGCTTGGATCCCGCTGTTGGTGATCGGTCCGGTCGCGTACGTCCGGTACCGCTTCGTCCAAACGGTTTGAATCGGCGTCGCATCGGCGTGTCGCCGTCCCCATCTGCAACGGTCACGGCACGTGAAGCCCGACGAAATTTCGATTGTGATCCCCGCACTGAACGAAGCGGATCACATCGCCCCGTGCATTGATTCCGCCTTAGCGGCGGGAGCAACGGAGATCATCGTCAGCGACGGCGGCAGCACCGACGCAACCGCTTCGATCGCGCGACAGTCCGGTGCCGGGCATGTCATCCGTAGCCTTCCTGGACGCGGCATCCAAATGAATTCGGGATCGGTTTTCGCCCGTGGCAAAGCCATCTTGTTCCTGCACGCCGACAGTCGTCTGGGCAACGACACCTTGGACCAGATCTGTCGCTTGGACGACGAATGGGTCTGGGGCGCGTGCCGCCAGAGAATCGAATCTTCCGAACGCATCTATCGCTGGATCGAATCGGGCAACGCGGCAAGAGTCCGCTGGATGTCGATGGCGTTCGGCGACCAAGCCATCTTCGTCCGTCGCAATGTCTTCAAGTCCGTCGGCGGGTTTAGCGAATCACCACTGATGGAAGATGTCGAACTGTCCAGAAGGCTGCGAAGTCGCGACCGACCCAAACTGATTGATGGCCCGGTGATCACCAGCGCACGCCGCTGGCAAAACCGGGGACCGGTCCGCCAGACGCTGCTGAACTGGCGAATCCAGATCGCCTACAAACTGGGTGTTGCACCGGAGACCCTGGCCGATTGGTATCGCGGCAAGTGACCTACGGCTTTGCCGACACAAGCGGGACCAAGGCGACCGCATCGGCAATGACATGCCCATCGGTCCCCTGATTGCTGATTCGAACGGTGACGGATTGTCTGGTCGATAACGAGTATTTGCCCAGGGAAACGAAACAGCCATCCAACGTCGGACTTTCCTTCTGATTGACGGTGGCGACCACCTGATTTCCCCCCCATCGAATCAGAACCGGCACATTGGTCGCACGATTGGAATGCGGTGTGTATGCCAGACGCAGCTCGTATTCGCCGCCGTCGTCAACGGTGATCGTGAAGGTTGCGGTTGATTTGCCGTCCCCCGCATTCCCATCGTGCAGATAGTCGTAACCGACATGGTTGGCCGCAGAATGACTGGATTGCCAACTGCCCGTGGTCTGTGCTTTCGTGTTGTCAACGACCAAGCCATTGATCGACTTCACAGGAATCGATTGCGAGCGGTCTGAGACGGCATCCAAGACATCCGCCGGTGTTTCCAGCACTTGTTCGTCATCCAACAATTTCTGTCGCAATTCCGCGTACGGTATTTCTTGAACGGCGACGCCGCGATCAATCGCAATGGCGGCGGCGGTCGACGCGGATTGCCCCAGGATCATGAACACGGGTTCCATACGAATCGAACCAAAGGCGATGTGCGAGCTGGACACACAGACGGGTACCAACAGATTTTCGCACTCGGCCTTCTTCGGCACCAACGCTTGATAGGCGATCTGATACGGGCCCCGTGTCGACACACCGATATCGCCTTCGTTTTGCACATGACCGTTGTCATCGACGTACCGCTGGACGTTATGTGAATCCATCGCGTAACTGCCCATGCCCACCGAACAGGGCGTTTCGGTTCGCTTCAGCAGATGGTTTTCGGTCATCACCATTTCGCCCATCATTCGGCGGGCTTCGCGAACGTAAATCTGATGCGGCCAATTACCGTTGTCTTGAAACTCGTCCGCCGCCAAGCCCCATTGGTTCATTCGATCGCGTGTCGTCTGTGGTACACGCGGGTCGGTGCAGATGAAGTACAGCCAACCTTTCTGATAGCGCTCGTGTTCGGCGATGATTTCGCGACGTCGCTGGTAGCTGGCCTCGGGATATTCGTAGTTCATGCCGATGTTGTCGGTACTCATCGGACCATGGTTGTTCGTGTCGGTTTTGCGATTGGGAATCGGATCGAATTTCCGAAACGTATCCCTCCAACCGGCTTGGTAGATTCGCCCCAACAATTCGTAATCGGCCGGATCGTAACCGTCAGGCTTTGCAAAAGGGACTCGGTTATCGGGATGATCCGTCAGACACATGCGAAAGCAATAGGCTTGGATCCGGTGGTCCGCCGCACCATATTCACCGGGCGGATCATCGCTGACTTTGGCGATCACGCCGCTGGACGGGTCACCAGGGACCACATAGGGATCGATCGGGGAATCGATGGCTTTAAAATGATGGCGGTGGTGATAGACGCCGGTTTGAATGCCGTTCCATTGTTCACCGTACGTATCCATGGATTCGCGACCGACGTGATAGCTGACACCGGCGGCCGCCATCAGATCACCTTCATAGGTCGCGTCGATGAACATTTTGCCTTGATAGACACTGCCATCAAGCGTCGTGAACTGTGTGATGCGTCCGTCGACCACGGTGACACCGTTATCGCGATCCAGCCACCGGTCGCGGTGCACATCGATCTGGTTTTCGTCGACCCAACTGTCAAAGATGGCTTCGGCCACGTGCGGTTCAAAGATCCACATCGTGCGTCGATCGCCATCGATTGCCGGGGTCCCCTGGCCGCGATTTCCGTAATCCGAACGTGGCTGCCATTGCCAAGCCTGGTCGGTTTGATAGTGGTCGTATACACGGGCATAAAATTCTCGGGCGATTCCGCCGATGACCGCTTTGTTCCCCGTGTCGGTCCACCCCAAACCGCCGCTGGTCAATCCACCCAAGTGCTTGTCCGGCGATACGACGACGACCGACAGGCCATCGCGTTTCGCTTGAACCGCAGCGGAAATCGCCGCTGATGTACCGCCATAAATGACCAGGTCGCGACGCACACGGACCGGCCTATCTTGGTCTTTTCCTTGGGTCTGGTTTGCATCGGCAGCGAACACCGGATGCACACAGATCACCATCAGAGCGATGGTGAAAGCTTGTCGAACAGTCATGGGGCACACACGCTGGGGAAGCGAGTCGAAAGGCGGGACGAAACCTGCCACCGTCGGTCGCGATCAACCAATGCGTCGATGATGCGACCGGGCGACAGCTAGTGCCACAGCATAATGCCCTGCCCCGTTACCGTGGGCACCAACGTCGAACCCGATCAGCCTGCGGCGCGTGGGTGCGCCTTTTCGTAAATCTGGCGTAGCCCCGCGGCGCTAACGTGCGTGTAAATCTGTGTGGTCGACAGGCTTTTATGGCCCAGCAATTCTTGGACGCTGCGGATATCGGCTCCGCGATCCAGCAAATGTGTGGCAAAACTGTGTCGCAGCGTGTGTGGACTGGTCCGTGAATCCAGATCAGCCAGACCGATGTATTTTTCCAACATTCGTCCGACGCTACGCGTGGTCAGGTTTCGACCGAAACGATTCACAAAGACCGGGGCCTCGCGGCCGAGTTGTTCGACCTTGGGGTCGCGAACCCGCACCCGCGCATAACGATCGATCGCCCGCAGTGCGAAAGACCCTAGCGGACTGATCCGTTCCTTGCGACCTTTCCCACGCACCCGAACAATCTGTTCGTGTGGGTCGATATCACCGTCGCGGATCCCCACCAGTTCGCTGACGCGAAGCCCTGCGGAGTACATCGTTTCCAGAATCGCCCGGTCCCTCAGGCCCGCCGGATCGGCATCGGGCGGTGCCAACAACAGCCGCCCAACCTCATCGGTGCTTAACACGTGTGGCAGCTTTCGCTGTCGGCGTGGGTTACGCAGCGGCTTGGCGGGATTGCTGGTCGCCATCCCTTCACGCATGGCAAAGCGATAGAAACTGCGCAGCGATGCCAACTTTCGGGAAATGGTCGCGCGTGCGTATCCGGCTTCGGTCAAAGCCGCCTGGAACGTGCGCAGCTGTTGTGGCGAAAGATCATCCGGCTTGGGCGTGCCGCCGGTGGTCGCTTGCAACCATTCCAACAATCCGAACAGATCTTCGCGATACGACTTGATCGTCAAGTCGGACGCGTTGCGTTCGGTGGCCAAGTATCGCAGAAACGAAGTGATCGCTTGTTGCATTGCCCAAAAGAGCCCGAAACGTTTGGAAGCGGACGACTAAAATTCGTCCGATGACAGACTGTCCAACTCCGCTTCGTAATAATCGCAGGCTTCATCGGGCACGGCGTCACGGATCTTGCGGCTCAGCATCGCGGCGTCGTACCAGCTGAAATCGATTTCCGGATTGGCGGCGAATCGGGCCAGCTGACGCAACGTTTCGTCGCGGTTCTGATCGTCGAACAAAAAGAGAAACTTCTCTTCACCTTTGACCAACGCCAGTACGTTGATTTCCGCATCCATTCGATTGTTCCCGATGGTCCGTTGAACGTCCGTGGCCTTGGACCGAGCCGACAATTCGCCGGCCGGCGTGCCACGCTGACGAACATCAGTATCGGCTGAGCGGCCAACGTAGGATGAGGTCGCTTTGGTCCGCACCCCCGCGAGACTCCAGCATTTCAGCGATGTGAAGGTGACAACAGAAACGTACGAAATCATCGCTACGTTTCAGATATCCTTGCCAACCCATCCCGCGTGCGTCATCACCCGTTTCAACGTAATCGGCAAGCCTTGCCGTAAAGTAAGGGTCGTCCCCGCGATACATCCGCGTTTGTGCCAAGACCGGCTTATGAGTGGGCGTTGCAACCGGTCGCACCGGAGCCGGCGGATCGGGGATCAAGTCGACCGGACCGGGAAAATTGGGTGGCAGGCTTTCGTGCATCGCTCCGTCGGCGGTCCATGATTCCGCATCCAACGTGACGATCGAACCATCCAAAGGGTCTTGCAACATGACATCGCCGATGATGTTCTCACCTTCGACATAGCCTGCTTGGACCGTCGCTTGGCTGTCGGGGCCTTGGTGGCCGTCGGGTTGTTGCTGGGCAACGGTCGGCGATTGGGTGGCCAGCTGGCTGCGGGCAAGTTCGAATTCGGCTTCCTGGACAATTCGACTGGGGATGTCTTCTTCCGCCTCGGTTCCCCACGGCAAACCATAACCGGGCGGGATTTCGTGGAAGCCTTCGTTGGCTGCATACCAATGAACGGTCATGGCCATGCGGGGCGGGTAATACGATTCGTAATCGGTGACCGAGCCGACCACGACCGCTTCCACGTTCATGAACCGGGCCAGGTTCTGAAACTGTTGCCCGGTGGTGGGTTCGCCGAACTGCATCGCATACGCGTGCCACTGTGCTTTGGTCACGCCGACCGGCAAGACCTCGAACCCGGGAACCGCTTGCAGCGCCGCATAGTAGGCCTCGGCCACCTGTTCGGTGTCCAGCGTCGGCGATTGACTTTGGTTATAGAACGGCAACACCGCCACCCGCTTGAGCTGCGGAAACGGGTTGTGAAGCCTTTGGCGGTACCGCGTTTCGGGAAACAGCGAACAGCCGCCCCAGAACGGGCACAAAGCGATCGTCAGCAGAATCGCGGGCAGATGACGGGTGGCGTGTTTCACGGTTACTCGGGCCGGCGCGCAATGAGTCCCGCGTTGCCTCCGTCCCTAGCTTTCCTGGATCGGCACGCATCGCGGCCGACTTGATTCAAATCCCAGGATTTTTTCGGCGCTGCCGATCCGAATCAGCGAACGTACACGGGCACCAGCACCGTCGGCTGGTTGTAGCGGCTGGCCGCCGTGGGGATCGCGTGGAAGCGAGGACGCAACGGCGAATGTCCCAGCCAAGCGTCGCGTTCCATCCGTGCCATACGATGCTTCATCCAGTAGAGCGCTCGTTCCTGACGAAGCATCGCCGTCCGCAGCTTTTTGTCGTACGCCTGTTCGGCACGACGACGGTCCAGCGACGGATTTTCGGTCACCGCCGGCGGTTGCGTTGCGCTCGGCTCGGCCGATTCGGCGGGGCTGCCATAAAGCGGCAGACGATCGAACATCGGTGCGGCGGCATCGGTCGCATCGTCTTGCGCCACAGCGGCACCGGCGGAAAACACACAAACCGCGAAAGCGGACAACAGCAACGTCTTTTTCATTTCACCCGCTCGTACGCCGGAAGGTGTTTGGCCAGATTTCTGGGTTGATAGCCCTGCCATTGGTATCGGCGATTGACCGAAGCGGCGCTTAGGCGTGCGAACGAAACAAGGGTGAATCAGACGCCCACAAACGGGTTATGCGGACGGATCTGGGCAACTGTATCGATTAGGGTGTTTGTGCGGCGACCGCCCAGGCGGCGTTGTCGCGGATGACGCCCTTTTCGTCGGCGAAGCGCCGGCTAAGATGAATCGTCAGACGCACATGACGTTCGTGATCCGACGGTGCGTCGCTCCCCCCCTTTGCGAATCGTTCATCGACGAACCGTTCCGTTTTTCAACCGTCCTGCCCGCTGAACAGACCTATGAACAAATTGATCTCCTTGGTTGCCGCCGCCCTGTTGTGCTGCTTCACCGTCGGATGCACCCCGCCGGCCGAAGACGTGGACGTTTCGACCGACACCACCGTCACCGAAACCGAAACGGAAACCTCCAACACCACCACCGGTGTTGAAACCCCGGGCAGCAACGTCACCACCGGCAGCGAAACGCCCGCCGGCGAAACTCCCTGATCGACGGTCCACCGCCGTCGCGTTGGGCTGGGATTTCCCGCCGTTGCCCTAGAAGTCTTTGGGCCGTTCAATCACCGATTGAACGGCCTTTTTTAGTGCCTCCTCACCGGACAAGACCACCCAATCGACCTGAATCGCGGACAATGGCAGCCCGCCCAGTCGCGAGGTCTTTAGTTTCACAAGGTCCTTGTGGGTACAGACCACTTCGTCGACGCGGCCATCCAGTCCGCCGATCCATTCACGTACCCGCTGGACCGTGTCGGGTTCGTACCGGTCGTGGTCGGGCAAACGAAAAGAATCAACCATTTTCGCGCCGCACTGCCGCACGGTTGATTCGAAGGAATCTGGATTTCCGATCGCGCACAGAGTCGCGACCCGGCGATCTTCTAAATCGCTGATCGGCCGGTTCTGGTCGGCATCATTGATCAAGCGTGACGGTTGGTGGTCGCTCGTGATCAGCGGTATCTGATCGCCGATCCTTTCGTCCACATCGGCCAGCCGTCTCTTGATCGCATCCACCGTGTCGGCATTGACTTGGCCGCATCGGCTGAGGATCACCAGATCGGCACGTCGGATTCCGGTCACCGGTTCACGCAGCAACCCACGTGGCAACAGGTGACCGTAGCCGAATGGACACGTCGCATCGATCACGACAATGTCCAGATCGCGATGCAAGCGGCGATGCTGGAAACCGTCGTCCATCAAGATGACTTCGGCTTCCAATTCATTGACCGCGATTTCGGCGGCCGACACCCGATCGGGATCCTGCAAATGCGGCACATCGGGCAATCGCGCGTACAGCTCATCCGCCTCGTCGTTTTGGTCGGCGTCCCCACGCCCGTAACCTCGGCTGACCAATGCCACACGGTACCCTGCATCGCGAATCTGTCGAGCAAGCGCGGCCACGATCGGCGTCTTTCCCGTCCCACCGGTCGTCAGATTGCCGACGCTGATGACCGGGACGCCACAATCGATCACCGCTTGGCGATCGCGATCGAAACGCTGATTTCGATAACGAACGCCCAAGCCGTAGGCCAGGCTGCCGGCCCCCAAGGCCGCACGCAACAATCCCGCCGACACACCGCGTTTCCGTCCCGACATGATTTCGCGATAATCCATCACCCGGCCACTACGTGTCGACGATTCCTGGAACTGGTGCTGTCGCGATTCCGAACGATCGCGACCTGTTTTTCTGGGTTCAGAATAGCGCCCCGACGTCCGGGCTGTCACCCTGGTCTGCCTTCACTGTTGCCCACAATTTTTACCATCCCCACACTTCTTACCGGCTGCCCCCATGCTGATCGATAGTCATCACCATCTCTGGAAATACAGCGTCGACGACTATGGCTGGATCGACGATTCCATGTCGGTGCTGAAGAACGACTTCCTGGCACCCCAATTGGCAGAAATCGCCGACGGTCATTCGGTCGATGGTTTCGTCAGTGTCCAGGCCCGTCAGTGCATCGAAGAGACCGATGCCTTGCTGGAAATCGCCGAACAGGAATCACGCATCCGCGGCATCGTCGGCTGGGTGCCCTTGATCGATCCGGACGTCGACAAGCACTTGCACCATTATGCGGACCAACCGCGGGTGGTGGGTTTTCGGCATGTGGTGCAAGACGAACCCGATGACCGTTTTCTGTTGCGGGAAGATTTCAATCGCGGTGTCGGCCGGCTGCGTGAATTTGGATTCGTCTATGACATTCTGATTTTCGGACGACAGTTGCCCGCGGCACTGGAATTCGTCGACCGACATCCCGACCAAAAGTTTGTCTTGGACCATATCGCCAAACCGGCGATCGACGGCGACCACGTCAACGCGAATTGGATGACCAATTTCCGCCAGTTGGCCAAGCGTTCCAATGTCGTTTGCAAGTTCAGCGGCGTTGTGACCGAGGTCCGTGACGAACAATGGACGATCGACACGATCCGTCCGTACTTTGACATCGCGTTGGAAGCATTCGGTGCAGACCGATTGATGTTCGGAAGCGACTGGCCGGTCTGTTTGCTTCGTTCGCAGTACACCCGGTGGCTGGACACGGTCCGGCAACTGACCGAACCACTCAGCGATTCTGAAAAGTCGCAGTTCTTTGCCCAGACCGCGATCGACGCCTACGGCTTGAAGTGATTCCGATCACCGGAAAAGAATCCGATCAATACGACTTGGCAAAAATGGCGTAGTGATCCGCCGGCTTGCCGGTCAAAAAGCATTTGCCCGGATGGTTGTCGCCACGCGGAATACACCGTGGGGTGACTTTCAGTTCTTTCAACAATTCGGCCAAGTCTGCTTCGCTGGCGTAGTGGCACTTGGCAAAGCCACCATGGATCTCCGGATTCTTGGCATTGGCCGGCGTGAAGAACGAACGGAAATCGGCTTCGTTATCGATCGTGACGGTGTTGTCGTTGCGCATTGCCAAGGCGCGTTCAAACAACCCCTTTTGAATCTGGGCCAATAGGTCGCTCACCTTGGCGACGAATTCGGCTTTGTCCATGCCGGTGCTTTTGGGCTGATCACGACGGCCGACGAAGACGCTGCCGGCGGCCATGTCTTTCGGACCGACTTCCAATCGAATCGGGACGCCGCGTTTGACGTGATACCACTTCTTTTCACCGCCCCGAATATCGCGGTCATCGATTTCGACACGGATGGGTTGGTTGTCGTATTTTTGGGCGGCGATCTGATCACGAAGCTCGTTGACGTATTGCAGAATCTGGCCGCGTTGATCGTCGCCTTTGTAAATCGGTTGGATCACGATTTGGGTGGGTGCCAAACGTGGCGGCAAGACCAAGCCGTCGTCGTCACTGTGGGTCATCACCAATGCGCCGACCAAACGTGTGGAAACGCCCCAGCTGGTGGTCCAAGCGTACTGGATGTCACCGGTTTCGCTTTGAAACTTGATCTCCTGGGCTTTGGAGAAATTTTGTCCAAGGAAGTGGCTGGTGCCCGCCTGCAGTGCCTTGCGATCCTGCATCATCGCTTCGATGGACAGCGTTTCGACGGCACCGGGAAAGCGTTCGCTGTCGGTCTTGCTACCGACGATCACCGGCATGGCCATCCAGTTTTCGGCAAAGTCGGCATAGACGTCGATCATCCGCTCGGTTTCTTCCACCGCTTCGTCGGCGGTCGCATGAACCGTGTGACCTTCCTGCCACAAGAATTCAGCGGTCCGCAAAAACATCCGCGTCCGCATTTCCCAACGAACGACATTGGCCCACTGGTTGATCAGAATCGGCAGATCACGATAGCTCTGAACCCACTTGGAATAGGTCGCGCCGATGATCGTTTCGCTGGTCGGCCGAACGATCAGTGGTTCTTCCAACTTGCCGGCCGGTCGCAGCCCGCCGTCGGGATCCGGTTCCAGACGGTGGTGGGTGACGACGGCGCATTCCTTGGCGAACCCCTCGACATGTTCCGCTTCCTTTTCCAGAAAGCTCATGGGAATGAATAGCGGGAAATAGGCGTTCTGGTGCCCGGTCGCCTTGAACATGTCGTCCAGGGATCGCTGCATGTTTTCCCACAGCCGGTATCCCCACGGTTTGATCACGATGCAGCCGCGGACCGCCGACGTTTCCGCCATATCGGCCGCACGGACCACCTGTTGAAACCATTCCGGATAATCTTCGGCACGGGTCGGCGTGATGGCGGTTTTGGCCATGGCAGTGATGCAAGAGTTCGAGGCGTCAGAACATCAAGAAAACGCGTGCGAACCAGGCCCACACGCGTCGAACGAAAGCGGCATCGTACCGAAGCCGCCGGATCAGAATAAGACCGCGCCCGCCGGTCGAACCGGCGACGGCCTATCGCCGAATGTTCAGCAATTCGTCGATCAATTGCTGGCTGGTCGTGATCACCCGGCTGTTGCCCCGATACATCGTGCTTGCCAACACCAGATCGACCAAGTCTTTTCCGATGTCGGTGTTGGACAATTCCAACGCACCCCCGATGACCTTACCGATCCCGTTTTCGCCGGGTGCCCCTTGGACGGGAAGCCCCGTGTTGATCCCTTCGGCGTACAGGTTCAGTCCCTTGGCCTCCAGACCGGCCGGGTTGGCAAAGCGAGCCAATTGCAACTGGCCCAGGTCACGCGTGATCCCGTTGCTGAACACACCGCGGATCGTGCCGTCTTCGCCGACGACAAAACTGTTCAGCACCCCAGGTTCGCTACCGTCCTGCCGTGTCGCAGCCAACGAAGCCTCTTGGGTCGCCAAACCGGACACCAATGAGAAATCCATATCGAATTGCAGCGGCGAAACACTGGGGACGCCGTTCCGGTCGATGGCAATGCTTTCGTTGGTCGCATCCACAAAGTTACCGTTGCCATCGAACGTGATCAGCCCGGTACCGACGGCAATCTCCGTTCCATCGCCCGGTTGGTTTTCGGGGCTGTCGGCATACCAGCGGTACACGGTCGATTGATCGGTACGGCTTTCCAAGACGGCGGTCACACGCACGTTGATCGGAACACCCAGTGAATCGTAAACGATGAAGTCACTGGCGGCACTTTGGCCGACCGCGTCCTGGGTGACACCGAACGCCAAGTTGGGCGTGGTCACGGTGCCGACCGAATCGGTGATTCGAAACGCACTGAGGTCAATGTCCAAGGCGTTTAGTTCGCCGTTGTTACTGACGATTCGAATCGTGCCGTTGTTGATGTAGGCTCCCGGCGCCAAGTCTGCGGATTCACCGGGGATGTTATTCTCGCTAAGCGGGATCGGATTCTGTGAATCGACTTGGGACGTTTGAATCCCTGACGAATCGACGACGAAATCCAAGAAGTCTTGAACGGTCGTCGTGTCGGTGACTTCGAAGGTTTGTTCGCCCAGTGATCGCCCACCCTTGCGGCCGCTATAACTAAGCGTTCCTTCTTGGAAGACTTGTTCGTACGTCAAACCATCACGCTTCAACACGTCGGTCAACAACGTGTTGCTGTTGATCGTCGGACCGTCCATGTTCAGCAGTTGATTGCCGGCCGTGTCCAAGTCCGCGATCTGTGCGTCCGTCTTGGTGTCCGTGTATGTTTCGCCCGGCGCGACGCTGTCAACCAAATAAAAGTTGTTTTGGTCACCGGCTAAGTTGCGATAGATCCGGATTTCGTCATAGGCGGGAAAACCACCCGACACCGGGGGCGTCGGTGGCACCGGAAAATCGTCCAAAGTCAAACGACCATTGACCACGCTTTGCGGACCAATCAACACACTCGGTCGCGATTCGACTTCACCGTTGCGGTGATAAGTAATCATGTACGTGTAGTTGCCCGTCAGCGTCGAATCATCCAAGGCGTTGGCCGACAGCGCGGTTGTCCCATCATCGGTGAAGGTGCCACCGGCGGTCGTGGTGCCAAGAAAGAAGAAATCGCTGCCGTCGGGTGACGTTCGATAGACGTTGACGTTGGGGTAATCACCCCCGGTGGAATCCGTCGGCAGATTCGTCAGTTCGATATTTCCGCCCACACCGACGGTCGCCGAAATCGCGCCGCTGGGTGTCGATTCACGTCCGTTGGCGTCCACCAGGGCGACTCGATACTGATACGTTCCCGGGGCAAGCGTTCCCACACCGGCGGTGCTGATGCCGATCGATGAACTGTCGGAAAACGGCGCAGTGCTAAGCGATACGCCCGACGCATCGGGACGTGGTGTCTGGGCGTCACCCAGAACTGCGCTTTCGATCACCTGGGCGGCGCTGGACACTTCGCCCTCGGGGGTCAGCGTGCCTTCGAAGTTCACAATTTCGGTCGCCTTGGCAACACTCTCGGTTCCCAGCGGAACTTGAAGCGGCACCAAGCTGGATTTGTCCAAGCTGAACTGTTCGTCGACGCCGTAGCCCAACAAACGCTGACCGGTTGCATTGACCAGTTCGGCATCACTGTTGAGCTTAAAAATCCCGTTTCGCGAATACAACGTTTCGCCGGCATCACCTTGGACAACGAAGAATCCATCGCCCTGGATCGCCAAATCCGACGACGAACTGCTGATTTCGATCGTGCCTTGGTTGTGATTCGCCGCGATTTCAGCGATCTGAACCCCCAAACCGATCTGGCGTGGGTTGGTACCACCGTTGCTGTCGGTGGGGCTGGACCCCAGCGTCAGCGTCTGCAGAAACTGGTCAGCGAAAACAACATCGGATGATTTGAACCCGACCGTTTGCGCGTTGGCCAGGTTGTTACCGATCACGTCGATTTGAGTTTCCGCTGCACTTAATCCCGTCAGCGCAGTGGTCAAAGCGGATTGCAGACCCATGGTCGGTGTCCCCGGTTATCGTAGGCGAACCGGGTCAACCACCGATCGGTCGGGCCGCCAACGGCTCAATCAGAGCCGCCGGGCGTCGCAATCGGTAAAGTTCACCCAGTTTGAATTTCGCGAATGTTCTTTACATCCATCGTCCGTTCACCCACATGAACTTTGACCGAACGTGAACCAGAATTCGGATCTGTTGAAACTGTGACGCGATCGACCGTGCCTTCGACGTCGGAAGTGTCATCGGCCAACCCCCGAACGGTCTGGCCGATCAGATTGCTAGCGGTCACCAATTCTTGACTGTGTGAGAAATCGGACAGCGTTTCGCTCAGCGAGTCCGTCGCCCCGATTTCACGGATCAGCCCGATCTGCTGAATCATTTCCGAATTGTCCATCGGATTCAGCGGGTCCTGGTTTTGCAGTTCTTCCATCAACAACGTCAGGAAGTCGGTGCTGCCCATGTCGTTGAAGCTTTGGTCCGTCCCGCCGAATTGGCCCGCCGCTTCGGCCGCCGAAAAATCCGCGCCGCCGCTGCCTGAGATCGCTGACATGTTGTTTGACCGTTGCTAGAAGATGCCGTGAAACAGTAGACGCGTTGGCGTACGGGCGAAGCGTCCCGTCCGGGGCCCTGGTGGTGGTGATAGGAAACCTGGCGGACGCAAGGCGAGATCAATGCCGAAAATCGATGCCGCCGCCCGGTGTCGCCGCGGTTGCGGTCGGATTTGCAGGTGCGGTACCGGAAACGGATGGGTTGCCCGGCGACGGTGCCGTTTCCCCACCCTGGTACCGACGACGGTGACGCCCGGCGTCTTGCTGAGATTCGTCTCTGGCTTGCTGGTGGTCGTGGAAACCGTTTTCACCTTCCGCGGACGATTCCTGTTCGACGCTCAACCGATCCACTTGCATGCCCTGGGCTTCCAAACGCGTACGCAACTCGGGCAATTGTTGCCGCAGCATTTCGGCCGCTGTTTCCGAATCGGCGACCACGCGTGCTTGGATTTTTTTGTCACGGACCTGCATTTCCACCCGCACACTGCCCAGTTCGGCGGGGGCCAGTTTCAAACGAATGCTGCCGCCTTCGCTGCCGAAGTGTTGAAACGCCTTGCTGACCCGCTGCACCAGTCGGGCACGCGTCACAGCGTCAGCCGGATTTCGCGTCTGTGCTGACTTAGACTTCGATGCCGATGCGGCATCGCCCGCCCCTTTGGTCTGCTGGATCGATTCGGTGACCGAGTCGATTTTTCCGCTAGCGTTGCCACCGCGTGCAGCCGATTCGCCCGCCGCTTTGGAAGCCGCGGAAACGGCCGACGACGCGTTGGTCGCTGCGACGACCGGCCGCGTTTGGACCGTATCAACTTTGGTCACGACTTCGGCAGAAACCGCTGCCGCTGGTTCGCCGTCCGGAACGGGTGTGCTTTGGGATGAACTGGGTGTCGCCGGAGATCCAGCGCCCGCGCCGTTTCCGACCGGTTCGCCCTGTGGTGCAGGGGATTCGGCGCGTCGTTCTCTGGGGTCACGACGTCGCCGCCCTTCACCTGCATCGGTTTGGGCCGCCGTCCAGGATTCCAAGTCGACCGACGCCGGATCGTCGCCGGTGGTTGCCGATGGATCATTGACCGGGTTGGCCGCGGCGGCTTCGCCGGTTCGGCCCGTTGTATCCGCGTTCGTCGGACCCGTTACCACCGGTGCATCGACTTGTTTCGCCTCGGAGGCCTTGGATCGACGTCGCCCATAGCCTTCCGCGGCAACCACAGTTTCCGCTTCGACCTTGATTTCGCCGGTGTTGGTTTCAACTCGGGCGACGTCCGCCGCTTCGACCTCCGCCGCCTCGGTCGTCACAGCATCAGCGGATTCCTGTTTCACCTCGGCCGATTGTTCCGCCGGCCCGTGTTCGTTTTCAACCGATGCCGTCCACTGGGCGGACGTTTCTTCGACGTCGGCATCGCCCGAAACGGCATGTTTCTGCGTCGTTGATTCCGCAGACGAATCGTCGTTGGAATCGTTGTCGGACGAATCCGACGCTTCAGTGGGCCCCGAATCCGACAGTGACGTGTCAGGTTCGCTGGTGGCGTCGGTCTGCTGGACGACGGGCTGCGCGACGGACATCGCGGCAAAGATTTCGGCAAATGGATCGACCAGCCCCGTTTCCGCGGTCAAACGATTTGCGTTCAAGACGGGCTTGGACCGACGTGAAACCGCCGACGGCGTCGCTTGGTGCGCAGCGTCGCTTTGTTGGATCACCGACATGCCAACCGACCCCCCAGTCCTTTGGCGTAACGATCGAAAGGACGACCGCCACGACTGAGACGTCTTCAACCGATCCGATTAACGGCCGGCTTGTTCGATCGCAGTGGTCTCCGGCTGTCCGTCACCGATCCGACGAATGATCTCGTGAAGCTTATCTTTTTCGTCTTCGGTTTCGAACTCTGCCAATATCTCTGATCGTTTATCAATTGGCATGGCTTTAATGATACCGACGACGTCATCAATTTTCTCATCGTCATAAATTCTCAACAGCTGGTCTTTTGCCGCATCGGCTTCCAGCGATTGGATCGTCTGCTGGCGTTCGATCGCCCCCTGATCGCGGATCCCCGCTTTGACCCGCGCGATTTCATCGTTGATCGATTGGATTCGCCCGTCGAAGACCTGGGTTTCTTCCACCAGCACCGCCATTTGTTCGCTCAGTTCGTCGCGGGCACGCTTTTGGCTTCGCAATCGCAGGTCCATGTTCATGCCTTCCAGACGACGGGCTTCCAGGATTTCTTCAAAATCGGGCTGCTCGCGTTCTTCCGCATCACGCAAGATTTTTTGCAATCGGTTGCCACTGATATCGATACCGTTCAGCAACGCAACGACTTTCACGCCGGTTTCATGGCTGAGCGATCCGGTGGAGGCAAAATAGCCCAACATGATCATCTGGGTGATGACCGTGCCGATGCAAAACGCCGTAAAGACGCGCAGGATCAGTTTCATCATTCATGGCCTCCGTCGTCGATCAGTCGCGACCGTCACCGAGTGTTTCCGCGTCGCGGCCCGCTGCGGCGGCACGCTGGAAATTCCGAGATGCGGCTTCGTCCAATTCCAACTGTTCGCGACGATTTTGTTGTTCGCGATAGCGTTGCTGGTCAATCTCTTTCAGCTTTTCCCAGCGTTTGACTTCGATCTGTGCCGTTTTCAGCATTTCTTGGCGGCGTTGCAGTTCCTGGACCAGCTTTCCACGCGTGTCAGCCAGACTTTGCAGATCCCCCTGCAACTGTAGGTCATAGCGACCTCCCTGCAGCATGCGGTCAACCGAAACGTTGCCAGTCAGGGATTCTCCCGACATCGCCTGCTTCAGATCGATGCGTGTTTGTTCGACCTCCTGCATCTGCTGATCGATCTTTGCAATCGCCGCGTTGGCCTGTCCCACAGCGGCACCGGCTTCGTCACGCTCTCGCTCGCGAAGTCTCAGCAGAATGTCAAAGCGATACTGAAAGGACATCCGTATCCCTGTTTGGCTTTGTCAGTGTTTCAAGCGTCGCAATGGTACCGACGATGTCATGTCCCGGCGGCCAGTTTCATTAGCATTTGGGTGGTGGTTTTCAGCGGTGTTGCGTCCTGGGCCTGCTGGATCAGAAAGCTGCGAATCGGATCGCGACGTGCGATCGCCGCGTCGACCTTGGGATCGGCACCCTGCTTGTAGGCACCGATGGAAATCAAATCCGCGTTCTTGCGATATTCCGCCATCAACCGGCGGACACCGGAGACCGCTTGCAGGGTTTTCGCATCCAGCAATTCCGGTTGCAGCCGGCTAAGACTTTGCAGCACATCGATCGGTGGATAGTGCGCTTCCTCGGTCAACGCACGATTCAGCACAATGTGTCCATCCAACAATCCCCGAAGCGCATCGGCGATCGGTTCGTTGTTGTCGTCGCCTTCGACCAACACGGTGTAAAACGCCGTGATCGATCCGGCGGTCGTTCGGCCGGCCCGTTCGACCAATCGCGGCAAGCTGTTGAAAACGCTGGGCGGATATCCACGTGTCGTCGGCGGTTCTCCGGCGGCCAAACCTAGTTCGCGTCCCGCCATCGCGAAACGTGTCACGCTGTCCAGCAGCAACAAGACATTGTGTCCGGCGTCGCGAAAGCTTTCGGCGACTGCGGTGGCGGTCCATGCCGCGGCCACCCGCTGGGTCGCCACACGATCGCTGGTTGCCACAACGACCACGCTGCGTGCCAGCCCGGCGGGCCCCAAACAACGCGTGATGAAGTCCTGCACCTCGCGGCCCCGTTCGCCGACCATGCCGATCACGATTCGATCCGCGGCGGAATTGCGAGCTAACATGCCCAACAACGTGCTCTTGCCGACACCGCTGCCGGCGAAGATGCCCAAACGTTGCCCCAGTCCACACGTCAACATTCCGTCGATTGCGCGCACACCGGTTTGCATCGGAGTATCGATCGGAGGCCGTTCCAAGGACGACGGCGGTTGTCGATCGGTATCGATCGGAATCAAGTCGTCCGGCAACGGCTTGCCGTCAATCGGGTTGCCGAACGCATCGAGCACACGGCCACACAATGAATCGCCGACGCGAACCTTCAGCGACGTGTCCAACAGCCGCACGGGATCGCCGGCGGCAATCGCCCCCAGCGTTTCCAAAGGTGCCAGCAGCGGACGCACCCCGCGAAACCCGACCACTTTCGCAAGCGATCCGGCGCCCACGCCCGGCCCCGCATGGTGTTCCGGTGCCGTCGATGGGGCGTAAGACTGTCGATCAAAGTTCAGTTGACAAATCGCGCCAAGGGGCGCGGTCATGCCTTTGACTTCGATCGTTTCCCCGGTGATCGCCGCAACACTGCCACGAACCTCGTGGGGAAGCGATTGACGCACCATCGACGCATAGGCATCGGGATCCGGCAGCACAGGGATTTGCATGGTCGCCGTCGTCATTGCAGCAACTCCGCCAATCGATCCAGTTGTGCCGTCAAACCGGCCCGGATTTCACCGCCACTTTGTCGAATCACAACGTCCGACATCGAAAGGCTTTCATCGGGCACCACCGTCGTGCGTTCGGGCAAATCTGATTGGGCGACCAGTTCATCCAGTTGTTGTCCAAGTTCGGCCAACAGTTCGGGATGCACCGCGACGGTCAGATCAGTTGCGGCACGCGTTTTCGATAACGCTTCGGCGGTCCAGCGCAACAAGATCTCCTTTTCGCTGTCGACTCGCGCGACGACGATCTTTTCGATGGCGGCCAGGATGGTTTGCTGCAGCACCGATGCGTACTGCTGCATCCATTCCTGATAGGTCTGTTGCAGTTCGCTGGTCGCCTTTTTCATCGCGGCAACCTGCTGTGTGGCCAAAGCCGACGCCTCCTTCTTCACGCGGGCGTCGATATCCTTTTCTGCCTGTTGCAAGCCTTCGGCGTGGCCGTCCTGGCGTGCCTGCTGCAGGACCTGTTCGGCTTGGACTTTCGCCTGCCGCAAGACGTTTTGTGCTTCCGTCTTGGCGTGTTCCAATTGTGCCAATCCCTGACCGGCCAAGTCATCCAAATTGAATCCGGCCAGGCTGGACGCCTTCCGCGCCGCCGACGCGGCCTCTTGTTCGGACTTGGATTTCAGAACGAATGCCATGACGCCTCAGGAATCTTTCGATGTTTGGATTGCTGGTGTTCTTGATGGTTGTGCGAGCCCAATGAATACGAGCCCAACGAATTCTTCGTCGACTCGATCGATCAGGCGGCTGCGGCCACCGCGGTGGGCATCAGAGCAGCCACACGCTGCTTGGCTTGGTCGATATCCGAAATTTTTAGCGGCCCCAAGTTCGCCAAAGCCCGACGCGTTTCTTTCTGCGCCGCCTTGGGCAGCATCGCGATCGCACGATCCGCTTGCTTGCGTGAAATGCCACACAACGTCAACAGGGCGTCACGTGTTTCGACCTTTCCCAAAGCTTGGCACAACGCCGCGGGCGACGATCGTTCCAGCATTTGATGGATCTGCTGTGTCATCGCGTCGTCGACGGGCTTGCCCCCCGCAGACGACTCCGGTGCATCCACCTGTTTCCCCGAAAGCGGGATCGTCATCGGCGTCCCATTCGTCGAAGGCGCGGTCGTCGATGATGACGGTTTGGGTTGGGACGGCGGGACCGCGGGTGTCGATGCATCCGGGGAATCGATCCGTGACCGTGAAGTGGCCGGATCGTCGCCAGGCATTGGCATTCGCGCCATGATCTGCCGCAGGGCACTGGCCCCGCCCGATGATTGGGCGGGCAATTCGATGTCCAAACACTTTGCCCGCAACATTTCGGAAACTTCGTTCAACGTTTCCGGTTCGATCGATTCCAGTCGGCCGATCCGGCGCACAACGTCGCGTCGACTGGATGAATCCATACGGGACAACAGCTTGGCGGCTTTCTCCGGTTCGATGCTGGCCAGCACGATTGCGGCGATCTGCGGGTGCTCGCTTTCCAGGATTCGCGTCAGTTCGACGTCGGGTACCGAATCCAAGAATCCCAGTGGATGATTCCGCTTCGGTGTCGCCTGGGGCGCGGCGGTTATCGGATCCACCGAACCGGTGGTGGAAACTTGAAACTCGTCATCGACGATAGGTGCATCGACACGATTTTGAATCGACCCGGAAAACGCCTGCAACGCACGTTTGCGTTCCATCGGATCGACGTCGGCCAGTCCCGTCATCGTGCGTCGCAATTGCGTCCGCTGAGTGTCGCTCATCTGCGACATCAATCGGTTGGCCAACGGTCCAGGCAGACTGCTCATCACGATCGCAACGCGTCGCAAGGACACTTCGCGATTCTGTGCGGCCTGTCGCCCGGCATTCATCCTGAAAGCCTTTCCTTGGGTGGGGAATCCGTGACGGTTTCACGACGCCGTCGAACATCGCTTTTAGCGTTCGGCGTCGACCGGGGCTAGATCGCTTCGGGCGGTTTGCCTGACCTCGCGAGATTCGCGGATCATGCGTCGCAGGACCTAGGCGGCTTCGCCCACCCAGCCGCGGATAACGTTGGCGGCGACCTCGGGATTCGATTCGACCAAGTTGACCAGTTCATCCTGTAGCGAACCGCCGGTGATGGTCATCTTTTCGCCATCCTCGGGTTTCTTTTCTTCGGGCGCCGGCGGTGCGGGCAGTTCCAAACCAAAGCCCTCGGTAAATTCCGCCGGTGTGTCCTTGCCGCCACCGGAAACAGCGGATCGTGCGACGAGCAGGGCAAACACACCCAACAGCAACAGTGCGATGTTTTTCCAGGAATCGGCCAACCATGTCAGCGCCTGGCCGACCGTGTCCGCTTCCTCCACCACGGGGGTTCGCAAGTCGGGCATGTCGACGACGGTGACCAGCGGTCGTGCGTCTTCGCCGGCGGCGACTTGCGGCAACATCGGCGTGACCAGCCCCTGAATTTCTTTCTCGATCGTGTCCCGCAACACGTTCAGATCGGCCGTCGTGGCTTTGGGCAGCTCGTCGACCGGCGTGTCCGGGTTGTCCCGCATCTGTTGGTCCAGCCAGTATTTGTCGTAATAGCTGGTGGGCAGCGTGATCGTGGCCGTCACCCGCGTGGGCAGCAGCCCCAGAGTCCGTGACTTTTCAAAGGTCTGGCCGACCACGCGATCACTTTCTTTCGTGTCGTCGCTCATCGTGGACGTTTGTGCCAAGTCTTCCAAGTTTCGCGCGCGATTGCCGATCGCGTTGGGTTCGGTCCCCGGAACGCCACCGACCAGCGGCCGATTGGATTGCTGCGAAATCTTGCGTGTCTTTTCGCTGACCGTCGTCGGCTGGGCGTCGTACTGGACACGGGTCTGTTCGGTGTCCAGCGTCGAATCAATTTCCGCGTTGACTTCGACGACCACGCCTTCGATGTACGACAACTGTTTCATGATCTGGCGACGCGTGGCTTCTTCGACTTCGCGTTCACGACGAATCCACGGGTCTTCTTCATCGGCCAAAGATGACGAATCGGGTGAATTCACGTCGGTCACGTTGACATCATTGACGTCCAGGCCGAACGCCTTGGCCACGTATTCCCGAATCGTGTTGACCCGTCCGCGTTCCAGCGGCAGCGAACCTTCGGGGGTGATCATGACGGCGGCGGATTCGTCGCGTTTGGCCTGGAACGGCCGCCGTTCACCCTGGGTGTAGGTCACCACGGCGAAACGAATGTCATGCATTTGTTCCAGACTGCGGGCGATGTCCTGCTGTTTTCCGACCATCAACTTGGTCCGCACCATGACATCGGAATCAAACGGTCCGGCCGAATCCATCATGGCTTCCAGGTTGCTGCGCAGCCCTGGTGGCAGGCTGGCCGCGTCTTCCAGTGCGGCCAGGAATTGCGGCCTCTGCGACGCAGGCACACGCACACGACGGCCTTCGGTACGCCATCCGCTAAGCTGTGCCTGTCCAAACGCGACGTCCATCGCGTTCAGCTCCGATTCGGTGTGCACCGTGTCACCGAACAGGTACACCGTTTCGTCGGTGGTGCCGCCCTTGACCAAGAACGCAAGACTGACGGCGATCGCCGTCACCAACAGCACCGCGATGACGCGGGACTGCATCGGCATGGCCAGAAAAACCTGGCGAGCCTGATCGTAAAGGTCACGAAAAAATGGCACGGGATTGAATGACTAAGAAAACGAACAGGTGATTGAATCGGAGCAGGCTTTCACCCGCGATGTCGATGACGTTTAGATTTGGATCTGCTGAACTTCGCGATAGGCTTCCATCAATTTGTTCCGGACCTGCAACAGCATGCGGAACGCCAAATCAGCCTTTTGAACGCTGGTCAAAACCTCCGCTTCGTTCACATCACCGCCGGTCAGCAATTGGTGAACGTTGTCGTCGGCGGTCAGCTGCATTTGGTTGACTTCGCTGACCTTTTCCCCCAACAACTCGGCGAACGACCCCATCGATTCGCTCGGTCGCGCCGGCGCGGCACCCATCGGATTGGGCGGCGGGGTCGGCGGTCGCAGCGATGGGATCGCGGGCATGACGGGCAAGAAAACCTAAGGGAACAAGGGAACGAGACGCGGACAAAACGTTCAGGCCAGGATGGTCAGTCGTTCGCGGCCCATGTTCTTGGAAATTTCGATCACCCCGACGTTGGCTTCGTACGCCCGCGTGGTTTCCAACGCGTCGACCATCTGAGTCGTCAGATCAATGTTGGGATACGCGACATAGCCCTTCCATTTGCCGTCTTGAATCGCCAGCGGATGATTGGGCTGATACCGGTACTGGGGCCCCGATTGGTCCTGCAGGATTTCTTTGACCTTGACGCCCGCAACCCCCTGGTCGTCACTGACGGTCGTGTCGGTTTGAAACACGACTTGGCGAGCCTTGTAGGGATTGGCCGCGCCGGTTTCGTCGGTCAGCGATGACATGTTGGCGATGTTGCCCGAGATCGCATTGAGCCGAGTACGCTGGGCGACCAGCGCCGATGTGCTGATGTCCAATGAACTGATCATGAAAGCTTCCTGGTCAATGGGGACGAAACACGGGGGATCATGTGGCGCGTTCGGTGATCGCGGCACGCAGCAACGCGAATTGGCTTCGCATCGTCGTGATGGCCATGCTTTGCAAGTGCTGGTTCTTGCCGATTTCGGTGACTTGCTGTTCCAACGACACGTCACTGTCGTCGTGGTAAACGATTTGCTCGGTGGCCGCGCGTGGTCCGGAAAACACATCGTCGCGGGTAAAGGGGGTGACCGATCCGCTGGGACGATCGTTGTATCCGGCGATCGAATCCGACAATGCTTGTTGAAAGTCATCAACGCTGATGTCGCGGGCGCGATATCCGGGTGTCGACAAGTTGGCGATGTTGCTGGCCAGCAGGTCGTGTCGTTTCTGGGCAAAGTTCAGCGTTTCTTGCAACGCCGGCAGCGTGCCCGAATTCAAGATGCCAAACATGCGTGTTTCCTCACCCGATGAACGTCGTTGATCTTGCCCGAATCAGGCGGCGCGCCGAATCGAACGGGTCTCGGGTTTTTGCGATGCCGCTGATCGCTGTGGAAAGACGATCGTGACCGCTGCCCCGCCCTGGGGACAGTTTTGCCAGTTCAGCTTCGCGCCGGCTTCGGCGACCGCGATCGGAATGCTGCGAGATCGCTTGTCGATGTCCGGACCGTCGTCGGCGATTTCCAATTCCACCGCCGAATCCGTCTGGCACGCGGTGATCATCAAATCCCCGCCGGCATCCAATTCGGCCAAAACCTGCGACGCGATCGAACGCACCACTCGAGTGGTCAATGCCGGATCAGCCGGTACGGGAATCGACGGGTCGATGTCGACTTCCAAACAGACCGGCGCCGGATGCGCCATCAGCATGGGGGCCGTGACGGTTTCGACCAGAAGGGCTAAAGAAACACTGGCACCCGGGTCGATGGAAAGATGTGACATGATCCGCTCGCGTCTTGCGTCGATGGCTGGTGGTCATTCGTCGCCGTAACAGTGCGACGTGTTCGAGCCATAACAATTGCGCGAAGGCCGGGGCAAGCCCGATCGTGCCAACCGTGGCGGTCTGCGGTGGATCGGCCAACGCGTGCCAGGGCGGTTCAGCGGCTGTCCGCGATACGGTCCAGCATTCCCGCCGGGTCGTTGATCGGCTGACGCGGCGTGTGGGCTGCATCGACCAGACCGGCCAAGAAACGATGGGCTTCGCTGCGAATGGGCTCGGGAACGTCCAGTCGATCCACTTCTTGGCCGATCTTGGCCACCCAGTCTCGCAGAGACGGCAAATGGCGGTCTTCGATCCAGCCTTCGACCGCACGGCGGGCAAAAAGTTCGTCCAGCGGTCGGCGAGCCTTGGCAAAGTGGTCGTGCTGCAACAACGCCGGCCAATTCAGACGACCAGAAATCGGATCCAGTTGCTGTGGCGACAATCCCATCGCGTCAGGTCCGATCCCGTTGGCGTCCGCGGCCGGTTCGGTTGCCGCATCGGCCCAGTGTCCGGTCAGTTCCCAGCCATCCGGCAATTGCCAACCTCCAGGAATCTGTGGAACCATGGCCGCGGCGGCCTTGCGTGCCATCGCCCGTTCGTAGACACGCCCGAAACGCGATTCACGATTGATTTGTTGTCGTTCTTGGCGCGCCAGCAAAGCGTCGATGCCGTTTTGCATCGCGGCACTGCGGGCAACTTCCCACTGGGTTTGCGCTTGGGCATGGTTCAAGTTGGCGACGCCCAGGCTGCGGATCACATCGGCACGGCCGTGCAACACGTTGGCATAACTGTTGATCAATCCCGATCGGTACGGCGACGACACCCCGTACGCATAGCCGCCCCAGGGCCGATAACCACAGCCGACGTGCCGGTACCCGACGACATACTTCTTCGCCGCATAGCGATCGGCCGAATCGTGATGAAAGTGGTGTTTTGCGGCATGCCCCAGCCCGCCGGGGTTTCCCGCCGATGCCAGACCGCCACCGCAGGCCAAAACAAGGGCACCGGCCAACAGCAACCCGCGGGCGGCGGTGGCGCGAATTTGGGACGAAAGGAAGCAAATCGGGCTGCGAAGTGACACGGCGTGGTTCCCCCGAACGACGGATGTGAAAGAACGTGCAACCTGGCCGAAAGGAAAATCGCTTTCACCCCAAGGGCGGTTCAGCGATCGGCCAACGTTCATCCAAGCGGGCAACCACCACCGTTGTGACAGACTTTCGCCGAAAATTGTCAGCGACGACGAATTGATGCCGGATTCGGCGGGAAAACCGGGGATTCCAGGCCACTGATCAGTCGCTGCTCAGGTCCAAAGAATCGCCGGACGATCCCGAATACTGCTGCGTTTGATATCCCGCTGACACGCTGGCATAGCGATTGACGGCGGTCTGTTTGCTGTGCTGGGTCGTCATCTGTCGTTGCACGTCGTCCCGACTGGTCGACAGCCGCTGCTCGCATTCTTTTTCGAACTGAATCAGCTCCAGCAACCGTTCTTCGGACTGTTTGTGCAGACGGATCGTTCGCTGCCGCAACGTCGGGTCACTCCAAGACCGTCGTTCCGGATCGACGTCGGCTTGGGTGGCGACCTTGTTGGACAAGTCCGACAGTTCACGCAGTGGCGGTTGCTTCTTGGCCAACACATTCATCAGCTCGGACATGCGACCGCCGTCGATCGCGTCGGACTGTTGCCGGGTCCATTCAAACAGTTCATCGATCAGTTCAGACCGACGCTGGACCCACACGGCCAACTGATCGCCGTGGACGATTTCCGATTCCATGAAGTTGTCTCCGTGCCTGAAAAGTTTTGTTTCCAATCTGTGCGAGGCATCCCGCCCGGCCCTGGTCGCCCTGCCCTAGCCCGTCACGCCCAATCGGTATTCACCCAGCCGTGTGCCGCCCGCCATGCTGTCCATCCATTGCAGGTAACGTTGCCAGCCGCCGCGATCGAATCGGGTCGTACGATCAAATTCCGAATCCAGTTCCGGCGGGATTTTGGACAGCACCGACAAGGCTTGCTTGATCAACAGATCCGCTTCACGGGTTCGCCCCATTTTCCGAACACACTGGGCCTGTCCCAAGATCGCCTCCAGCGCCGGCGGCTGATTCATGTAACGCAGTGAGATCGCCCGATACGCGGTCGACGCTTCATCCAGTCGCCCCATTTCCAACAGCGTGTCGGCTTCGGACATCAAACAGTTCCGCAAGATCACATCGGCGCGTGCCGACAAAGGTTGTTCTTCTTCGCGACGTTCATACAGTTGTCTCAGCTGTGTGAATCCCTCCAGGGCCGCCAACAATTCCGCTTCACTGCGTTGCCGCGACGTTCGGCGTGCGGCGTCCAACAGCGACGGGTCGTCCGCTTCGGTGGCCGCCCAGCGAGCCGCGAGTGCATGAGTCCGTGCCAACAGATAGGCCGTTGTTTCGGCGCGACGTTCCGGCCAATATCGCTGGACCGCTTCATCCAACACGCGAATGGTTTCCTGCAACAGTTCATCGTTCTGGCGATACAGTTCGATCTTTTCGGCATCGCTTTGGTCCGACGATTCCAGATCCGCCACCGTGATCTGTTCGTACAGCAATTCACCCAGTGAATACATCGAATCACGCCACGCGGGGCTGTCCGGCCGCAGGTCGCCATCTTGCAGGTTCGCGTGCAGAAAGTCCTTCGCTAGCTGGACATAATCGATCGCGTCGATATCGGTGACCGCCTCGGCATCTTCGTCCTGCAGACGACGCCGTCGCTGTTCGCGATTGGCCAATTCGATTGACGCCAGTGCGGCCATCAACCGAGCGTCATAGCGCAACGGATCCCGTTCGAATTCGACGATGCACGTCTCAAACGCGTCGATGGCTTCCTCGGCCCGGTCTTCGGCCAGCAGGGCCCGTCCCAGAGCGATCAGACCACGCGGCTGGCGTCGCCGTTGTTCGTATCGCAGATAATCCTGCAACATGTTGATGCTGCGTGAAAAGTGCCGACCTTGTTGATAGGCCTGAATCGCCGACCACAGCAGATCCAAATACTCCGGTTCATTGAAGCGCAACTTGGCTGCTTGATGAAAGGCATCGCCGGCGGAATGGTATCGGTGCCGAGCGACCTGAAAGGTGGAACGATCGATTTCACCGCCCGCGGCGTCGGCAAGGGTGGCCTGGGCCCACTGCAAATAGCCTTGCCCTTCTTCTTCCAGGGACTCGCTGCTGGAATAAAGCGGTGACAATGACCTGGCGGTTTCGATGGCCGATTCGAATTCGTTTTTTCGACGTAAAACTTCGATCGCCGCGCTCAATCGTTTGCGAAATTCGTCTTTCGTGATCAGCGACGAATCGAATCGGTCGGTGCTGCCCAGTTCGTGCATCATGTAACGGGTCGTCTGCACGACTTCCTCACCACGGCCTTGATCGGCCAGCAGTTCAATTTCGCGGATTCCACCCACCAACGCGGCGGCGCCGAAGGGACGTTGCTGGCGGACGGACGTCAATTGGGCAATGGCCAGTTCCAAATCGCCCTGCAATTGATACGCGCGGGCGGCCAACAACCGGGCTTGGGATCCGATGCGGGGTTCGGCTTCGCGTTGCAGCCGATTCATTTCGACCAGCACCGGTTCAAAACGACTGGCGATCGCTTGTTTGATTCGTGGGTCCTCATCACGACCGCTGGTCCATGCGGACGATCCCGTCGCACCACCGGCCGATGAGGCCATGGATTCGTTCAGATCAAAATCTTCCACCGTTTGGTCGATCTGTCGCTGAGCGTTCAGCAGACGAAATTCGTCGCGAAAGGAAGCTAAACGTGTTTGGGTTGCCAAATCGGATGCATTGAATTTGGCGAATTCGCCATCGATGATCGCTTTGGCGTCCTGCCAACGTGCCATCGCCAACAACGCACGCGTTCGAATCAACTGGCCTTGGCGCTGCTGTTCCTCGCTTAGCGTCGGCAAGGACAGAAATGTCTTGATGGTATCCAGCGACTTCTGCGCGCCACCGATCTTCAGCCTCAGTTGTGCCGACGCCAATAGCGGCAACAGATCTCGCCGCATCGTTTGGTCCCGCTCGATCGCCTTATCAAGGGCGTCGGCCGCCGCGGCGTATTCGCCGGTCGATAGCAAAGCCAACCCCAACAATCGGTTGCCTTCCGCTTCGCGTCCATCGGGAAAACCTTTTTCCGACGCTTCCTTTAGGTAGGGCACCGCGTCGGAATGGATCTCTCGTCGTGCCGCGGTTCCGGTGGCACTTTCGGACAACGCCATCTTTCCGGCGCCGACCAGAAAGGCTCGCAATGCCCGCAGCGAACCAGCGTCGTCTTTCGTTTCCGGTGCAACCGCGGGTTCTGCGGCGTCGCCGTTTTCTGTGGGATCGTCCGGGGGCTCCGCCGGTTCTTCGACGATTCGTTCGCCAGGATCGCCTTCGGGCGGCAGTTCGGATTCCAATTCCCCCAGTTCGACTTGTTCGGCGATTTTGCCTGCGATGATCGGTTGTCCCTGCAGGTACTGGTCCATCGCCAGTTGCAGACGTCGACCGTCGTCCGGTGGACCGCTGCCCAGCCAGATCGACGCAATGCCGGCGAATCCCATCAGTGCACTCAGACCGGCGATCCCGACGAACACGACCGGCCAAGGGAAACCCGACTTGGGTGCGGCGGCATCGGTTGCGTCAGGCGTATCGGCCATCCCGGCAGGGTCCCATCGGTGGACATAGAATTCGTCGACGATCCGTTTTCGACGGTCTGCATCCCTACCAAGATTCCTGTTTCACGCACAAGGCGGATCCGCACGGTGGCTGGCCCCCGCGAGGGCCGGTTCGTCGGCCCACCGTCGCGTCGCCGAGCGGCCTGAAGACGGACGCAGTGTCGCGGCACAGGAATTGTTTGCGGTGATTCTCCTTGGCGAAGGCGGGTGGAATTACCATACTGAGCGTTCAGGGCGTCATGGCCACCCGGGACGTTTCCGCGTCACGCCGGCGGTCGCGTGCCTGCCGACCCACCCACCGTTGACAGATGTGCACGTCGCCAGATTCGGGGACGTCGTACGTTCGGCTTCTTGATCCAAGCCGATCGGCTGCGGATCGATCTTTCGCCCGCCACCGGCATCGCACGTCCCACCATGCATCTGTCTTTTTGCCCAAGTGAGCTTGGAGTTCTCGTTTCGTGTTGAAAGTTCTATACGCACCGCTGCGGCTGGCCACCGGCTGGGGAATCAGTCCCCGCATTTTGGGCTGGATCGGCGTGTTGATGTTGGTGCTGTTGCGATTGACCATCGGATGGCATTTCTACAGCGAAGGCGTCGAAAAGGTCCGCAGCGGCAGTTGGACGGCCGAGCCGTTTTTCACCAACGCTCGCGGTCCACTGGCCCCGATGTACCGCGACATGGTCTGGGATTCCGAAGGCGTTTACCGGCTGGATCGTGACCGCGTCATGCTGGAATGGGCACGTTTTCGCGAACAAATTATCCGGCACTACGGTCTGGATGACGCACAGCAGGCCCTGGCCCAAGCGAATTATGCCAAAGCCGTCGAGCAATACGATTACGTGATCGAATTGAACCAAACGGACATCGAAGAATTCGAACTGGGGCGTGACCGCATCGCCGCCCTGGACCGAGACCCGACCCGCGGGGGCGTCGACAGTCTGGGTGGTCAACGCGAAACGATCCGCAGAGAACGTCAAAAGCTGATCGCACCGGTGCTGAGCCAGATTGATGCGATCGCCGAGAATTACGAATTGGCGCAAAACCGCATCGCCAACGAAGAACAACAAGACCGCCATCCTGCCCTGGCGATGGCACCGCCGCCCACTTCGTTGATGGACACGTCGCGGATCGATTTGATCCTGCCGTATTTCGACGTGGTCATCGGCCTAATGTTGATGCTGGGTCTGCTGACACCTTTGGCGGCGTTGGCTGCGGCTGGTTTTCTCGGTTCAGTTTTCCTAAGCCAGTTTCCACCATCGACCGGTCCGTCATCGACGATGTACCAGCTGATCGAATCGATGGCTTGCCTGGTTTTGGCAGCGACGGGTTCCGGACGCTTCGCCGGCTTGGACTACTTTTTCCATCTGATCACGCGGAAAACCGCCGGTCCAAAATGAACTCGGACGCATCGTCGTTCGTTGATCTCCTGCGGGATCTTTCGGCACAACGGTGCAGCGACGGCATAAAATGAATGGGTGTTCGCCCGTTCGCCCCCCCCACACAGCAACCCATCCAAAACACACCCAACTCCTTCTTAGGTCCAGGAGCCCACCGTGGTAGACAAGCTTTCGGCCGATCAACGCGACATCGGCAAACAAAATTATTACTCGGCGGTCGGCAGCTACTACGACGTCAATCGTCGTGATTTCCTGCGTGGGATCGTCGCCGCCGGTGCGGTCAGTGGTGCCGGTTTGGGTGCCGCCTACTTTGGTTACGGCAAAGTCAAAGATCCCGTCCGCGTTGCCGTGATCGGTACCGGCGACGAAGGCAATGTTTTGATCGGCGGCTGTAACCCTGATTACGTCGATGTCCGCGCGATCTGTGACATTCGTCCGTTCAGCAAACACCGTGCGTTCCACGGGGACTGCAGCAGTCCGTCGGCACTGGTTCGTCGTCCCGGTTTGATCTCAGTCGCCGGATACAAGGACGAAGCGGAAGCCCGCAAGAACGTCAAGGTTTACGACGCCGACAACGGCGGCATCATGGCATGTCTGGACGATCCGGACATCGAAGCGGTGATCATCGCGTTGCCGTTGTGGCTTCACGCCCCGGTCGCCGCACAGGCGATGGAACGTGGTCTTCACGTACTGACCGAAAAACTGATGGCCCGCACCGTGGCCCAGTGCAAAGTCATGGCACGGATGGCCAACGAAATGACGGACAAGGCGGGCAATCCGATTCACTTGGCCACCGGTCACCAACGTCACTACAACGTCAAGTATGACAATGCGGTCAACCTGATCCGCTGGGGTTTGCTGGGACAGTTGCACCACATCCGGGCGCAGTGGCACCGCGGCAACCTGCCGGGCGCCGACAGCTGGTCGATGCCCATCCCCGGCGGCGAACGCACCGCCGATGGCAAGGTCTTTGATCGCATCGCCAAGGACTTGGAGTACCGACGCAAGAAATTGGAAGAAGCGACCGATCCCGATGAAGTCGCCAAGTGGCAGGCACAAATCGCCCAATGGGCCGCCTGGGATGCCGACAAGAACATCGATCCGAAGGCGTTCGGTTACGAAGACTTCCAGGTCAATGACAAGCTGTTCACCGCCGCCGAAGAATTGCACCGTTGGCGTTTGTTCCAACGCACCGGCGCCGGTTTGATGGCCGAACTGGGCAGCCACCAACTGGATGCGGTCAGCATCTTCTTGTCCTCGCTGCGTGACGATGGCAAAAAGGTCCATCCGTTGTCGGTCCACGCCGTCGGCGGTCGTCACATCATGCCGCTGGACCGCGAAGTCGGCGACCACGTTTACTGCACGTTCGAATTCCCCGGGCCGGAATACTCCGCACAGTTCGACGTCGGCTATTACGACCGCGTCGAAAAGTATCCCGACGGCGCGGTCCCCGGTTACGAACAAGACCCGAACAAGAAGGTCGTGGTCACCTACAGCAGCATCAACGGCAACGGCTTTGGCGGCTGGGGCGAAGTCGTCATGGGCACCAAGGGCACGTTGATCTTGGACAAAGAAACCGACGTTCTGCTGTACCGTAACAGTGACACCAGCAGCAAAGTCGGCGTCGCCAAGAAAGAAGGCGGCTATGCCTTGGACACCAGCGCCTCGGGTGATTATTCCGCACCGGTCGCCCAGGCCGCCGACAGCGGTCCGGTCAGCCGTGGTTATCGCGAGGAAATCGAGCACTGGGCTTACTGCATCCGCAACCCCGATCCGGAAAACAAGCCGCGTTGCTATCCCGCCGTCGCCATGGGTGACGCCGTCATTGCTTTGGCCACCAACGTTGCGATCAAGAACAACTTGGCCGGCAAGGGCGGCTATCTGGAATTTGAAGAAGACTGGTTCGACGTCGACAACGATGCGGTTCCCGATGGCAGCACCATTGCCGAAGCGACCGAGTTCATGAAGAAGCCCGTGGCCTAAAACCACCGCCGCTTCACTTGGACGATTCGCACCGTCCCCAACCCCCGCACAGGCTTGTCCGATCCACCGGACAAGCCTGTTTTTGTTTCCCCCCACACCCCGTAGGTGGTTCAACCCCACGAAACACAGCGAGCACCCCGGTCTCCGACGCTGCCGAAATTTCGTCAAAAAGCTTCAATTTGATCCGCCCGGTCATCTAGGATGGTGACTCATCCCCACACCCCACCTTCATCCTGCCCGTGCATGCCATGCCGCCCCGCCCCAAGTTCGATCGGCTGAGTGATCGTTTTGTTGCCGCTTTGATCGGGATCACGCTGGCCCCGCTGGGATGCATGTCCGCCGCCCATGCACAGCCCGGCGGCCCCGCCGTCGTGATCGTCCAAAAGGTCACCGAAGAAAAGATCGCGCCGTATCAAGAGTTCGTTGGCAGCGTGAAAGCCAACCGCCGCAGCGTCATCGGCAGTGCCGTTGACGGACGCGTCGAACAGTTCATGGTCGAAGCCGGCGATCCGGTCGCCGCGGGTGACGAACTGGCTCAGCTGCGCACACGAACGATCAGCCTGGAGATCGCCGCGGCCAAAGCCGAACTGAAGCTTCGCGAAGCGGAACTGCAGGAACTGAAAAACGGCTTGCGAGACGAAGAAATCCAGTTGGAACGCGCCAAGTCGCAAGCCGCAAACGCCGCAAACGCCTACGCACAAGCAAAGCTGAAACGATTCGAATCGCTATTCAAATCTTCGTCCGGCGTGTCTCGTGACGAATACGAATCGTCACGAGCCGAGGCCTTGGCGGCCCAAGCCATCGTTGAACAGACCGCCGCCAGTCTGGCATTGGCCGAACAAGGCACACGCCAAGAACGCATCGAACAGGCCGCCGCCCGCGTGACGGTTCAACAAGAAATCGTGGCGAACCTGGAAGATCGAAAAAAGAAGTACACCGTCAAATCGCCTTTCAACGGTTTTGTCGTTGCCGAGCTGACAGAAACCGGTGCCTGGGTTCGACAAGGCGACGCGGTAGCCGAAGTCGTTGAGATCGATCCGGTGGAGATTGAAGTCTTTGTCCCCGAATCGCTGGTTAGATTCACACAAGACGGCGACACAGTCACGATCCGCATCGACGCATTGCCGGACGAAAAGTTTCAAGGCACCGTGACGCGAATCGTTCCGCTTGCCGATGACCGCAGTCGATCATTCCCCGTCCGCGTATCCGTCCCCAATCCTGCCATTAACGGACGGCACCGACTGCTGCCCGGCATGTTGGCGCACATCGCTTTGCCCATCAGCGAACCTAAGAACGAATTGATGGTTCACAAAGATGCGCTGCAGATCAACGGTGACAAATCGATCGTGTTCAAGATCGTCGACAACAGTGCCGTCCCCGTCCCCGTGCGATACGGAATGGCGGATGGATTCAAAATCGCCGTTCATCCGCTGGTGTCCGGCCAGCTGGCCAGTGGGGATGCCGTCGTCGTGATCGGCAACGAACGGTTGCGCCCCGGACAACCAGTCGTTGCCACCGAGCAGGAGGAAGACCAGGAGTCCAAAGAACCGGCCCAATAGGCTGATCACGCTTTTCGAACCGCAGCGGCATTCCCCCGCCCCGCCCCACCAAATCCCCCCCCGCCATCCTTCATGCATCCGATCGAAGCCTGCGTTCGCAACCCCGTGAAAGTCGCCGTCGGCGCACTGTTGTTGATCCTGTTCGGCGTGATCGCCGTGCTGACCATGCCAATGCAGTTGATCCCCGAAGTCGAAACACCGACTTTGACGATCGAAACACGTTGGCCCGGCGCCAGTCCACAAGAGATCGAACGCGAGATCATTCAGGAACAAGAAGAGCAACTAAAAAGCGTCGAAGGCGTTCGCAAAATGACCAGCGAATCGGCGGATTCGTCCGGCACGATACGCCTGGAATTCCTGGTCGGCACGAACATGGAAGAATCGCTGTTGAAGGTCAACAGCCGGCTTCAACAGGTACCGGAATACCCGGAAGAAGCCGACGAACCGGTGATTTCCACCAGCAGTTCATCGGATCGACCGATCGCTTGGATGATCCTTTCCGCGATCCAACCGACCGAAACACAAATTCGACAAGCCGCCGTCGACCATCCGGATGTCAAACCCGCGGTCGACCATATTTTGGCGACCAGCATTCCGGGCCTGCGGCTGATGCGACTGCGCGTGGCGGCCAAAGATCATCCGGCACTGAAGGAACTGCTGCCACCGGATTTGAATATTCCCGGCATGCGTCGGTTCGCCGAAGACTTCATCGAAGCCCGATTGGAACGCGTCGATGGTGTGTCCAATGCCAACGTTCTGGGCGGATTGGAAGAAGAACTGCAGGTGATCGTCGACCCGCAAAAATTGGCATCGCGCCGATTGACCATCGAAGACGTTCGCCGTGTATTGCGGAACCAAAACCAAGACACCTCCGGCGGCGATTTTTGGGAAGGCAAGCGTCGCTATGTGGTGCGGACGCTGAATCAGTTCGACAGCCCGGACCAAGTCGCCAGCCAGGTCTTGGACATGCAAAACGGTGCACCGGTATTCATCAGCGATGTTGCCGAAGTCCGCATGGGTTTCAAAAAGCCCGACGGCATGGTTCGCCGATTCGGCGAATCCAGCATCGCCTGCAATGCGCTGCGAGAAAATGGTGCGAACATCATGGACGTGATGGCGGGAATTCGACAGGCCATCGACGAACTGAATCGCGACGTGTTGAATCCGCGTCAGATGCAATTAACGCAAGTCTATGACGAAACCGAATACATCGATTCATCGGTTCAATTGGTCAACCAAAACATCATCGTCGGCGGCACCCTAACGATGATCGTGCTGATGCTATTCTTGCACCTTCAAATTCGAACGCTGCTGCTGGCACCATTGATTGCGGCAACCAGTATTGCCGCAATGACGATCGATCCGCGTTTCTTTATTGTGACCCTGATCTTGATCGTGATCACCGGATTTTGGTTCGCACGCGGTGCGTTGGTGGTCGGCTTGGCAATTCCGATCAGCGTCATCGGAACCTTTTTGCTGCTGAACCTTTGGGGCCGATCGCTGAACGTGATCAGTCTGGCCGGCATGGCCTTCGCCGTCGGCATGTTGGTCGATAATGCCGTGGTCGTGCTGGAAAATATTTACCGGCATTTCCAGGACGGTGAACCACCCTTCGTCGCCGCGGTCAACGGAACCAAAGAAGTCTGGGGCGCGGTGCTGGCGTCGACGCTGACCACCCTGGCCGTGTTCCTTCCGGTGTTGTTTGTCCAAGAACAGGCCGGACAACTGTTCCGTGACATCGCTTTGGCTATCAGTGCCGCAGTCGGGCTATCGTTGATCATCAGCATCACGCTGATTCCCACCGCAACGGCGCGACTGTTACAGCGCGATCCAGATGCGACGAGTGAATCTTCCGGTGGAAACCATGCCACGCCGTCACGTCGTCGCCGTCTATTGGATCCACTTACCCAGTTGGCCGACCAAGCCGTGGCGGGCATCGTTGCCATCAATCGCTGGATCCAACGGACGTGGCTGCGCCGGATTGCTCTGGTCGTCGGTTTGCTGGGCGCCGTGGTTGTTTTGGCGATTTCCATGTGGCCGAAAGTCGAATACCTGCCAACCGGAAACCGCAACCTCGTCTTCGGCATCGTGATGCCACCGCCCGGATACAACCTGGACAAGCTAAGCCAGATGGGCGAAATCGTCGAAGATCACCTGCGTCCATATTGGGATATCGATGACGAGGCAATCGGCCAGCAAGATCGCGAATTTCCAGCGATCTATGACTTCTTCTATGTCGCCCGCGGCCGAAGCGTGTTTATCGGCATCCGGGCGGTCGACCCGACGCGTTCCGGCGAATTGGTTCCGCTGATGCAGGCGGTCGGCCCCAAGTTGCCCGGCACATTTGTCGTTGCCAAGCAGTCCAGCTTGTTTGAGCAAGGCCTGACCGCAGGCCGGACGATCGATGTGGAAATCACCGGGCCGGAACTGGAACACCTGGTCGGTATCGGCGGTCAAATCATGGGCCAAGTGATGAACCCGAATGATCCGGTCATTCCCAACGCCCAAGCGCGCCCGGTACCCAGCTTGGACTTGAACAACCCCGAGGTCCACATCCGGCCCAAGCTGATCCAGGCTCAACAAATGGGTGTCGATGCGACCGCGCTGGGGTACAGCGTCAACGCATTGGTCGATGGTGCGTTCGCCGCCGACTACTTCGTTGGGGGCGACAAGATCGATCTGACGCTGATGGGCAGCCCCGAGCGTGCCAGCCGTTCCCAGGATTTGGCGGCCCTGCCGATTGCCACCCCGGGCGGCCAGTTGGTTCCCTTGTCATCGCTGGCCGAGATCAAATTGTCCAGCGGTCCGGAACAAATCAATCACCGCGAACGCCAGCGGGCCATCACGATCGAAGTTTCACCGCCACCGGAAATGGCACTGGAAGACGCACTGAACCGTATCGCCACTCAGGTCATCGACCCGATCGAAGCCTCGGGACAATTGGACGGAGGATACCGAATCGGCCTTTCGGGCACCGCCGACAAACTGCGCGACACATGGCTGGCCCTGCGATACAACGTGCTGCTTGCGTTGTTGATCACCTATCTGTTGATGGCCGCCCTGTTCGAAAGTTGGATCTATCCGCTGGTGATTATTCTTAGCGTCCCTCTGGGTGCCGTTGGCGGTCTGCTGGGACTGAAAGTCTTGGGGTACTACCTGCAGTGGCAAGGCCAACCGCCTCAAGCCTTGGATGTGTTGACGATGCTGGGCTTTGTCATCTTGATCGGAACGGTGGTCAACAATGCCATCCTGATCGTTCACCAATCGCTGAACTTGATGCGAGACCAGGGCTACGATTCGCGCGCGGCGATTCTGGAAAGCGTGCGAACACGCATCCGTCCGATTTTCATGACAACAGCGACCACGGTGCTGGGACTTTGCCCGTTGGTGTTGTTTCCCGGTGCCGGAAGTGAACTTTACCGCGGCTTGGGCAGCGTCCTGCTGGGCGGACTCGTGATCAGTACCGTGTTCACGTTGGTCTTCGTCCCAACCTTGTTCCGAATCTTCATGGACCTTCGCCAAGCAGTTGCCCCGATCGGCTTGGCGAACCAGGCGATGGAAGGTGCGTCAAAGAAGCCGACGGCCCAAGTCGCCTGAACATCGGACGACGTAGCATCAGGCGCGTTATTCTGTTGCGGTTCCCCACCGTCTAAACCGCCAACCGAAGACCTGTCATGTCTTGTTCATCGTCCCTGTCATCAACCCCGCGGCCTTGGGCATCGAAGTCTTTGAGTTTCCCAACCGACGTGAAGGGAATCATGCCAAACAAATTCATGTTGCTCTTGTGCGTCGGGATCATCGCGTGGAGTGTTTCGAACATCGTGATCGCCGCTTCACCGGCGACCGATCCGCTTTCGCTGCATCCCGACAACGACCGCTATTTTCAATTTCGTGGCCAGCCAACGGTCTTGGTCACCAGCGGTGAACACTACGGTCTTTTGCTGAACAAGGCGTTCGACTACGAGGCCTATTTCAAAGAACTGCAGCGACATGGTTTGAATCACACTCGCATCTTCAGCGGCATCTATCGCGAGGTCCCCGAGTCCTTTGGGATCACCGAGAATCCGTTGGCGCCGACTCATGAGAACTATGTATGTCCGTGGCAGCGGACTGCCAAAAGTCACGCCGATGGTTCGCCAATCTTCGATTTATCCAAATGGGATGCCGGGTACTTCGATCGTTTACATCGCATGATGCAGTCCGCTTCCAAACACGGCATCGTCGTCGAATTTTGCATTTTCTGTCCGATGTATCGTCCCGTTTTATGGGACGTCAATCCGATGAACGTGCGAAACAACGTCAACAATGTTGGCGATTGTGGTTCAAAGCAGGTCTACACGGGCGAAGACAAAGAACTGTTCAAGGTCCAACAGAAGGTCGCCGAACGCTTGGTCGAAGCAATCGTTCCCTTTGACAATGTCTATATCGAAGTCTGCAACGAACCCTATTTCGGCGGCATCACCGATCGCTGGCAGAACATGATGGCCGATGTGATCGCCAAAAAATTACGGAAACTGTCGGCGCGTCACCTGGTCTCCGTCAACGTTGCCAACAAGACCAAAAAGGTAACCGATCCGCATCCCAACGTTTCAATCTTTAACTTCCATTACTGCCATCCACCGGTCGTGGTCGCCGAAAATGCACATCTACACGGAGTGATCGGTGAAAATGAAACCGGATTTCGTGGACAGGCCGATTTGTTGTACCGCACCGAAGGATGGGACTTTTTGCTTGCCGGCGGCGGCTTGTACAACAACCTGGATTACTCCTTCACGGTCAGCCATCCCGGCGGAACCCTGACGGATTATCAATCACCCGGTGGCGGCAGCGAACGTCTGCGAATGCAGCTTGGTTTTTTGAAGTCCCGGCTGATGGAACTTCCGCTGCCCGATATCCAAACGCAAGACGCAAAGTTTGCCGTTTGCCAGCGTGATGACATCGTGGTGTCCGCCATTGGGAAAGCGGCCAACGCCTATCTGGCCTACGCCCACGTCAAACTGCCGGGAAAAATCAAAGACCAGCCATTGGGCGATTTCAAGCAAACCATCAGCGATTTAACCCTGAATCTCCGTTTGCCAAACGGCGACTACCGCGTGCGGCAATGGGATCCCAAGACGGCCAAGCTTCTAAGCGAATCACAGCTTCGCGTGAAGGATCGGGAAACATCCCTGCAACTGAACGACTTCCAAACAGACACCTGCCTATCGATTCGACGTCAGGATTCTAAAAACTCCCAACGCTGAAACGCCTGTTCCAGTTCGGATTGCCACTGTTTCAAATTCTCCGAATCCTGCGCGAGCTCGTCAGGGTTCTTTTTGTAATAGTCCGCATCCGCCATTGCCTGGTGCAGTTGCTCGATCTGCCCTTCCAACATTTCGATTCGTTCCGGCAACTGTTCCAGCTCTCGCTTTTCCTTGTAGGACAACTTGCGCGGCGCATCGGCACTGGCCGAAGAAGTCTCTTGTTTCGGCTTGTTGTTTGACTTGGTTTCTGATTTACCCGATGACTTTTTAGATTCGGAAGTCGAGGCAACGGTGCGTCGTGCGACCGCGTCCTGCCAATCGTCATAGCCGCCCACGTATTCACGAACGCCCTCGTCTTCAAACACGATCGTGCTGGTCACCACGTTGTTCAAAAAAGACCGGTCGTGACTGACCATCAAAAGCGTTCCGGCGAACTCCGCCAACTGTTCTTCCAGCAACTCCAATGTCTCGCTATCCAGATCATTGGTCGGTTCGTCCATGACCAAGACATTGGCGGGACGTGTCATCAGCTTGGCAAGCAATGCCCGATTCCGTTCGCCGCCGGACAAAAATTTGACTTGCGTTCGCGCCCGTTCCGGGGTGAACAAGAAATCCTGCAAGTAACCCAAAACGTGTTTGGTGTTTTCGCCCAACCGGATGCGATCGCTGCCTTCCCCCACATTTTCCTGGACGGTCTTTTCAGGATCCAACGTATCACGCAGTTGATCGAAATAGGCGACCTGCAGATTGGTTCCCAATCGAACGTTGCCCTCATCAGGCGGCAACTGTCCCAACAAGATTCGCAACAGCGTCGTCTTTCCCGCACCGTTGCGCCCGATGATTCCGACCTTGTCGCCCCGCATGATGGTCGTACTGAAGTCCTTCAGGATTGTGCGGTCGTCGTAGGCGAACCCGACCTTTTTGACCTCCGCGACCAACGCGCCCGACTTGTCACCTTGTTGCAAGTTCAGCTTGGCGGTGCCTTCCGCTTTGCGTCGCTGTTGTCGCTGCACTCGCATCGCCTTCAAGGCACGCACGCGGCCTTCGTTGCGAGTCCGGCGTGCTTTGATGCCTTGGCGTATCCAAGCTTCTTCCTCCGCCAACTTCTTGTCGAACAACGCATCCTGTTTTTCCTGGGCCTCAATGGCGGCTTCTTTCCGTTTCAAGAACGTCGCATAGTCACACGACCAATCAAACAGCTGTCCGCGATCGATTTCCCAAATTCGGGTCGCCAAGTTTTGCAGGAACGTCCGGTCGTGGGTGATGAACACCAGGGTGCCGGACCATCGCTTTAGGAACTGTTCCAACCACAAGATCGACGGAATATCCAAATGGTTGGTCGGTTCGTCCAACAACAGAATGTCGGGCCGACTTGCGATCGCGGCCGCCAGCAAAACGCGACGTTTCATCCCGCTGGATAGCGTTGCAAATTGCTGTTGGCCATCCAGCTGAGTTTCGGTCAACGTGCGTTCGATTTCATGTTCCCACCGCCACTGATTCTCCCCATCCCAGGCATCGACGCTGGCATCGGCCTGCTTTAATTCCTGGCGAACGCGATCGACGACCACATCGTGAACGGTGCCCTGCAATTGCGATGGGACATCTTGAACCAAACGAGTGACTTTCAAATTCGGCTGACGCGTGATGTCGCCCGAATCGGGTGTGACCGATCCTTCCAGAATTTTCAGCAACGTGGTTTTACCAGCGCCGTTGCGTCCCAGCAGTCCAATTCGCTGGTCCGCTGCGATGCGTGCGGACACTTGGTCCAGCAACAAGGGGCCTCGGTATCCGATGGAAAGATCCGTAAAGGAAAGTAATGCCATGAACGCAATTTGGTCGGTTAACGTCGATAGTCAAAAGAAGACGAACTCGGACGGACTATTCTTGGTCCATCGATTCGCGAAACAGGCCGGCGATGACGTCTTCCAATGGCGGGTCTTCCACCGCGACGTCCTCCACCGGATGTTCGGCCAAGGCTTGGGCCAGCACCTTGGGGACTTCGGCCCGCGGCATTCGCAATCGCACCTTGGGCCAATTGCAATCCAAGACCTCGCCCCACTTGGACAACATTGTCGGCTGGTGGCCTTCGGGGAACTGCAGCGTCACGATCTTTCGCCCGCTGAATTTGTCAATGATGCCGGACAGGGAACCATCATATTGAATGGTCCCCTTGGCGATCACCACGACCCGCTTGCAAAGCGCCGCGACGTCCTTCATGTAATGACTGGTCAATAGAATCGTGATCTTGCGTTTCTCTTGATAGAACCGCAAGAACTGTTGAATGTTGTGCTGGGCGATGACGTCCAAACCGATCGTCGGTTCATCCAAAAACAACACTTCGGGACTGTGCAACAGAGCGGCGATCAATTCCATCTTCATGCGTTCGCCCAGCGAAAGTTCCCGGACGGGATTCCCCAGCAAACGACGAACGTCCAGCAATTCAGTCAGTTCATCCAGGGTGGTCCGGAATTGGTCGTCGGGGATGCCATAGATCTGTTGATGAAGCCGATAGGATTCTTGCGCCGGCAAATCCCACCACAGCTGATTCTTTTGGCCCATCACCAAAGCGAAGCGTCGCCGATAATCGTTTTCGCGTTTCCATGGGACGTGGCCCATGACCGTTGCCGTGCCGGACGTTGGATTGATCACACCGCTTAGCAACTTCAACGTCGTCGTCTTACCCGCACCGTTTGGGCCCAGAAAGGCAACGAATTCGCCCTGGGGGACCGTCAAGTCGATCCCGCGGACCGCTTCGACTTCCGTGTATTCGCGGCGGAACAGCCCTTTCATGCTTTCGCGCAGCCCCTCGCGTTTGCGATAAACGCGGTACGATTTCGTCAGTCCCGAGACTTCGATGATGGGCATTGGCGGGCTGGCAACTTGTGTTGGAGATCCGGTGGACGACGGCCGGACCGTCAGGATGGATTGCGGCAAAGGGGGTCATCAATGACGCCCGACTGACGATTCAATGGCCATTTCTTTATCATGTTCCCCACCGATCGTCGATTCGCCATCGCGACGCCCGGAATGCTTGCCCCCCTGATTCTTGTTTAAGATCCGCAACCACGGTCCCCCCATGAGCCCCCGCCCCCCGTTTCGCGTCGGATTGGGATACGACAGCCACCGACTGGGCAACGGCGGCCCCCTGCGGATCGGCGGAATGGACATTCCCGCGGAAGTCCACGCGATCGGCCACAGCGACGCGGACGTCCTGCTGCACGCGATCACGGATGCATTGTTGGGCTCGGTGGCTGCTCCGGACATCGGTCGCCTGTTTCCCGACAACGCCGCAGAAAATCGTGGACGCAACAGCAGCGATTTTGTCGCCGAAGCAATGCATCGGGTCCGATCGGCCGGATACGAATTGGTCAACATCGATGCGGTGATTCTGGCCGAACGTCCTAAAATGGCGCCGCACATCGATGATCTGCGACAGACCATCGGACGCATGCTGGACTTGCCAACCGACGGGGTGGGCTTGAAAGCCAAGACAGGGGAAACCGTGGGCGTGATCGGTCAGGGCGCGGCAATCGCAGCCCGCTGCGTCGTCATGATCCAAGTGCGAACATCAGTCGGCTGAATCGGCATCGTTCGAATCGGGGATCTTCGGTTGCCGGATACTAATGGATGCTGGTTCACTGTCGATTCGCTCAATCGCCCAGCGACACGCCGCATCGATGGAGACGCGTTGCCAGATTTCGCCCACACCAAACTCGACCAACGGCAAAGACTGTTGATCCCGCAAACGGCCAACAGTCACCGCCGATGCAAAGATCATTAAGGGGTGGTCGGGGTCGACGGCACGAATTTGTGCCATCGATTTGCGGACCTGTGCCATCACCGCATCGGGGACCGGTTGGTCTTCATAGATTTTCCCCAACGCCCACATCGACGAAGCCCGAACCATCGGGTGATAGCCGCGTCGAACGAAAAACAACAACAGATCCGTTCCCGACTCGTAACGGTGCTGCCCAAAAACTTCGGCCAACTGAGCCAATTGCTTGCTGCGGTCCTGGTCATAAGGGTATTGGGCTTCGGATTGTGGCAACATTTTCTGGCGAAACGCATCCATGTACGCGGCTGCTTGCTGACAGTCCGAATCGCTGCCGCCGGACTGTTTGATCGCCCATGCCGCGGTGACGTAGACACTGGGCACCGGATGTTCCAGCAGCGTGATGTACTGGGCAACCGCGGGTCGGTGCCCCAAGCTGACCAGTCCCAAAATCGATTGTTCGGCCGCCTGCCAGTGTGGCGATTGCAATTGCTTTGACAACGCGTCGATGATGTTCGATCGCCAAGCTTCGTCGGATGCAGTATCGATCAGATGACGCAAAGCGTCCTGCCGGATTTGCGGTACCGGATCGGCCAGAGCCGTCACGACGGCATTCAACGATGGTTCGTCCACCGGATCACGCAACAGTCGCAAACACAGCAGACGCAAATCGGTCTCACGCCGACCGCCGTCTTGATGGAACGCGATCGCATCGGCAGCCAACTGCCTGGCAACGTCGGTTTCGTGATCCGCCATGCCTTGCAACGCAATGGTCGAAGCCCCGCGAACATCGGCGTCGAAAATTTGGCGACGCTGGCGGGCCGCTTCCTCCGACGCATCGCCGCGCAACAAAAGTGCGGCGACATTCTGGTCAACAACGGTCCCCGCCCCACGCTGTAGATCCAACAGCGAATCGACACGATCGGTATGTCCGGTCGGTTGCACCGCCGCCAGTGCAATTGCCGCTTGCAAGCGAACCGCATCCGGCTGTTTTCGATCCAGCCAAGGGCGGATTCGCCGCGCATCATCAGACGCTCCAAGTGCGGCAATGCCCTGCAGCGCCATCACGACGTGCCCCGCCGGACTGTCGTTTGAATCCAAAACGCTGCGCCAATAGGGATTTGCGCAAGACTGACCGGCGTTAATCAGCTTTTGTTGTGCTTGACCGGAAAGGTAAGGGTCTTTGACCGCAATTTCCCACATTTGTGCGGCTTGTGATTGATCCAACGCACCGTGCATCGCAATGCCCATCCATTGGCGTTGAGCCAGCGAATGCGTCCGGTTCGCCGCCGCGCGTCGAAGGGCCAAACGCGTCACCGACGCGGGCAACCACTGGCCCCGTTCCGGATCCTGCAGCCCCAGGTATTCTTCTTCGCGAATGACCTGCAACATCCGCTGTCGCAAACTTTCACGCTGTTCAGCCGGCAACTGATCCCACTGGTCCAGAACGGCGTCATCAGGAAACAAACGCGTGTTCGGATAATCGGGTACGGGCAAAGGGACTTGGACCGGCAAATCATTCAACACATCAAACGTGACCTCCGCGACGGATGCCGACACATCATCCTGCGCTGGCAAAGACCGCGAAAAAACAACCGCCGACACGATCCATCCGGCCAACGGAATCCAAAGCATGGCGGACAGGGAGTTGCCCTGCCGCTTTGCGATCATCTTCATTACCGTTAATCCATACGTGTCAAACGGACGCACCGGAGCCAAACCAAACCGCTGGCGATCACGGTCACACCAAGTCCAACGATCCACGCCGTGGGGACCAATTGATAATCCTCAAACCCGGGTGTTTGAATTTCTGCCAACGCCGCGGCCGCCGGATTGATCGACAGGACCGCTTGGACAAATCCGTGTCCGAACGGACGGTCCTGCGCCGACCAAACCAACAACGTTCCGGCAAAGACCAACAGCAAGACCAAGTAATTGATCGCCGTCGCGGTGGCGGTCCGACGATTCATCGCACTGACGCAAAGGCTGATCGACAAGACCACCAACGCGGTGATTCCCAGACAGACCAAAACACGTTGAACCTGTGGCACCAGCGTGGGCTGGATCATGATCATCACAAGGTAGCCGGGCAACGTCGCCATCAAAATCAACAACAGCGTCCAGACCACGCTGAAGACCTTCCCGCTAAGAATCCGCACCATCGACATCGGCGTGGTCCGCAGGATGTCCCAGCCGCCACTTTCCAGTTCGCCGGCAATCTGGCTACTGGCCAAACTGGGGCCGATCAATACCAGCAACGCCATCTGGACGACGACCATGACGGTGGCCACCCTTTCGACGCCCCAACTGACCGTTCCCGTGGTGGCCACCACGGCCAACGTCATCGACAGCACGGCGCACACCGAAACCAAACGCAACAACCAGTGCATACGCCCGAATCGCCGGGTGCGAAATTCTTTGACCATCACCGGATTCAGCCACCGGGGAATCCCGCTGCTGCGTCGATTGGGATCCACCAAGAAAGCGAAACGTCGAATGATGCGAACCCACCGCGATTGATCATCGGTCACGGTCCCCGTCGACCGCGACCGATCGACCGCTGACGATCCCAAACGCAGAATCGTCAACAACGAAAACACCGCCGCACCGGCCAGACATAAAACCAAGTATCGCACGACCACACTGGCCAGTGTTCCGGTCGCATCGCCCACCGAAACGTCCATCGCACCGACCGCATACCGATCGCCGACAATCTGGCCGATCAACGGGATCGGACTGATCGAACGAATCCACCAACCGATCGTACCGATGGTCCCGGGCAGACGGGACAACACGGCACCGATGATCACCGATCCAATGGCGATCAAAACCATGGCCGCATAGCTGCCGCGCAGACTTGCATCGCTGGTCCGCGTCCGACTGCTGATCCACAACGACACCGCCGTATACAGGACGACGACGCCGAACAACGTCGCCAACAAAGGTGCAATGTGCTGGACCAGCGAAACGCCGCCCATCGCATAGCTGGCGGTCAACGCCGGCAAGGTGGCGGTCAATAACACGACCGCCACCACGACGTTCGCCCAAAACTTGCCAAAATAGATGTCCGCCACACGAATCGGTGAATGCAACAGCATCGCTAGTGTTCCCTGACGCCATTCGCGAACGATGGACGTTGCCGGGAACGCGGGCACGGCCAACAAGGTCGCCGTCAACATCGCATACGCCAGCGGACGAAACACTTCGAAAGAACGTTGGCTCATCATGTCGGCCGATCCCGCCGATGGCCAACGCAACAGGACCAGACCGCCGGTGAAAAAGGCGATCGCCATCGCCGCTGCCAAGGTCTTTCCCGAACGAAATTGTCCGCGAACTTCGCGAACCAACACCGGTCCACCCAACATCAGCTGGCCGCCTTTGCATCGTCAGCGACCGAATCATCATCGCCCGCGCGTGTCACGCTGACGAATGCATCCTCCAAATCGCTGGGAACTTCGCGGAACTGGGCCACGTGGATGTCGCGGGTGACCAGTTCTCGCAGCAAATCCGCCAATGCTCGTTCGGTACGGTTCGTTTCCAAACGCACCAACGATTGACCGGTCATGACCGTGACGATTTCGTCGTCGTCTTTCCATCCTTCGATCCAATCGGCCGCCTGTTGTGCCTGGGCCTGATCCAACAACTGGACTTCGAAGGTTTGCCGCGGACACAACTCCTTCATCACCGAATCCAGTGACCCGAACGCTCGCAACTTCCCGCCGGTCAGGATCGCCACGGTGTTACAGATGCGGGATAGTTCGGGCAAAATGTGGCTGGTCACGATCAGCGTTTTCCCCATCGCGGCCAAGTTCAACAGGATCTCGCGCATCTCGATTCGCGCTTGTGGGTCCAGGCCGTTGGCCGGTTCGTCCAAGATCAGGACCTCGGGATCGTGCAACATGATCCGCGCGATCCCGACGCGTTGTTGCATGCCATGGCTAAGCGATTCGACAAATTTGTCCTGCATGTAAGTGCAGTTGGTCGTGTCCATCACCTCGGCGATGCGTTGTTTCCGTTGGCGTGGCGGCAACCCATAGACTGCGGCAAAGAAGTCCAAGTATTCGCGGACACGCATGTTGTCGTACACGCCGAATTTATCGGGCATATAGCCGACGGCGCGTTTGATTTTCTTTGATTGCCCGGTGCAATCGATGCCGGAAATGGTTGCATGTCCCGATGTGGGTTTGGAAAGCCCCACCAAAATACGAATCGTGGTCGTCTTGCCCGCACCGTTGGGACCGATGAAGCCCAGGATTTGCCCGCGGTCCACGGAGATCGAAAGTCGATCCAGGGCCACAAAGTCACCAAAACGCTTGGTCAATTCATGGGTTTGGACGACCGCCGAGCTCCCGGCGGCGTGCACTCCCGCCGGCTCCGGCGCAACCGCCTGTGTTGTCGAATTCAATGGGTGACCTTCATTTGAAAAGCAAGTGAATCGTTTTCTGCTGGGCAAGACGCTTGCGGTCGTCCGCGCCAGTCGAATGGGGCTGACAGCAACGACGTTACCGATCGTCGTCGCTGGTCGCGTCGGCAGGCTTCGGCTCGAGTCCGAATTTTGGTCGTGTCGCAGGGTCGGCCCGCGTGCCGGAATCCTGGACGACACCACGCAGCCACCACTGCGGTCGTCGGATCTGCCAAGCCGGGTCGTCTTCGCCGGCCGAATCATCGCCGATGACGGCATTGCCAGGCAGGGCTTCAGGTCCATCGTTTGACGGCGGACGCTTGGCGGGTGACACGTCGAATTCCAAACGCAGTTCGCCGACACCGGGATGGTAAACCAAGTCGCCGGCCCCGACATCGATCTTCACCGTGCCGCTGGGTGCATCCAGTTTTGCAATCTGTTTTCGTTTTCCATCGGAATCCAACATCGTCAATGTCACCTCACGCATCGGTGCATCGATGTCCATTTGGAACTGTGCCGATGTCAGATCCAGGGGCAGCACAACCCTTGGGATTTGCCAACGCAGTTGCCAAGTCATCGGATCTTCTTCGGGCGCATGGCTTTCACCGTCGGCCATGATTTTGGTAAGCGATGTGCCCCATCCCGATTCGACGGATTCGACCTTGATCGTCGATGGTGGCAACCGCACCTGATCGCCCGGCGACGCGGGCAACAACCGCATCGACATCGCACACAATGCTTCGCCGTTGATCCTGGCGTCGACACCGTCGTTCATCGGTTGTTCCCACGGCGGCGTCCAAGCCAGCACCAGCGGCGCAATGCGTGGCGTTTCATCGTCTCCGAAAATGGTCCGATCACGCTCGCGGATCAGCGTTCGGTAAGCTTCTTGGTGACTCTGCTGAGTCTGATTCAGCAACCCCGATGCCAGTCGGAACTGCTGCGGGGCGTCCGCATCGGCGGGCAACACCCAAACGTCGTCCGCTTCCGCATCACGAACCAACGCATGCACCCGAGCGGGTGGCAAAACAATGGCCGGGTCATCGCCGGGACCGGGCAAGCCTTCGGCTAAGCGAATTTCCAATCCACGCTGGGTAAGCCTTCCGATCGCCTGCCCGGATCCGGCCGGGACCGAAAGACTGGCACCGATCGACTGCAGCCCGGTCGGCCAATCAGCGATGCTTAGCCGACGTTGGTGCGTCATGTCGGTCCAAACCACCGGCGACTGTGTCGACTGGCCGCCGAAGGGCCGCAAGCTTTCTGCGTCGTCGACCGCTCGATCCATGCTGCCGCCGTCGCGAAAGTACAGCACACTGGATTGATCCAAGATGGCTTGGTCGCGGTCCGGTTGCAGCATCGCGAACTGAGCATGTGCCAAGGTGTCCGGCACGCTTTTCCGCATCGACATCGACGCGATTGCAAGCGGTGCGCTGGCGATCACCGCCGTCAGCGGCAGGCTCCACAACGAGCGCTCGGCCACCCCCTGGCGGGCCCAGTAGCGGGTCACGCACCAACCACCAACGATGAACGTTGCCAACGATGCCAAGACCGCCCACCGCGATGCCACCGGATAACCGACGTGGATCGCGGCGGCCGTGGGCGAAACCGACGGCGGCGGCTGACGATTGCGTGGCTGTTGAAACAGACTGACGATGGGGATCGCCGCGGCGTTGGGCTGGTACGGCGGGTTGTACGCGATGTCGTAATTCGGTGGATACGGTTCATACCAGGCGGATGCGTCGGCCATCGTCAACCAGACTTCGCCCCGCCCAACACGGACCCGAACGGCCGCCGGCCAATCATCGATCCAATGCGTGACTTCGCCGCCGGATTGATGAATTTTGCGCAGGGTCATCGGATGGTAGCGCTGAACCCGCAGCGGATGCGTGTCCATGTCGGGCCGCAGTTTGGTGCGAAAGTCAAAATCATTCCGTTGGACTGTCCCCATGTCGGTGGCCTGCCACAGATCACCGATCAATGGTGCTATCGCAGCCACGCTGATGCGGTCCAGCGACACCCACGCCTTTCCACCATCGGCCAGCCAGCGACGCAAAACGGCGACACCGTGGGGATCGTTCAGTCCCGAGGCGTCATGAATGAACAAGTTGTCGATCGCATCCCAGCGACGAAAATCTCTGGGCAAACGTTCCAGGTCCAAGACCAAGCGGCTTTGCTGGTCCAATTCACGACAGGCGATCATCAGGTTGTATTCATGATCCAACTGGTCCAATCGCCACTGCCAGTCCTCGGCCGGTGTCGGTGCCAGCTTGGCCAACACCGCCGTCGCAACGATGTCTTCGCTTAACAGCAGGCGCAGGTCTTGGACCGCCCGCTGGGAATCATGCTTCAGCGGGACTTCGACGCCGTCGACGACTTCGGCCAAGGCGATCGAAAGATTCACATGAGTGCCACCGGCCAGATCGGGCAATTGCACCCACACTTCGTCGCGGGCGGTGAATCCGGATTCGATACGCCGCACCAATCGATAGGTGACGTCACCATGTCCGATCAGACGAACCGTCACGATGGCCGTCTTGGCCTTTGGCGCTGAATTGCTGATCAAAACGGGCATCGGCCACCAATGGCCCGGCATCGGTGGCGTGGGTGATGTGGCGGTCACCGGGGCCAATTTCAAACCGCCGTTTTCATTGACCGCCTCGAACGAATCGGGAACGCGGGACGGATCGACGTCCGAATCGCCCCGAACCACCCCCGCGATGACGATTGCGACCAGGCAAACAGACGCCGGACGGTTCAAACACGCAAAACGCTGAAGAAGGATTCCCGGCATGACAGACCGATCGGCAAAGCGGACAAGCGGACGGGCGTTCCATCGACATCCTGTGCGTGGCGGCCCGAATCGACCGGCCACGATAACCCAACGCCCGCGGGCGATGTTCAACGCAGTCACAGAATTCCCCGTGCTGCCCCAAGAGACCGCCGCCGTTTTTCCCCCCAGAATCGGCCTCTCCAGATCAGCCAAACGCCCCTATAATCCGCAAAACTTCACTTCGCCAAAAACGAACGTACAGACCACGGACGCCCTGGAAGACCGTTTTCGATGAGCACTGCGACCGCCAGCGACGCTTCGACCCCGACGACGCCCGCCGAGAAGCCCGAAATCCGCATCTACAACACGCTGAGCAAGACCAAGGAAGCGTTCCAGCCGCTGCGCCCGCCCAGCGTCGGCATGTACCTGTGCGGCCCCACCGTCTATGCCGAAGCCCACATCGGGCACATGGTCGGTCCGGTGATCTTCGACTGCGTCAAGCGTTTTTTGACCTACAGCGGTTACGACGTGACCTGGGTCGTGAACATCACCGATGTCGACGACAAACTGATTGCCAAAGGACGCGAACGTGGGATCCCGATGAGCCAGATCGCGGTGGAAATGACCGCCGACTATCTGGCGAACTTGAAAGAACTGGGCGTCAACCAGATCAATCATCTGCCCCGCGCCACCGACCACATGCCGCAAATCATCGCTTTCATCCAGACCCTGGAAGCGAAAGGGCACGCCTATGCCGTCGACGGCGACGTCTTCTTTGACGTCATGAAAGACCCCAGTTACGGCCAGCTGTCCAACCGCAGCGTCGACAGTCAGCAAGGCGAAGGCGGTGATGCCGCCGCCAAGAAACGGTCCCCCGGCGACTTCGCCCTTTGGAAGTCCGCCAAATCGGACGAACCCAGTTGGGACAGCCCCTGGGGCGCCGGCCGACCGGGATGGCACATCGAATGTTCGGCGATGAGCCACGAAATCCTGGGCGAAACCTTTGACATCCACGGTGGTGGCTTGGACTTGGTGTTCCCCCACCACGAAAACGAACGCGCCCAAAGCAGTTGCTGTCATGGCGCGCCCATGGTGAAGTATTGGATGCACAACGGCCTGATGCGGGCCGGCGAAAAAGGCAAAGTCGGCGGACGCAGCGATCGTGAATCCACCGCCGATGATGCACAGGGCAAGATCAGCCGCAGCAAAGGCGCCGGCGGGCTGGCCGAATTGATCCGACGCCACACCGGCGAACGCATTCGATTCTTCCTGTTGCGAACGCACTACCGCAGCACGATCGTCTTCGGCGAAGACGGGCTGCAAGAAGCCGGTACGGCATTGGAAGGCTTCTATCGCTTCTTCGATCGCTATGAACAAATCACCGGATCATCGTTCTATGATCTGCCCGCCGCCCGAACCCGCTTCGATGGCGGTGTCGCCAATCCCAAAGACGATGCACTGTTGAAAGACGTCGCCCAGTTGCGGTCAAAATATTTGGCCGCAATGGACGATGACTTCAACACCGGCGCGGCGATCAGCCAGTTGTTCGATTTGCTGCGGTTGCTGAACCGTCACATCGACACTCAAAAACTGGGCACGGCCGCACCGGCAAGCCCCGCCTTGGAAACGCTGACATCCGCGGCCACCGTGCTGCGTGAACTGACCTCCGTCTTGGGCCTGTTCCTGAAACCCGTCGCCGCGTCGGCAGGCGGTGACGACGGTGACGCCGAACTGTTGGACCACGTCATCGGGCTGCTGATCGACCTACGCAAGGAAGCACGCGCGAATAAAGATTATGCGATGGGCGACGCGATCCGTGATCGCCTGGGCGAAATCGGCGTCGCTTTGCTGGACAGCAAAGACGGCACGACCTGGGAAAAGAAATAACCCCGCGGCGCGGACATGGATGGCAAGCTGATCCTGGGGATCGACCCCGGGCTGAATACCACCGGTTACGCGGTCATCCGCCGGCTGGACGGGGCCGCGATGCACCTGTGCGAAGCCGGCGTGATCCGCAGCCGCCAACGTGACCCGATGGAAACGCGGCTGGCCGAATTGCACGCCGGTGTCTCGGAAGTGCTGCAGGCCCATCGCGTCGACTTGATGGCACTGGAACAGCTGTTTTCACACTATGAACGCCCACGCACCGCCATCCTGATGGGACATGCCCGCGGCGTGATCTGTTTGGCCGCCAGCCAAGCGGGGATTCCCGTCACGCACTTTGAACCCACACGGGTGAAAAAGGTGATCACGGGCAACGGTCGCGCACCAAAATCACAGATCCAACAGGCCGTCAAACTTCAATTGAACCTGACCGCGGTGCCCGAACCGGCTGACGTCGCCGATGCCATGGCCCTGTCGCTGTGTGGTCACTATCTGGGTTCAGGGTCGTTGGCCGAACGTTAAGGGAACCTAGAAAAGAAGGATGGATTGCGAAGATCAGCTACCATCCTCCACACCCTCCCGACGGGAAAACCTTCACGCCAGGTTTTCCCTTGACCACAACATCCGACTTGGCTTTCGTGCCGAATCTCGCCTCCGACCCTGGCGACATTCACCGCTGAAACGGAGCGTTCGAGTTCACGATCACTCCTTGGCGTCGACGAGTTTTTGAATCTCCGCTAACGAAAACTCCATCTTTCGAAAATCGGCCAAGTCCGTGTAGTTATCGGGCTTTTTCCAATAGAGCTGCGCATCGCTAAGTTTCTTCGCAAGTGTGTACTTTCGCTGCCCGTCTTCTGCCTCTGACTTCAAGCGAATCTCTTCCGTGGATTCGCACATGACGGGGACCCAACCCAATGCCGAATGCTTCTCCCAATCAAGACGTTGGTCAAACATGACTCTGGTCTTGCGATTCCCCGGCCGACTCATTCGCGTGATGTATCGCTCAGGAGACAGGGAATGCAATCCGAACTGCCAAAGATGAGATTCAATGCTTTTTGCATTTTGAAAAACCACGTTGATGTTGCATTGCGCTTCTGCCGGTGACGAAGAAACACGCAACTTGGTAGCCGCGCCGAAAGCTCGCCCCAAACGCAGGCGATACCGTTTCGAATCCAGGCATGTCGACAAAAAATCTCCCGTTCCGATGAAGCTCAGATTCGGACACCTCGCCTGACTCAAAGCCTCGTCGAAATCCCGATACGCTTGCGATCCGCGCCCTCTTCCTGCGATCTGCGTCCGCAATTCCGTGCCGTCAACAATGGTCGCTTTCCACCCCAGCTTCATCTTGTCGAGCTTCCCGACCATCGCACTCTCTGGATCAACACTTTCCTCCAACGCAACGAAGCAGCAAAAGTTTTCACCTTTGTCCATCCGAATTCGCCATCGGGTGGTCGACACTGGTGCAACCACATCGTTGACGACGACGGAGTTATCGACTCGTACCAGCAAGTCATATTCTTGAAAATTCGCCATCCGAATGGCGACGGCATCAAAGTACCCTTGAGCCTCTTCTCTCGCACCAGTTTCGTCCTGTGCCGTCGCAACCGATGCGCAACAGACGCCCAACACGAACAACGCCCCTAAGTTTTTCGTCATTTACCCTACCCTCAACAACGGCTGACCGATTACGCGATTCGACCTCCAGGCGGACAGGCCGCACCGCACTCTAATTCTTCCCTGGTTCCAAACATCCGGGACTCAAGATTGCATAAAAACGCAAAAACATTTATCGGAGTTTGAAAACCATAGGACTACAACTCAGCGCTCTACCATTCCGTCCCATTTGTATCTTTCGCCAACAGACAAACTTCTTCACCCCCACCAATTCGCAACCAAGCCTCGGCCAAAGTGGTTTTCACAGCCATCCTATCCAATCCACGCAGCATCCCCGCTGCACGGGATGGTTTCTGATCGACACCACCACAGCGTCGAAAACAGAAAACAGCGACGCATCACAAATCACCTTCTACTTCCGCGAGATACCGAACCACGTCCTGAGAAACAGGTAGCGTCACTACCCTTATGTTTTTGGCGCCGCTGACTTCACAGCGACATTCAAACCGTCTGTCTGCAGGCGCAGATCGCACCAATTCCATAGGCAAGTCAACGCTGTAATGAGTCAACTGCCCGTTTCGGCTTACAAGCACTGTTTTTAGAGGCTGATCACAATAACTTACTTTCAACAATGCTGGCCCTCCTTCTTCGGCGGATTGTTTTTGGTTGAGATCGAGCACCATCACAGCGGCCGATACGATATCGTCTTGGCTCGCCGTCTCATCACCATGCCGAATGAACCTTAGCTTTTTCGGAAATATGGAGATTGCCGACTTCTTGCTTATCGTGACAGGCAAAGTGCTGATGTGCCCCGTTTCGATGTTCTTGATGAATAGCTCATTAAACACAGTGCCTCGCTGAAGAACCGACTCCGGAATCTTCAACCGAAGCTTTTTTTCGTGTTCGTCGATGCTGACGTCTATCTGGTCAGTGGAGTCCGTTTTTCTAGCGAATCCGAAATCGATAAGATCCACAACCGACGAACGGTCGGCGAAGAACGACAATTCCGTGAAGTAATCCCCGGCCCCTTCCGGCACGCGGACATGGACGTCACTCGCGGTGAACCCAACGACACCGGTCAGTCCGTACCGCAGCTTTACCGACATTGAGGGAATCGCGTCATCGTGGCAAGTAAAAGTCGCCGTTTGCACAACGCGAGTCGGCCTTTGGACTGCTTCTATTTGCACACGAAATGTCAACGATTCGCCACTGGAAATCTCACCCTTCGCGGGCGCCACCGACAAACAGGCACAACCTGATTCAACGCGACTGAATCGAAGCATGCGATTGCCAACATTTCGAATGGTGACGATGCAATGAAGCAAAGCTGCTGGCGGGTGTTCACCTAGATCGATCTCACAGCGAGCAAGTGTGCCGCTATCCCCACCAATGTCCGTATTGTTGACGACCTTGATCGGCTCCTTGCGAACCGAGGGCCCGCGGTTTTCATTCATCAACTGGCCGGGATCATCCGCAACGCAGAATGAACCAACAATGAGCAACGCAAGAGACGTTGTTCGACGCAGGGTGGAGCACGTGAGAATAGACATACAACGACTTTGTCCCTTTGATGCGTTGAGACCAACAACTACGGAGAGGATTTATAGTAACCACACGGGGGGGGGGGGGGCAAGTTTTCTGGTCATTTAGCCGTTCGCCATTTAGAAAGCTGTCTCGTCGAGCCTATCGCTGCTAGATCACGCATCCGGAATTCCAGCCAATCGCCGGCGGTTCCCTGAAGGAGTCGACGAAACATTACCGTCGCCGGCGCGAACGCACGCTTAGGATCCAGTGCGCCCCGGTACCGGTTCGACACAGACACCTTTGACCGGCCTGCCCGAATTATCGCGGAGCGTCCTTGGTCTGAAGCCAGAATGAACGCAGCCGGGTCGACCTGCTTTTCGCCCTCGGCCCGGCGGGTTACAACGACCAGAAATCTCGGTTGCGGCCCCCGTGCCAACAGCGCCACGAATCCGTGCGGACAACACCACGCATGAAAAGTGGTTTTGGAGGCATCGATACGGTCATTGCCGAACGGTGAACACCGGCGCAATGGCGTCGACTTGATCGATGGCCAAGGTTATGCGTCCCGCTGTTTGCCGACGGTTCAGGTTACTGATGACTCGAAACAGACCAGTCGCTCAGAATAGACCACTGGATTGGCTGCCCGGCGTTGATCGGCGCAACGATCACCGCAGGTTCCAACGCCGCGTCCGCGCTCGGTAAGACAAGGAAGAATCGCTTTTATGATCGTCACCATTTCCGGCGAACTGACTCGGGTCGGTGAAACCGCCGTCGTCGTGGCTTCGGCCCCCTTTGAGTACGAAGTCTATGTGGGTGACTACACCCGACGACAACTGCAAAGCAAGGTCGGTGACCAGGTGCGTTTGCACACGCTGGACTACATCGAAGGCAATGCGGCCCAAGGCGGCCGGCTGACCCCACGGCTGATCGGGTTTTCGACCGAACCGGAACGTCAGTTCTTTGACTTGTTTTGCAGCGTTGACGGCGTGGGCGTCAAGAAAGCGCTGCGTGCGATGGTCCGGCCGGTGAAAGAACTGGCCGTGCTGATCGAACAACAGGACGCCAAATCCTTGTCCGCCCTGCCCGGCATCGGCCCGGCGACGTCCGAGCGGATCATTGCCAAACTGCGCCGAAAGATGCCTCGCTTTGCCCTGATCGTCGGGGGCGATGAAGCGGCGGAAGTCGGCGGCGATGGCGGACAAGTCGTCGGTGAAACCTTTGACGCATTGGTCGTGCTGGGGCACAGCGAAGCCGACGCTCGCAAACTGATCGACGAAGCACTGGCGACCGGCAAGAAGTTCAAGGACACCGAATCGTTGCTGACCGCGATTTACCAGCGACAGTCTTAAAAGCAGCTCTGCGACACTGGTGTTCCAGCGACACCCGCGTCCGAAAAAGCGGCGTTCCCGTGATTGCCCCTCGGCGAGACGGGAACGCCCGGTGCGTCCAATGACACGCCTGAACAGACGGCCTGCCTCGCGCCCTGATTGGCCGTCTGCACACCCCACCGGTTCGCATCGTTGACACGTTGCGACCTTGGAAGCATCATCGGATGTTCATCCCCCACCATTCGATCGGGGGATTCCCTCTTTCCGATTTCTTTTTGCTGATTGCCGGACACTGACAGTCCTAGCCCGGGGCAAACGTCACAATCAATGGGGCGATAACCTTAAGGCGATCCATGTAGGAATCGCGAGTGACGCCACACTGAACCCGTCGACAGTCAAACGACCGCCCGTCCCAACGCTTTTCTTTGTCTGACAGCTATGAACGATCCACAACCCGCACTGCAACTGTGGTCCGTGCTGACCAACCTGCCCGGCGTCGGCGTCAGTTTGATGGATGATCGGGGCGGATTGCTGTTCGTCAACGACGTGTCGATGGAGATGTTCTTTGTCGATCCGACCGTCGATTACCGCGGCAAGTGCATCGCCGACTTTCATAACGAAGACTTCGTCACCGAACGCTTGGCGCTGATCCGTCGCGTGCTGGACGAACAGAAACCGATTCGATTCCGGCACATCTATAAAGCCCGTCATTTGGAATCCAAGATTTGGCCGCTGACCAAATTGATCGCCCCCGACGACGAAGGATTGCGCGCCGCAACCGCGCCCCACTGCGGTGAACAGCAATCTGGCGATGACCGGGCCGCCGATCCATCGTTTGATTCCCACGTTTTGGTCGTCACGCAAGAAGTCGACCCCAGCGACCTGGGCACACCGGCCTCGTCCGGAGCCCCCGCCGAACCCCAAGATGGCCAAATCTCGGAATCGGAAAACAGCGAAGAAACCATTTTGAATTCCAACTTCATCGACCTGGGACCGTTGAACGTTCTCAGCCCGCGTGAACTGGAAGTCCTGGTCCTGCTGGGCCACGGCCTTAGCGTTCCCGACGTCGCGAAGTATCTGTTTCGCAGCCCCAAAACCATCGAACGTCACAAGACATCGATCGGCCACAAATTGCACCTGCAGGGCCAAGTCGCGATGACCCGGCTGGTGACACAGGTCGGCTTGGACCTGAAGCATGCCGCGCTGAAACGCTTGGGCGAGTCCGAATAGCCACGTGGTTCGCGGTCGCCACAACCGCCGCAAAGCCCACCGTCCATCGAAGCACTCGAACCCGGCGTAGGGCTTCTTACCACAACCACCGCCCCCCACCATCCGAATCTACGGGGGTACAAACAGACAGAAACAATCCTTCTTGGGGCGGATATATCGCATTGGATTGTTTTGACGATGGGGATCCCCTAGCCTCACTGGCCTTGTCCGCCCAATCGGCTTCTTTTCGCCAGTCGCCGTACACGCCCCATGCCTTCCATTTATCAAAGACTTGGGCGGTGCACCGTCGCTACGCAGAACGCGAGCGGGTGCGGGCGCGGGCGGAGTATTCGATTCCCTCATTTTGTTGCGAACAATGTCATGCTCACGTGCTTGAAAGAATCGGCACGGGTTCGATGCCAACGCGGCGCGATCCCCAAACGTCAGCCCCGTTCTCTGCGCCGAAATTCTCGGCCAATGTTCACACTCGCCAGCATTGCTGTGATGCTGGCAGGGGCGTTTCAATGCGTCCCGGTCGATGCCGACATGCCGGCGTCCGTTGCCCCGGCGTCCAGTGGCTATCGTTCCAGTTCGGCTTCACTTCCGCCGGTCACGTCGCCCACGGCTTCCAAGGGGCAACCGATATGGCACCAGAGCTTGGAAGACGGTTGGAATGCGTCACGCAAAACGGGGCTGCCCATGGTGATCTTTATCACCAGCGAAAACTGTGTGTATTGCCAGGCCATGGAAAAGCGGACTTGGTGCAACGACAGCATCGCGGGTCAACTGGTGGGCCGGTTTATTCCGATCCATCTAAAGAAGGGCCGCAACGACACGGTTTTGTCGCGGATCCAGCTTAAGATGTACCCGACCACCCTGCTGGCCACGCCCGAGGGCAAAGTCGTCCAGCACCGCGACGGCTTTCAGCCGCCGGAAAACGTTTTGTCATTTTTGAATCAACGGATCGGCGGACGCACGCCCAGCCGTTGATCCCCAACGACTGTTTGCTGCACCACGATGAACCAACGCATCTCTGGCATCTTGACCCCCAACATCACGCCGGTGGATGCGAAGGGCCGCGTGGACGAAGACACTTTGCGTGCCTATGTCGACTGGCTGATTGAACGCGGCGTCGACGGCATTTACCCCAACGGCAGCACGGGTGAATTCGTCCGTTTTTCACCGCAAGAACGTCGACACATCGCACAGATCGTGATCGACCAGGCTGCCGGACGTGTCCCGGTTTTGGCTGGCGCCGCCGAAGCCAACACGCGGGAAACGATCGAAGCGTGCGAAGCCTATGCCGCGATGGGTGCCCGGGCGGTCGCGATCGTCGCGCCGTTTTACTATCGGCTGTCCAGCGAAGGCGTGTATGCGTACTTTCGCGAAATCGCCGATGCCGTGTCGATCGACGTCACGGTGTACAACATTCCGCTTTTCGCTTCGCCGATCGACGTCGACACCGTCATCCGCCTGGCATCGGAATGTCCTCGCGTGATCGGCATCAAAGACAGCAGCGGCGATGTGCCAAACATGATCCGCATGATCGCCGCGATTCGGCCGATGCGTGATGACTTTTCTTTCTTGACCGGATGGGACACCGTGCTGACACCGATGTTGCTGGTCGGTGCCGACGGCGGAACCAACGCGACCAGCGGCGTGGTCCCCGAATTGACCCGAGCGATCCATCGCGCGTGTGTCGCCGGTGACTATGCCACCGCGGTCCAGTTGCAGTACCAGTTGGTGCCCCTGTTCGACACGATGATCTCTCTTGGTGAATTTCCGGCCGGATTCCGTGCCGGGGCGCGCAGCCGAGGTTGGGATTTGGGCAGCGGGCGGGTCACTCTGTCGGCGACACAACAGGAGGCGGTGCGTCGCAGCCAAGACCAGATTGACGCCATGATCCGGCGTGTCACCGATGATTCATCGGACCACCAGACTCGGCAGGCATCGCTGCCCAGCGAGACGATCGAATCGATCGTCGAATCGGTCATCCGCCAGCTTCAAGTCACCCGCGACGAAGCCCGGTAAGTTGCCTAGGCCCGCCCGCTAGGGTGCGAAGTAGCGAATCCAGTTCCGCACTGATTGTCCCGGCACGTAGGCCTTGGGCTGCCCCCACAATCCTTGTCCGACTTGGACCGGCACTGTTTGGTTTCCCAGATTGATCAACGCGTCGGCGGGCGCCGCCGTGGTGGGCGCAACGGGAACCGGCTGGACGACCACCGTCGATGCCGGCGGCATCACCGCGGGCGTGGCGATCTGTGCCGGTGGCGGCACGTATGGCGTCGTGGTGGTTGCCGATGCCGGCACGACGCCGCATCCATAGCCGCTGGCCGCTGTGTACGAACTGGGTGGGGAAATATTGGGACAGTTGTCCATCGTCGCATAGCCCGATCCCGCCAACGATGGTGTCGCCATGGGTGCGTAATCGCCACCGGTGATCGTCGATGCGGGCGGTGGCGTCGATGGCATCCCGGGTACCGACGTCGTCGCCGGCGGTGAGGGCAAACTACGCTGCGGTGCCGACGGCGGTGGTGTTAATGATGGTGTGGTCGTCATCCCCGGCGGTGGCAAAGTCGGCGAGGCCGATCCCGGCGATGCAAAACCCTGAGCCCCACTTTGCGGTGCCGGCGCTGGCGTTGCCGAAGAACTGGGCGGCGGCATCAACGGCGGCGAATCAATGCCTGGTGCCACCGGGCCGCCCGCACCGGGCGTTCCGCCCGGCGCCGTCGAATCAAAACCGGGTAAACCGAATCCATCTTGCTGCATGAACATCGCGCGTTGGACCGGCGCCGTGTAGCCGGCCGGCACCACGTTGGCAGACGAGGCCGTGCGACTGGCCGGCGACGCCGACATCGACGGCGCAACCGTGGTCGGCGCAGCAGAACGCGACAGGCTGCCGATCGGACGCAGCGTCTGGGCCAGCGTCGGATCACCGTCGGCAACCCAGGTCAGGACCAAGACCAAAGCAACAATCTTTGCGGTACGTTTCATCGAATCCTGCACGAATGGCAATCCTGGCAAAGCGGCACCTTCCATCATCGGAGAATCGTCCAACGTCGACCGTTAGAAAAATCGCCCGATACGACGCAAGGTCAATCCAGCGGTTCAGTCCACGACGCCATCCTGATCCATCGGACGGCCGAGCCAACGGACCCATCCAATCAATAGACATGCACCCGCCGACAGGCAAATCCAAGGCGACCAGCCGACGGCCACCGGCAAGGTGCCGACCAACACGCAAACCACGCCGACGGTGATCGCATACGGCATCTGTGTCCGGACGTGGACCATGTGATCGCAGCCGCTTGCACGACTGGACAGCACCGTGGTGTCGGAAATCGGTGAACAATGATCGCCGAAGATGGCGCCCGCCAAAACCGATCCGAACGTCGCCAGAAAGATCGGATGTTCCGCCAAATCGACGTCCCCGTCATTGGCCAATCCCGACATCCGAATCGCTAATGCGACCACGATCGGTGTCAGGATCGCCATCGTGCCCCAACTGGTTCCGGTCGAAAACGCGACGACCCCGGCCAGCAAAAAAGTCACCGTCGGCAACCACCGCACGTCCATGGTGTCGCTGAGCATCGATGACAAATATCCGCTGGTGTTCAGTTGATCGGTCGACGTCATGCCCGACAGTGCCCACGCCAACCACAGCACCAACATCGCTGGCAACATCTGTCCGGCACCCACCAAGGCCCCCTGCCCCACACGACGCAGCGGCCACATTTTTATCACCGCTGCGCCGATCCATGCGGATACCAATCCGACGCCACCGCCGACCACCAACGCCAAATACGAATCTCCGCCTCCGATGATTGTCCCGACACGCTGAAGCCCTGACATGGACGATGGGAACGGTTCCTGTGGCCATCCCGTCTGGATCAATGTTGCCAACACGGCGGCGACACACAGTACCACCGGCAGCACGGCGGCCAATAAAACCATCAAACCATTCGTTGCACCGGAGCACCCCACATCGAATTCATCGTCCGGTGTCTCCGGCAACCGATGCGGGCGCTGCGACACCATCGGGCCGTATTCCCGTCCCGAAATACTCGTCCACATGACCATCACGATGGCCAAGATCGGATAAAAGCGATACGGAACCGACGCCACAAAAATCTCAAACGTCCGATCGGTATCCGGCCAACCAGACTGTTGCAGACCTTCTTGCAGATAACTGATCTCTGTGGCCACCCAAGTGCTGACCAACGCCAATCCAGCCACCGGCGCCGCAGTGGAATCCACCAAATAGGCCAAACGTGCCCGCGAAATTCGATATCGATCGGCGGTCGAACGAAAGGCGCCGCCGATCATCAGCGTGTTGGCATAGTCGTCAAAGAAGATGGCCAAGCCGGAACAGCTGATCAACAACTGGGCCCCCCGGCGCGACCTGACTCGTTGGGCAATCCGCTGCAGTAATGCGGGAATCGCCCCGCCACTTTCCAAGACGCCCACCATCGCACCGAGCAACAGGCTGAACGCCAAGACCTGCAGGTGATAGAAATCAGTCACGGATTGCCAGAGGGACCGAACGAAGATTTCGATCGTTGCCAGCACCCAAACCAGGGTGCCGGTCGAATCCGGTTGCCCTGTCGCCAACAGTGCGGCCCCCGACAAGACGCCGAGGGTCAAAGAGATGTAAACGCGGCCGGTCGCGATGGCCAGGACGATCGCAACGACGGGCGGCAGCAGACTCAGCCAGCTCGCATCGGCCATGAATCGGGGTCACTTCCGGCACGCTGCCAAAGATCAGAGGGCCAACGATCCGGTGCCGAAAAAGTCCAGCTTGGGCGACTCGATTCGGCCCGGGATCTATTTACGAGTGCCGCCGGCACCCAGTACAGGCGGGACCAAAAAGTGCTCGCCGTCGCTGGACGGTGCCGTCCGGACAGCCACATCGGTGCCCAGACTGGGCTGAACTTGATCGTCACGCCAGCGGTTTTCGACGTCCAAAGCCGTCGTCATCGGCTGCACATCATCGGTGTCCAGTTCTGACAATTGCTGAACGAACCCCAGAATCGACTCCAGTTGGGGTGCGATCCCGTGGACCTCATCGTCACTCAGCTGCAAACGCGCCAGCTTGGCCAGCTGGCGGACGTCGTCTTCGGACAACGCCATGGCTACTTAGCGCCACTAACGTCAAACGGCTTGGTCTTGACCGTCTTGCGGACCGATCCGCTACGCAGGCACTGGGTGCACACACGCATGGACTTGTTCGCGCCGCTGGGCAGCGTCACGTGGACTTTTTGCAGGTTGGGAACGAATTTGCGACGCGTCTTGCCGGTGATTTTCGTACCGACACCACCCAAGTACTTCGCCTTACCACGCGTTTCGATGCGGTTGCCCATTTGGACACCTTTACCGCAGATTTCACACTTCCGGGCCATGTTTTCTTCTTCTCTGGCGCTGGGATGATTGATTTTTGGTCTGGATCAAACGCGGGATCATAGCCGGTTGTCCGATCGGGGAAAAGCAGGAAAACCAGGTGAACCGGACCCGCCGGGGTGAACCGGGCCCACGGCGTGGCAAATTCGCGGGCTCACGCGGTCCGATCGGTAAATCAGTGCCCACTGGGACGGGATCCATCGATCGCCGAACCGGTCGGCCAGCCCCGCCCCCCCTCTATCGGAGTCAGTCCGATCCGCCGGTCGCGTTTGGAAAGTCGTTCGACTTGAAAAATTCCATCAGGAAAGTCGCGATTGGCCAAAGTGTCGTCGTCAAAGTGCCGATCTTTCCCCAAGACCGCCCAGGCCGCAATGTCGTCGACGCGACACCAATGCGTCCCGGGTGATCGTCCCCCACACAGATTTTCCCACCCCGGACCGCCACGTTCAGGCAGACGAACCCGATGATTGCATTTTCAACCGGCCAGATCCGACGCTCCGCGCCGGTCGCCGCGCTGCTGTTCGCCGCCATTTTGACGACCGGATGCAGTTCTTTGTCGATTCCGGCGTTCAAACCGCCGGCCCCCGATGTGCCATATCAACCGATCGGTGAAGGCGTCACACTGGCCGGCACGGCAACCCAGGACATGTACCAGCGAGTCCGCCAGGCCAAACGTGAAAACGCCATCGTCCTGGAAGTTGTCGGGGACGAACAGCCGACCCGCGTCTTGCCGCTGCCGCCGGGACAAAAAAGCGTCTTCGTCAGCACCCTGCTGCAACAGACCGGTGTGCTGGCCAAGATCGGTGCCGTGGATGCAACGCTGTATCGATACACCAGCGATTCCGTATCGGGCATTCCCATGGCAGTGAAAATGTCCGAGGACGGCGATCAAGTCCGCCCCGAAAGCGATTATGCCCTGCGTGCGGGTGACCGGCTTCAGGTCAGTGAGCGGAAATTCGACAGTCTGAACAGTCTGATGGAAATGGTCGGCCTGCTGTAAGCCGATTCCTGCGGGTGCCAATTTCTGTGGGCTTCTGGGCGGTCGGTTCGACCCAAAATTCCGACATCGCCCCATCATCGCCGACACCACACAATCCGTGTTTTGTTTCTGGACGCCCCCGCACGGACGAAGATAAACTGTAGGGCCGCGATGACGGCCCACCGTGGGGGAAGGGACACCCGGCGACCGGTCGAACTCGCACGCGGCGTTCCCGGTCACAGCGGACAGCTGTTTCCCCGATTCCAAATGCCTCGATCGGGCATGAGACCACGATCGGGGGTCCGGCGCGCGATCCAAGTCCGGATCGTTCCCGTAATGATCGAGCCGTCGGGGCCGGCGACCCGCCGGCACCTGTCAGCGGCCGACCATGAATGGGCCGCCCAAAACCGACCGGCCAAGATCACGCCGGCTCGAACGAATGCAACCACGTCGGATCCATCCCCGCCCGCGTCGACCGGAACAGTCCGCGTGAGAACGTCCCTTCACCCCTTCGCCGCCCGCCGCCCGATCGCTGGTTTCACGTTGGTGGAACTGTTGGTGGTGATCGCCGTGATCGGTGTGATGGTCGCGTTGCTGTTGCCCGCCGTTCAAGCGGCCCGGGAAGCCGCCCGCCAGACTTCCTGTAAGAACAATTTGAAACAGATCGGTCTGGCCATTCACAACTATCACGCGACGTACCAAAAGTTGCCGTGGGGTGCCAAAGGCGGCTGGGGCCCCAGCTGGACGACCGACATCTTGCCCAATATCGGCGAAGCGTCGTTGGCGTCGATCGTCCCTTATGGCGAACCGGGCTACGCGACCGGCAACGACCAAGACAGCAAACACTTTCGGTTGCTGGCCACCAGCGCGTTGCCGACGTTTCGTTGTCCGTCCCAGTTCGGTCCCACCGTGTTCAACGAATCCATGGGACGCATCACCGGTCGCGCGCTGAACAGCTATCTGGGCAATGCCGGCAGCGATGTGATTCACAACAACTACTCCATCACCGGACGGCTGGGGATGGAATCGGGCAACGGCCTGTTCCAGGCCTGTGATTTTTGTCACCGCAGCAGCGGATCGAATTTCTGTGACAATCGACCGGAGATGCCGCCGCTTTCCTTCGCTTCGGTCACCGACGGTCTGAGCAACACGGTGATGGTCGCCGAAACTCGGTTCATTGATTTCGCCCAATGTGGCGTGTGTGATCACTTCATGCTGTATCACACCGACTTCGATGACTTGAACGGACGCGATTTCTCCGAAGCCCTGGCGTCGTTGTACTTCGGCATCAACCTGGAACGTGTGCCCAACGATCATCTGCAGATGAGCATCGGCAGCTATCACCCCGGCGGCGTTCACGTCGCGATGGCCGACGGTTCGGTTCGCTACATCACCGAACAACTGGACGAAGCGATCCGCTTGGCGATCGGTTCACGCAACGGTCGCGAAGTCGTTGAGATGTCCAGCTTCTAAGCGTCCCAACGAATTGGCAACCTGCCGGCGATCGTTCGACTGCGAGACGGTGATCGCTGAGACTTTGATCACTGAGACGCGATCTTTGGGACACGTCCATCACGGTCGCGTTGCTTGATCGGCGATGCGTGAACGGCAATTTTTGCGACTCATATAAAAGGCCCGCCGACACATTTGCATCGGCGGGCCCAGGCGAGATTCGTTTGATCTGAAATCCGATGGCATTTGCCTACCATCGGATTCACTGGTCCAGATCAGGCGCTTTTGGTGGTCGGCATTTGAAACAACTTGCGCGACCCGCTGACCACGGTTTCGTCGATCGTGTAAACGCTGCCGTCTTCTTGTTCGGGCAGGTCGTACATGATGTCCAACATCACTTGTTCCAAGATGCCGCGAAGCCCACGAGCTCCGACACCCTTGTCCAGGGCTTGGCGTGCCACATAGTGCAACGCTTCGTCGGTGAAATTCAGTTCGCAGTTTTCCATCTCGAACAGCGCTTTGTACTGTTTGATGATCGAGTTCTTGGGCTCTTTCATCACTCGTACCAAGCCTTCTTCGTCCAGCGGTTGCAGGTAGCTGACCACCGGCAAACGTCCGACCAATTCGGGGATCAGACCGAATTGCAGGATGTCTTCGGTTTCGACCTGGGCCAACAGTTCCGCGGTGGACTGTTCGTTGCGGACGCTCGACCCACCGCCAAAGCCCAGGGTACGATGCCCCAAGCGTTTGCGGATGATTTCTTCGATCCCGACGAACGTCCCGCCACAAATGAACAGGATGTTGCTGGTATCCATTTGGATGTATTGCTGTTCGGGATGCTTTCGCCCGCCTTGTGGCGGAACGTTGGCAACGGTTCCCTCCAGCATCTTCAGCAAGCTTTGCTGAACGCCTTCGCCGGACACATCACGGGTGATCGAAACGTTGCCGTTGGTGCGTCCGATCTTGTCGACTTCGTCGATGTACAAGATGCCGCGTTGGGCAGCCTCGACATCAAAGTCGGCCGCATGCAACAGTTTCAACAACAAGTTTTCGACGTCTTCACCGACGTACCCCGCTTCGGTCAACGTCGTGGCGTCGCCGATCGCAAAGGGAACGTTCAGCATCCGCGCCAGCGAACGGGCCAACAGCGTTTTGCCGCTGCCGGTCGGGCCGGCCAACAGGATGTTGCTCTTTTCAATTTCGACTTCGCTGCCGCCATCCCACTCGGTGCTTAACCGTTTGTAGTGGTTATGGACGGCGACGGCCAAAACACGCTTGGCGGCCGTTTGGCCGATGACGTATTGATCCAAGTGCTCGGTGATTTCACGCGGCGACGGGATCTCACTGAACAGTGCTTTGCTGGGACCACGCCGTCGTTCTTCTTGATCCAAGATCGACTGGCACAGCTCGATGCACTCGCTGCAGATGTAAACGTCGCCTGGTCCTTCGACCAACGGCCCGACGTCGCGATAGCTCTTTCGACAGAACGAACAGAACGCGTTCTTTTTGCTGGCCGAACTTCCGCGGCGTGAGCTGGAATTATCCTTCGAGGGCATACACGACTCCTAGGCTGTGCCACGCCAATGTCGCCACGGCCGACCGAGACCGCCGTTCGCCGCCGACGTTTTGAAAAAACGATTCGGCGGCGGACGGCGAGGGAAGGATCAGCCACGTGGGTTTGTAACGTGGGTCATCAACGACCCGCGGCAAACTTTGGTGGTGGATTGGGTTTTAAATATCGGGTCGGCCTACGCTAGTTTTGCTGGGTTGCCCGAGCGAACAAAAGGGAAGGTTCACCCGGGCCACGTTCGGCCGTTTGTCTTTCACCGGCGTCAATTCCAAGGAATCAATCATCCGCCTGACCTGCATCGGTCGGTCGGCGTCACGGTGGCCACGTCAAAGTGGTGGTTCTGGCGGTCCATTCGGATTCCGGTGCACAAGGCACCAAAAAGCCGGGTCGATCCGATTTCACTGATTCGATGACGTGGGCGACGTTTCGCCGGATGGGTCGTCACTGTCGGACGACGCGGATGGTTGGCTCCCTGAAACTTGACCTTGGGTGATGGATTCTATCTTTCGGAATTCCTGGTCGCTGATGTCACCCTTGCGATGCATTTCTCGCAAGTTAGCAAGCACGTCGACTTCGGTTTCCTGGTCGTTGGCGGCGTAGTCGCGAAAGATTGACACCAGATAAAATCCGGCAGCAATCAAGACGGCCAAGATCAATAAGGAGCCGACAGACTGCATCGTCGATGTGCTAAACAAATCTGTCACAATCCCACCGATCCGGTCGGGACGTCACACCGTTGCATTCGTCAACAATGCGTCGTCGCTTGGTCGTCGTCGCAATTCAATCTTGCCCGTCGATCCCCGCGTCGTCCTCCGCCCAAAAAGATGATAGGAGTGTCCCGTAAACGTGGTCCAGGAAAGGGAACGCGATTTCGCAAGAATTTCGTGTTTCACGTAGTTTACGACGTTTCACAGCCCACAGCCAACGTCAATCTGTCGCGAATCCGACGCCGCACCGAAGGGACCGCCGCGTTTAGCCGTTCAGACATTTCCACGCATGAACCGGACCGCCGAATCGTAGGGACATCGCAGCGGATCATCCGCCGCCGACATCTGGAAAATCACCGGTGCGTCGAATCCGGTCCCGGACAAGTTGTCCAGCATGATTGCGGGATCGAATCGCAACCCCGCCGATTCACTGGCCGTGACGTGATGCATCCCCATCACCAAACCCGCCAAGCAATCACCGTGACGGGCCAGCCGATCCGCCACCGGAATTTCACCGGTCTGCAGCATCACGTCCACGTCCGCCCACAGTTTCAATAACCCCGGCCGGCGGACCCATTGCCGCAGCCGATCAAAATGAATCGTCGTTGCCACCACCCCGCCCCGCTCGGGCCGCAGTGCCAACGCGATTCCCGTTTGATCGGCCAGCGACAACAACACGTCGATCCGATGGGCCAATCGATCCAAGACCGCTTCGTCATGACGTTCGGTTGTCCCGCCGGTGCTGCCACAGCAAAACGTCACCGTCGTCACCCCGATGCTGGCGGCGGCCTTGATCCAACGACTTGCCAGTTCCAACGATCGATCAGCAACGCAGGGGTCTTCACTGGCCAGCGACGGCCAACCGGGACGATGCGGATCGTCAATGAAGCGGCCTTCCAAACACAGCCAAAGCTGCACCCCCAGTTCACCGGCCAAGACATTCAACTGGGTTGCGTCAGCCACGGCGCCGTCGTCGGCCAACCGCAATCCGTTACGCCGCGGGATCAATGCCACGACGCGGTAACCCATTTGGGCAAGCCATCCCAACGCCGTTGCGTCGTCGTGCCACGGCATAGCGGCGGCATGAAATCCGACGTTCACGTTGCGGCCGCTCCCCAAACCATTTGCCGGGTCTCGGTGGTCCGCTGGACGCAAATTGGCGATCGCATCAGGTCACCCGAAAGTATCGTGACAGCCCCAGCGCCGGCATGACGCCCGCAAAGATCAACAAACCCCAAAACGGCCCGGCGCCCAAAAAGGCAATCGCCGCGGCCAACGGAATGATCGTCAACACACCGCTGCGGACGGCCGATTGGATCGAATCGGCCGTTCCCAACCGCGCCGCGCGGAAACCTCGGACGACCACCGGAAATACAACCATGGCCACCAACAACAAAAACGGACCGGCGGGCGACAATTGCCAGGCAACCGCGTTGATATCCAGACGCGGCGCGACACCGATCATCGCACCGCCCAGCGCGACCACAATCGTCCCGGTCCACAGATTGGGCTGGAATCCATCAATCGTCTTTTCCGCTTCGCGTCGTCCGATCGTGGTCACCCCCATCACAAACATGCCCATCCCGGCTGCCATGCCCAGCAACCAAGTCGGGAATTCCGCCGGAGACGCGAAATGGGGCGCGGCGCCCAACAGGAAACTCAGCACACGACACATTCCCATCGCCAACGGCCCAACGGGCGTCGCCTTCAGCGGTCCGTCGTACAACAGCACCGACACCGCCAAGGCGGCCGCCACCATTGCCGGTGTCCAATTGACCGCCGGGGCCGAATCGTCTGCCACCAACTGACCGGCCACTGCCGCGACGATCACGCCACCGACCAACATGGCAATGCCGACCGCACGTGCGACCGACACGCTGATCGCGCCCGATGCCAACGGACGCTGTGGCCGTTGTTGGCGATCTTTCTGGACGTCAAAAACGTCGTTCAAAATCATCCCGGCCCAGTACAACAGCACCCCGGCAATCAACACCGAAACAAAACGCGGTACCGGTTCGGCACCACCGGCGACGATCAAATAACCGGCCGCCACGTCGGCCAAGACCGTGAACACATTGGGCAGACGCACCAACTGCCCCCATGCCAACCACGTGGGCCGGGAAACAGAATTTTGTGGGCGATGATCCCCGTCAGCTTGGCTGGCGGATTCGGTGCGGGATGCCATATCGGAAATTCATTCAACGGTCGGAATCACAAACCGACCAGTGTAGACACCCTGCGGTATGACCGACACAGGATGCGTCCACACCGCAACCCCCCTGACCGAAGGCATCGCCGACAACCGCTGCGACTATTCCTGGCGGGTGTAGACCGCCGGATAGACAAACGACGGTTCCCAAGGCGGCAGTAGGTACGTCCACTGTTCCGACACGGGTTCACCCGCGCTGATCAACTGGACTTCCAATTCCACCGGGCCATCGCCCTCGGGAATCACCTCGGCCCGCAAGATCCAATCGCCCTGTTCGGTCCGCTTCAGCGTTGGGTTTTTCATCACACCACGCACCGCCGATGTTTGCGCTTGCGGAGGCGAATCGGCTGGAAGCCCACGAATCGACGGACCGGCAAACCGGACTTCGATCCCGATCACCGCATCGGCCACTGTTGTGTCAGTCGCCCGCGCGTCGGCCGCATCCTGCTCGGACGACTCCGCCTGTTTCGGCGGAACCGATCGATCCGGTCGTGTCACGTCCAGATTGGTGGCCCGGGCCAGCGCGTTGTGCTGCGGCGGATCGCCGGCAAAGAAATGGATGTCGTATTCCAGATTCACCGGTTGGCCCACCTCCGGCGTTTCCTTTGGTAACCAATAGGCGCCCAGGTTATCAACGCCTTCATGCGCGCCGGGCAATTCCAACAGTTCAATCGATCCCTCGGTCCAAGGCCTTTTGGGGACCACCCACAAACTGGGACGCATGTCGTACCGCGCGTTGTGGTCGTCGTAATGAAAGAATGCACGGTTCCGCTGGATCAATCCAAAGCCCAACAACTGTTCGACCTCGGTCGACGTCACCGATGGGTAATCCTGGCGAGCAAACGGACGCCAACGCCACTGCAACTGGTCGGTCCGGATCAACAATCCGTCACTGTCATGCACACCAGGCCTGGCGTCCTTGGGGGGCCCTTTCAATCCGTCGCCCCACATCCACATGCTGGTCAGTGGTGCGTAGGCGACCTTGTCCGGTACGCGGCGGAAATACAACTCGGCCTCCACCGACAACCGCGTGTCGGTTTCGCCGGGAAACAAGCGGAACCGATACGCGCCGCTGACACTGGGGCTGTCCAAGTGCGCCAGAATCGTCAACGAATCATCCTCGGCGGCGGGCAGCGTGATCCAAAACGCGCGAAAGTCAGGAAACTCCTCCACCTTCTGCATCGCGATATCGATCGCGATGCCGCGTGCCGACGCCCCATAAACACAGTCACCGCTGCGTCCGCGAAAATAACTGGAACCCAAAAAGCTCAAGACTTCTTCGGCGCGGTCGGTCCCGGGAAACTGTCCGATCAATTTCACCCCGGCATGTCCGGCGGCCGGGATCGCTGATTCCTCCAACGGCGATTGGTATTCAAAGTCCTTCTTGCTGAACTTGATCCGTTGGCAAATCGGTTGGTCCCCGGCACTGGGGATCAGCGTGAACAGTTCGACACGATCGACTTGGACGAAGCCGCGATGAAATGTTTCGAACCAAAACGGAAGGCCTTGATTCCACCACGTGGCGCGACGATGACGAAACCCGACTTTGATGTAATCGTCATAGCTCCACGAGTCCAACGGCTGGGGCAACGGGTCGGTCGGAACACAGTCATATAACGACGCGGACTGTGCCAGCGATTTCAAATCATCAAAATCACGAACCTTGATGTATTGGTCCAGATAGGTCGTCCCGCCATCGGCGGTCGGTGCAAATCGGCTGACCACGGCGTCATCGGCTGCGGTCGTGGTCTGGGCCAACAACAGCACCCACGCCACATAAACCAACCACCGCACCGGAGCATGAAAGAAACGCATCAACGAGGCACCGAATGAGGAGCAGAAGCATCAGAAAAGCCGATGCATTTTGCCCACGCTGCCAGATCTGGCAATCCGTCTACCGTGCCCCGCGCGCCCGACTAAGCCGCCGCTGCCGCCTAGGCCGCCGCTGCGCGGAAACCGGCCAGCGACAGTGCACGCCGTGCGGCCGGATGCTGCATGAAGGGTCTCCAAACCTGATCGCCGAACAGATTGGACGCCATTAACAGGGTGATTCCGGTGTCGATACCGATCACATCGGGGTTCACCCAACCGTTGGCCGGGTTGAACGCGTTGACGAATCCATACCGACCATAGACGGCGTCGCCAAAGGCCTGTCGCTGATATTGCAACGTGTGCATTGCCGACTGTGGCACAATCGCCAACGCTCCGCCCGCCGCACTGGGAACGATCGTCCCATCAATGCCACGATCCGGTCGCGCCGGCCCGTCGTGATAGGGTCCGCCCCAGTCGCGATACCCGTGGGCGCTGTCGCTGCTGGTGATCCCCCACAGGTCTTCGCCGTAGTGGCCCATGCGATGCGGATCCGCGGTCGCCAAATCTTTCATGAATTGTTGATGGGCGCGATGGGCCACCTGGGCGTTCTGCCAAAAACTGCGGCCCCCGGCGGACACCAGACGCCGAAAATCAAAGAACGCCGTCGGATACTGGTGAACAAACAACGGCGGGTACGACATGAACGGTTGCCCCTGGTGGTGCAGCACCGGCCCCCGCTGCCACGCTTCCCAGCACCGTGCCGGGATCGGCGACTGCGGTGCACCGATCGCCAGCAGCACCAAAATCGTCAGCTCGCTGAACGTGTCCCACTGAGCCGGCAAAATGCCGATCTCCGGCGTGTACCCCATGTGCAAACAATCGTTGTCGCCCAGCAACCATCGCCAATCGACCCGCTGATAGATCTCGTCCGCCGCATCGGAAATCACGCGATCATTCGCGTAGATCATCTGAGCGTGCATTGCACCGGCGATCAGCAATGCGGTGTCGATGGACGAAGCTTCACTGCGCAGCGCTCGACGCCCCGTGCGTCGGTCGACAAAGTGGTACAGAAAGCCACGTTCATGCTGGACGCGATCTCGAAGCGACACCATCAACTTGGCAACGCGGTCTCGCGCCAAACCGGGACTGACCCAACCGTTCTGGCCTGCCAAGGCGTGGGCGGACAATCCGAAGCCGCATGCCGCCATGCTGGCGTGATCACTGAATCCGCTGCCGTCAACGCGTCCGCGGTCGGCAATCAGCCCCGTGTCCGGATCGGCGGCGTCGACAAAGTACTGGTAACAGCGTTGACGCAAATCGTCCAAGAACGCTGACTGTTGTTCGGTCATTCCGCCGTCCCGCATGTCGCGACTTTGCCCCGGCCACCGACCATCGGACCGGCGCACTGGCAGATCATCGTTCACCGATGACTCGATCGCGGCAATCCAAGCGGGCGTACCGACACCAATCAGCGTCGAACCGGCGGCCGCGCCGGACAAAAGAAAGCGTCGTCGAAACATTTCCGGCACCATCGAAGGCGGGGGCAACCGGGGCGCAAGGGGATGCACCGGAGGCGGGGGGGTGGGGATCGAAACAGGCGGGAACTGTCCGCGTTAGCCCAGTTTGCTAACCGCCTAACGGAAGCCTAGGCAACACAACATCGGCACCAACGGGACGGGACCGCACGATAGTGGCTTCGCATGGAATTCACAAGTTGAATCTTGCGACCCGCCCTTTACGCCTTTCCGGTCTTCACGGCTGCTGCGTTTCCCGGGATTCGCCACCCACACGGCGTCGCGATCACGGCACCTGGAATCTCCGCTGCCCGCCTCACCACCGCGCCAAGATCCGATTTTTGGGCATGGGTTTTGCGACCGTCAGAACCGACAGTTTTGATGCCGTTTACTTCACAAATTCACGTTTGTCGCACGGTGGAACCATCGATCGTTGGAATGCCCGAACGCCCTTGCGTTTGCCCTTAAACACAATGGCGCCAGATCCGGCTTTTCCGGCGACGCAGAACCGCCAAAAGATAGGTTGAGGTGACCGGCCCGAACGCCGATTTTCTGAAGGGAACATAACGTCGCACCGGAGTCACGGGTTTCGCAAGATTCCAAAACTTCTCATTGCGACGCAACCGTTTCCCTTTCAGACGTGACGCGAACCGAACGACCGCAAACCGCAACTTTTCTCCCCCTCTTTTCTGTTTTGTTTCAGTCGAGAAAGCCATGAATCTGACGACCGAACCGACTGGCGCCCTGACCATTGCCCCCCCGGCCGCCGATGCCCGGACGAGCGATTCGCCGGCATCCGCGATCGATCGCGCCCTGATCGCCGCCGCGAATTACTTGCGGCACTGCGGCATCCATCACCCCGATGTGTTGCGTGATGAATGCCACCGCTTGGTCGAAACCGCTCGGCAACGGTTGAACGCCGGTGGCGACGCGGGATCAATCGACGATGAACGACTGTCCGGCCTGACGCTGGACTTGGCCTTCGAATCCGTCGCCACCAAACACCAACAAACGTCTACTCCGACGCAACAAGTTGTCATTCCCACGATCCAGCCCCGCGCATTGGTCACCAACACCACCCCCGGTCTGATCGGACCGCTGCGGATCGATTGGTGGGTGGCGCGACTGCAATCGACCACGCTGGGACGCTGGATTTTGTCGACCGGTTCCGTTCGCGTTCCTTCGAACCACTGGAGTCACGATGACGCGCGACACAGCAAGTGATGCCGCCGGCACCCACGCGGCGCGTTGGCTGATCGGCGCCGCCACGTTCGTGCTGTCGGTCCTGGGCATTGCCGCCTATGTCCGCAGCGTCGCGTCGGGCGGACCGGAACGTGGATTTGACTGGGGCGAACTCGGTTTCTGGGATGCGGCATCGGCGGCCCTGTTCGCCGTTCTGTGGACTTGGATCGCGTTTTCGTTTTGTGTCGCGACTTTTGGGTTTTGTCGCCGCGTCTTTTCCGCGTCGCGTCCAACATGGTCCCGCGACGGACAGCCGAAACAGCCGCTGAAAACCGCGGTGCTGGTCCCGGTGTACAACGAATCGCCCGACGACGTGTTCGCGCGGATCGAAGCGATGATGCGCGGAATCGCCCGAGAATCGGCCCACAACCCGGGGATCGAGTTCGACTTTTTCGTGCTCAGCGACAGCACCAACGTCGACACTTGGTTGGCCGAAGAACAAACTTGGGCAAGCTTGCGGGACCGATTGCCGGCCGATGTGTCAGAAGTGTGCCGCGTGTTTTATCGACACCGCAACGAAAACAAGGGCCGCAAAGCGGGCAACATCGCCGACTTTTGTCACCGTTGGTCCCAGCCCTATCCGTTCATGATCGTATTGGACGCCGACAGCTTGATGTCGCCATCGGCGATGTTCGAAATGACACGGCGAATGGATGCCGATCCGCGGCTGGGGATCTTACAAGTTCCTCCCGCACCGATCGGACGCGCGTCGTTGTTTGCACGTCTTCAGCAGTTTGCAGCGCAGGCGTACGGCCCGGTCTTTGTCGAAGGCTTCGATGCTTGGGCGGGCGACCAAGGCAATTACTGGGGACACAACGCGATCATTCGCGTCGAAGCGTTCTGTCAGTGCTGCGATCTGCCCGTGTTGCCCGGACAAGCGCCGCTGGGCGGTGAAATCCTGTCACACGATTTTGTCGAAGCCGCATTGATGGTTCGCCGTGGCTGGAAAGTTCGCTTGGCCACCGATCTGGCCGGCAGCTACGAAGAATGCCCGACGACGCTGACCGATTACGCCCAGCGCGACCAGCGTTGGTGTCAAGGTAATTTGCAACACAGCCGATTGGTCGTCAGCGAAGGCTTTCACCCGGTCAGCCGACTGCACTTCGCCAGCGGCGTGATGTCCTATGTGGCATCGCCACTTTGGATCCTGTTCACCGTGACGTGCTTGGCCGGACGGGCGTTGGATCAACCAGTCGCGTCGGCGGATTGGTTCGACCGTTTCGGACGCTTCGCGTTGTTCGGCGTCGCGATGGTCATGCTGTTGATCCCCAAAGCCTATGGCGTGGCGGAAATCTGGCTGTCGGGACGTTCCACGCAATTCGGCGGTGCGATTCGCGTCGCGCTGTCTGCGGTTCTGGAAACCGTCATGTCGGTGCTGCTGTCACCCATCATGGCCGTGCTGCATAGCCGATTCGTCGTCTCCACCCTTCGCGGCCGCAAGGTCCACTGGGGTGCCCAACAGCGTGACGAACACGGCGTGACACTGGGACAAGCGGCCAGCGATTTCGGCGGCATGACGGCGATCGGCATCCTGGCCACCGCGGCGGTCGCCTACGCCGCCCCGCCGCTGTTGCCTTGGTTTGTTCCGATCTTGGCCGGTTGGTTGTTGGCGATCCCGCTGGCGATGATGTTGGGCAGTCGAGGCCTTGGCGTTGCGATGCAGCGTTTGGGACTGCTGATCATCCCAGAGGAAACCGATTCGCCACGGCTGTACGACGATTTCAAAGTCGCGTTGGATCAAAACGTTTCACCGAAACAGGACACTGCACCGGAGCGTGCGTTGCACCGACTGTTGCGTGACCCCGCGTTTCTGTTGACCCACCAACAAGTCGTCTCGGCCAGCGAAAGTGCGGTCACCTTGTCCGACGAAGACCGACACGAAGTGCTGCGACACTACGACATCGGAATCGACGAAATCCCGGCACCTTTGCAGCGTCGCATGCTGTGTGACGTCGGGCTGCTGCGGCAAATGCACGTCGGCAGCCTGTCACGCCTGAGCGCCTAATCTCCCCCTGAGCCGCCGGCCGTTAGGCCTCGGGACCCCAATTCCCTAGCCGCCGGCCGTCAGGCCTCGGGAACCCCATCCCCCGCCCCACCGGCCGGCCTCGGGCCAACCCATCAACGCGCCAAAAACAGCCGCTTGGTCAACAACCGCGGCGCCCGGATCAACAACTCGAACCGGTCGTCTTCGTCCACTCCGCCGTTGCCCGGCGTGCTGTCGATGTCCACCTGATCCGCCGCCACCACCTCGATCGGCATCGTTTTCACACCGCGTTCGTCCACCACGGCTATGAACGTCAGGGTGCCGGATTGGCCCGCGGCCAGCGAACCCAAATTCCACGTCCCGCTGGCGGTGTCATAAGCCCCGCGTCCCGCCTGGACACTGACCAACGACATGCCATCGGGCAACATCGTTTCCAACACCAGCCCGGTCGCCCCGTCGGGTCCGTCGTTGGTCGCGGTGAATTCGATGGTCACACGGTCGCCTTCCAGTGGTTCATCGTTATCGATCGTCCCGGTCACCGACACGTCGATCAGCACCGGCGTGACGGCCGCGTCGTCCAAATCGTCCTCGCCGACCACCCCGTTGCCCGGCGTGCTGTCGGGATCGAACTGGCGAACCGAACTGACCTCCGCCGTCACGGACTGAACGTCCCGACCGTCGATCGTGGTCAGCAATCGCAACGTCGCGGAAGATCCGTCGACCAGCGAATCAACCGACCACTGACCGGTCGCCGGGTCGTAGGTGCCAACCGACGGTTGAGCTTCGGCAAACACCAATCCGGCGGGCAACACGGTCGAAACCACGACATCCGTCGCCGCATCGGGTCCCGCATTGTCCAGGGTGACGGTAAAGATCACAGGATCACCTTGGTTGGCCGAAGTCCGGTCGGCGGCCACCGCGACGGAAAGATCGGCCACCTGCGTTTCCAAGTCGACGCGTGCGAAATCGTCTTCCGCTTCATCGTCGTTGTCGGGCGTGCTATCGGCATCAGGCTGATCCGCCGCGATGACTTCGGCCACGTTCGACGCCGCCGCGACATCGCCGACCAATGCTTCGATCGCCAACGTGACTTCGCCACCGGCGTCAAGCGAATCGATCGTCCACAGCCCCGACAGCGGGCTGTAACTGCCGACGCTCGCCGAGGCGTTTTCAAAAGTCAACGAATCGGGCAACACATCGCGGACCTGAACCCCCGTGGCCCGGGACGGTCCGTCGTTGGTCAATCGCAGCGTGAACGTCACACGCTGGCCTCGTGTGGGCCGGGCTTCGTCGACGTCTTTGGATAGGGCCAAATCGACCAATTGAGGCGACAGTGAAACGGTGGCGTAATCGTCTTCGTCATCCAATCCGTTGTCCGGTGTGCTGTCCGGATCAAACTCGCTGGACTGAATGATTTCCGCGACGTTGATCTTCTCGCCGACCGAATCCGCCGTGACGCGAATCTGTAGTGTCGCCGTCTGCGAAGCGGCCAATGCGGGTATCGACCACTGGCCGTTGGACGCGTTGTACGAACCGGAGCTTGCCGTTGCACCGGAGAACCCCAGGCCGCTGGGCAAGACATCTCGGACGACGATCGATTCGGCCGCATCAGGTCCGTCATTACGAATTTCCAGGGTAAAGACGGCTTCCTCGCCGACACCGGGCGTCGCATTGTCGACGGTCTTGGTCAGCGACAGATCGGCCTGCTGAGTCACCAGAGTCACGTCCGCCTGATCATCTTCGCCGTCGACGTCGTTGTCCGGCGTGCTGTCACGATCCAGTTGATCCGCCGCGATCACTTCTGCCTGATTGACCAGCGTTCCCGGTGAATCCACCAAGACCTCCAGTTGCAGCGTCGCCGATCCGCCGACGTCGATCTGTGGGACCGCCCACACGCCGCTTGCCGCGTTGAACGATCCCTGCGATTCATTCACGCTGACCAAGGTCACACCGTCGGGCAGTCGGTCGCGAATCTGGACGCCTGTGGCGGGATCATCGCCGTCATTGCGAACCGTCACGGTGTAAGTGACCGTGCCGCCGACCGACGGTGCCGCGTCACTGACCGTCTTTTCCAACGACAGATCGATCGCCATCGGCGTGATCGTGGCTTGATCAAAATCGTCTTCGTCTGGATTGCGGTTGCCCGGCGTCGAATCACTGTCCGCTTGGCCCGCCGCGGTGATCTCCGCCGTGTTGGTTTTCGCCGCCAAAGGATCCGCGGCATCAGCACTGACGCGACCGCGCAGCCCCAGCGTTGCCGTGGATCCGACCGCCAAATTGCCGATCGTCCAAATGCCGGTCGTGGCGTTGTAGCTGCCCTGGCTCAAACTGTTGCTGATGTATTCGATCCCCTCGGGCAGCAAATCCGTGACCTCCACGCCGACCGCCGGATCGGGCCCGCCGTTGGTGACCGTCAAATCAAAGATGACCACGTCGCCGACATTCGGCCGGTCGTTGTCGACGCCCTTGACCAGACTCAAATCCGATACCGGCGTCCGTACGGTGACCGCATCCTGGTCGTCTTCGGCTGCAATGTTGTTGTCCGGGGTGCTGTCGGCATCAGGCTGATCTGCCGCGATGACCTCCGCAACGTTTTCGATCTCCAGGATCTGATCGACTCGAACGACCACGTCGATCGTCGCGGTGCCGCCGACCGCCAAATCGCCCACCGTCCAAATACTGGTCGACGTATTCAAACTGCCCTGCGACGGCGACGTGCCGCGGGGCGTCAAACCGACCGGCAAGATGTCGCGAACTTGGACGCCCGTCGCCGGTGACACGCCGTCGTTGCGAACCGTGATCGTGAAAGTGATTTCGTCGCCGACATTCGGCGCGGCGTTGTCGACCGTCTTGGTCAATGACAAATCGATTTGTTGGCCGCGAACACCCACCGTCGCCAGATCGTCTTCGGACGCACTGCCGTTACCAGGCGTTGAATCGGGGTCGCGTTGGTCGGCCTCGGTGATCTCCGCCGTGTTGGTCAAAGCATCGGTTGATGTCACCGTCGCGATCAGAACCAGTGTGCCGGTCGCCCCACTGGCGATCTGGCCCGCGTTCCACAAGCCCGTGGCCGCGTTGTAAGTCCCCTGCCCCGGCGTCGCGCTGACGAAGTTCAATCCCGCCGGCAGCAAGTCGCGCACGACCACCCCCGTCGCCGTGTCGGGTCCCGCGTTGGACACCGTCACCGTGAAGCTGACGTTTTCGCCGACGTTGGGGGTGGCATTGTCGACCGTCTTGGTCAGCGACAAGTCCGCGCTGGCCGGAGTGATGGAAACGCTGGCAATGTCGTCTTCCCCCTCGCCACCTTCACCCGGTGTGCTGTCGATGTCGAACTGGTCCGCCGCGATGACTTCCGCTTGGTTGCTGATCGTCGTCGTCCCGGTCACCGTGGCGTCGATGGCCAGCGAGACCGTCTGGCCACTGGTGACCCCGCCGACATTCCACTGGCCGGTCCCCACGTCGTAGATCCCGGCCCCCGGCGTAGCGCCGACAAACGTCAATCCCGCCGGCAAAACGTCGCGAACCACCACACCGCTGGCCACGTCCGGTCCCGCGTTGCTGACCGAAACGGTGAACCGCACGGTATCGCCGACGTTGGGCCGATCCTGGTCGACGGTTTTACCCAGCGACAGATCGATAGTCGGCGGGACCAGATTGACCGAGGCCTGGTCATCTTCGGCCGGTGCGTTGTTTCCCGGTGTGCTGTCGGGGTCGAACTGATCGGCCGCACTGATCTGCGCCGTGTTCGTTTTGGTTCCAGACGATTGCACCTGAGCCACGATCGCGAGCGTCGCATTGGCCCCGCCGCCGATCGTGCCGACGTCCCACAATCCGGTCGCCGCGTTGTACCCACCTTGCGACGGCGACGACGACACGAACGACATGCCCGCCGGCAACAAGTCGGTCACCTGGACACCGGTTGCCACACTTGGACCGTCGTTCTGCACCGCGATCGTGAACGTCGCATTTTGGCCGACGTTGGCGACCGCGTTGTCGATCGTTTTGGTCAACGACAAGTCCGCGCTGGCCGGTGTGACGACGACACTGGACTGGTCGTCTTCGGCCGGCACGTTGTTGTTCGGTGTGCTGTCGACGTCCGTCTGATCGGCCGCAATGACCTCCGCCACGTTGGTCGCGACGGCGACCGAATCGACACGCGCCACCAACTGCAACGTCTGGCTGGTGCCCGCCGCCACCGTGCCGGCAACCCACTGGCCCGTGGTGGTGTTGTAGCTGCCGATCGACGGTGCCGACGACACGAACGTCAGCCCCGCGGGAATCGCATCACGAACGATCACGCCGGTGGCCGCGGATGGACCGGCGTTGCTAAGCGTGATCGTGAAGGTCACGTTGTCACCACGATTGGGCGCCGCGTTGTCGACCGTTTTGATCAGCGACAGATCGATTTGTTGCGGGTCCAGCGTGACGGTGGCCAAGTCGTCTTCGCCGATCGCGCCGTTACCCGGCGTGCTGTCGGCGTCGGGTTGGTCGGCCGCCAAAACTTCGGCGACGTTTTGAATGGATCCCGCCGCGGTGACGCCGGCGATGATACTTAGCGTTGCACCGGAGCCGGCATTCACACTGCCGACGGTCCACACGCCTGTCCCGGATTCGTAGCTGCCCTGGCTGGGCGTCGCGGAAACGAAATTCAATCCGGCCGGCAACACGTCACGGACCGTAACCCCCGTGGCCGTATCCGGACCGGCGTTGGACAGCGTCACCGTGAACGTCACGTTCTGGCCGACGTCGGGCGACAGATCGCTGGCCGTCTTGGCGATCGACAAATCGATTTGCGGTGACAAGATCGACACCGTCGCCCGGTCGTCTTCGCCCGCCGCACCGTTCCCCGGCGTGCTGTCGATGTCGGTTTGGTCTGCCGCGATGACTTCGGCGATGTTGGTTTTGGTGCCCGGGGTGTCCATCCGTGCGGTGATCGACAACGTGTGGCTGGCCGACACCGCGACGTCGCCGATCTCCCAGCGTCCGGTCGTTGCGTTGTAGGTCCCTTGGCTTGTCGTTTGCGACACCAACGTCATGCCGGCGGGTAACACGTCTTGGACCACGACCCCCGTGGCGGCCACCGGGCCCGCGTTGTTGACGGTGATGGTAAAGGTGGTGCTTTCGCCGACGGCGACCTCGCCACTGGCCGACGTTTTGGACAACGACAGATCAATGGTCGGCGTGAAGTTATCGAAATCCGCCGTGAACGCGGTCTGCCCGACCGTCCCGACCAATTCCGCGGTCCCGTTGACGTTGGCCGATCCGGTGATTTCCAGTTCGATCGCGCCGACGTTGTTGATGTCCACGCCGCCGCCGGCCGCCGCCACGAAGCTGGAAAACGGCAAGAATTCCGCCGACGATACGCCGCCGCCGGTTTGTGGGATGTTCAGCGTCGCGCTGCTGAATCGCTCGGCCGTCGCCGCGTTTCCATCGTCACTGTAGATCCGCACGACCGCTTGGCCGCCCGGCAAATCGGCGCCGATCTGAAGTTGCAATCCGATCGCATCGGCGGCATCGGTCAAATCCACCGTCCCCAGCCCGGTATCGTCGACCGTCGTCGCATCCCCGTCGGGTCCGTCCCAGGTAACACGCCGTTCGCCATCACCGGTGGCCAAGGAATCAAACGTCAACAGATTCGGCAACAGCGGGTTGTCGACTTCCAACTGGACCGCGCCGTTGACGCTGGTCTTGTTGACGAAAAGATCGCGTTCGCCGCCGATCGCCTCGGGCGCGGCGACCGAACTAGTCACCGGGACACCGTCGTTGGTGGTGTCGACGACTTGCTGTTGTGTCTGATCAAAATCATCGACGACTTGGACGATGCGGCCTTCGACGTCGGTCCCGCTGATCGTGATCATCGGCGACACGTTCCGCAGCAACGTTCGACCGTCGACCGTCTGGGCATCTTGCAGCACGAAGTAATTGCCGGCGGTCAATCGGTTCAGCGTGTACCGGCCGTCGGTGCCGGTCGTCGCCGTGGTCACCAGCGTGTCGGAACCGGAATCGAACGATCCGTTGCCGTTGTCGCGGTACAGAGCGACCTGAGCCCCGGAAACCTGTTCGCCGGCAGTGAAGCCGTCGCCGGTGACGTCCTTGAAAACCAGCCCACTGATCATCGCCAAGTCGGTGGCCGCCAGCAAACGCCGCAATTCCAGCGGTTCGGCGATCAGACGCCGCAACACGCGAGCGTTGGACGGACGTGGTCGGCGCGACGATCGGCGTCGCGGTTTCGGCATCTTCATCGCTGGTCCCCCTGGCAATCCCTCGTCTCCAGCGGGCCGACCGACCGGCCCCCCGTGAGTCCGAAAACCCCGCCAAGCCGCCGGTCCACCACGGACCATCACAAGCTGGCGAATCTAGAGAAGCCGAAATTGTGGACCACGCAACCTACGCAAAACAACCGGACTAGGAAAACCTGGCCAGCCAATCCCCCCAGGCAAACCTCTCAGCAACCACTACAAGAACCAACCCGCGGTTCGCCTGATGCCGGGTTCGAGGGTTTCGCCGCGCACCGAAGCCCGGGCTATTGCACGATCAAAGTCGACATCCGCGATACGGGGCCGGGTTTGCGGCGGGGATGCTGGGGGCGTGGGGATTCGGTGGGCTTCGTTGGCGGGCTGGGGTTACAATCAGCCAGTGGTTACGGTGGAAGATGCCGTGGCCGCCCGTCTTGGCGAAATTCGATTCCCGCGGCCCCCTGAATCCACCGCACGCCGTCCGCTTCGCCCCACCCGAGCCCCCCTGCCCCTTCGCAGCGAACCGCCCATGTATCTTCGAATGGCCAAGCGATTTCTGTTGGAAACCGACAAGCGGTTGCTGGCCAAAGCGGCGTGGACGCTGGGTGCCCGCGGATTGTGGTCGGTCCACCGACACAAGCGTCGACTGAAACAGGGGGAATTCTTTCCGCCGTTTCTGTACCTGTCGGTCATCAATTCATGCAACCTGCGATGCCAAGGCTGCTGGGTCGACGTGGATTCGAAACAGCATCGCATTGAACTGGACGCGGCCAACGAAACGATCCGCCAAGCCAAGGCGATGGGCAACAGTTTCTTTGGCATCTTGGGCGGCGAACCGTTCATGCACAAAGACCTGCTGAAGATCTTTGAAGCCAACCGAGACGTCTATTTCCAAGTCTTCACCAACGGCCACTTCATCACCGACGACGTGGCCAAACGATTGCGTGAATTGGGCAACGTGACTCCGCTGATCAGTGTCGAAGGCAGCGAGATCATCAGCGACCAACGCCGCGGCAAATCCGGCGTTTACAACCAGACGATGGCCGGTTTGGAAGCCGCGCTGCGAAACAAGTTGCTGGTCGGCGTTTGCACCAGCGTCTGTAAAACCAACCTGGACGACCTGGTCACCGACGCCTGGGTCGATCGTTTGATCGAAATGGGCGTGATGTATTGCTGGTTCCACATCTATCGGCCGGTCGGCCCGGAACCCAACCCACAGCTGGCATTGTCCAGCGACCAGCAACGTCGCGTTCGTCAGTTCGTTGTCGACACGCGTGCCACCAAACCGATCATCGTCATCGACGCCTATCACGATGACGCGGGCAACGCGTTGTGCCCGGCCGTGACGGGATTCACGCACCACGTCGGACCCTGGGGCGATATCGAACCGTGCCCCGTGATTCAGATCGCCAAAGAATCGATTCATGATCAACGTGACTTGGCGACCACGTTCAATGAGTCGGAGTTTCTGCGCGACTTCCGCGAGCTGACCGCCCAACACACTCGGGGATGCGTGATCATGGAGCGTCCCGACTTGCTGCTGCAGCTGGCCGACAAACACGGTGCCCGCGACACCACTGCCCGAGGCCGCGTCTTCGAGGAATTGAAGAACGTCACGCCACGCCGCAGCCAGTACCAGCCCGGCGATGAGATCCCCGAACGAAGTTTCGTTTATCGCTGGGCCAAGAAGTACGCGTTCAACGACTTCGGCACCTACGGACGCCGCTTCGACGTGGCCAAATATGCCGACCCCGATTCGGCATCCTCGCCCGAAGGGAACTCACAGGATGCCGACGACGCATCCAAGGTCTCCCTACCGGTGGTTTGATTGTTAGGTGGTCGGGTGACGGGTTTGCAGGTGACAGGTATCCGCCGGCAAGTCGGCCCCAAAGTCGCCTTCGTTTTCACTCGCCCTTCTAGGGAGAGTCGAGCCTCAAGCGAGGAGAGGGTATCGCGCCCCGACAACCTTCCTCCCAAAGTCGCCTTTCGCTCCGCCGAAAGCAGCGTCGCCCCTGTCCCCTGTCCCCCTCACCGCCCTGTCACCTTCTTCCCCCCACATCCGTCTTGTCGCCAGACAAAGCGTGATGGTATTCGTCTGTGTAGCAGAGTCGGCAATGCGATGACCGCCGACCACGTGTTTCACGCCCCCTTTCGCAAGCGATTCAAGGACGGATCCGACCCGTGACAGACCAACCCGCCGCCGGCGCCGCCGAAACCCTGACCGATCAACCCGACATGACCAAGTCGGTCGGCGAAACCGTGTCGACTCTGATCGAACAGATGCAAGCGGGCGACTACGAAGGCTTGACCGCGACGATGACACAGAATGTGGTCCCGGGCTTGTTGGCCGCGGGGATCGGCTTGGGCGTCATCTTCATCGGATACTTGGTGGCCTCGTACATCAGCCGCATCATCAGCGGGCCGATCTGTCGACGTGTCGACCAAACGCTGGGCAAGTTCATCGGTCGGCTGGTGTTTTATTCCATCCTTGCCGGTGTGACCGCCGCGGTGCTGAGCAAATTGGGCGCTCCGCTGGGCGGATTAGCGGCAATGCTGGCCGCCGCCGGTTTTGCCATCGGTCTGGCTTTCCAAGGCACGCTATCGAACTTTGCGTCCGGCGTGTTGATGATGGTGTTTCGACCATTCAAAGTCGGGGATTTCATCAATGCCGGCGGAGTGGCGGGAACGGTCAACGAAATCGACTTGTTCACCACCACGCTGGACACGCCCGACAATCGTCGCATCATTGTCCCCAACAGCAGCATTGCCGGCGGCACGATCGAAAACATCAGCCATCACGCACACCGTCGTGTCGAAGTCGTCGTCGGTGTGGACTATTCGGCCAACCAAGACGAAACCCGTGCCGCGCTGACTCGCGCGGCCGAATCGTTGTCGGACGTGATGATCCCCGGCGATGATCGCGGGTACGCCGTCGTGCTTTCCGGATTGGGCGACAGTGCCGTGGAATGGAAGGTCCGGCTGTGGGTGGCATCGTCGAACTATTGGCCGGCGCACGAGGCTTTGACCGGCGCCGTCAAACGCAACCTAGACGCCGTGGAAATCGGCATCCCGTTCCCGCAAATGGACATTCATTTGCACCGCGTTGCCGGGGACGATGATGGTTCCCAACCGACGCAGCGCCAGCGTCCACGACCGACCCGTCGCGACGCCATCGCCGGTTAAGAGGCCGCGCGAAACGACGCGCGGTCATGACCACGACGGTCTGGGCGATCTCTACTCGTCCAACAGTTCCAACTGGATCGGGACGAGTTCACGTTTGCCGCCGCGTAATACCGTCAACCGGACGATATCTCCAGCGGTGTAGTTTTCCAGAATCAGCACCAGATCCGCGGTCGACTGCACGGGTTTGTTGTCGATCGCCACGATGATGTCGCCCAGCTCCACCCCGCGTCGCGTTTGACGTGTCGGACGCAGCCCGGCGGCTTCCGCTTGGCTGCCCTCGGTCACTCGCAACACCAACAGACCGTCGGGTAGTCCCCAGCGACGGGTCATCGTATCGCTGGCCACGGTCACGGCGATGCCCGGGCGGATGATGCGACCATGCTGGATCAATTCGGGCACGACCCAGCGGACGGTATCCACGGGGATGGCAAAACCGATACCAGCGTATGCACCGGAGGGGCTGAAGATCGCGGTGTTCACGCCGATCAGTTGTCCGGAAAGATCCAACAGCGGGCCCCCACTGTTGCCCGGATTGATCGCCGCATCGGTTTGAATGACGTCTTTGATGGGCACGCCCGATTCAGATTTGATTTCGCGTCCAAGCGCGCTGACGACACCGGTGGTCAGGGTTTGATCCAGCCCGAACGGGTTTCCGATGGCGAACGTCATTCGGCCGACTTGCAAATCAGACGAAACGCCGATCCGTAGTGGCTTGAGCTGTTCCGGCGGTGCGTCGATCTTCAAGACCGCCAGATCCTTTTCTTCGGCTGAACCGACCAGCTTGGCCGGATACGTGTTCTGGTCATCAAAAGCCACGGTCGCGACGTCGGCACGACGAATGACGTGAAAGTTAGTGACGATGTGGCCTTGGTCATCCCAGACGAATCCGGTCCCACTGCCTTGAGCAATCTGCTGGACGTCCAAGGTGAACAGGTCGCGTGCCACACGCGCGGTCGTGATGTGAACGACCGACGGTGACGCTTCGCGAAACAACTGGATCGTGGCACGTTCCTGTTGCGCCAGCTCGGTCGTCAGCCCCGCCGGCGTCGCTGGATTCGCACCGACCTCCGCAACCGCCGGTGGCGCGGGCAACGGCAACGTGGGCGGACGCATCCGTGTGTCCACGTCCATGGGATCAGATGCCGCTGTCGCCGATTCCCCGGTTTTAGACGCACTTTCGCCCTGCTGCTGTACCAGCGGCGATGCGTCGTCGCCACCGATCAGCATCGACAGCACGACCACCAGCAGAACGATGTTCGCCAACAACATCAACCAAGCAAACGGGCGTGAAATAGAATTCGTCATGCCGCTGATCCAACTCCTTCGGTTAATCTGTCGGGGGATTCCCACCAGCTTCCGCGTCCCCGCCTTTCCTGACAAGTCACCTTTTGATTTCCCACCCATGATCGACTTGCCCGCCCGCCCATACCGTTGCACCGTCGCGCTGATGATTGCCGGATGCCTGTTTGGCCCGCCGACCGTGGTCGTTGCCCAGACCGCGAACCGACATTCCGTGTCTTCCGAAGTCGCTTGGCCGACCAAATCGGGTCCCACCGCTGACGGGACCGTTCCGACGACCATGGCGGGACAGATCCCGAGAATGTGGGACTGGGAAAATGGCCAAGGAATCGATTGGACCACGTCGCTGGAACACGGCGGCCACAGCACGCCCGTGGTCGGATCCGGCCGCATTTGGCTGACATCAGCAACTGACGACGGTACCCAACAATTCATCACCGCGATTGATTCGTCCAGTGGTAAAGTCGTCCATCACCGCATGTTGTTCCAGAACGATGCACCGGAGCCGCTGGGGAATCCGGTCAACAATTACGCGGCTCCCACGCCGTTTTTGGAATCGGATGCGGTCTATGTCCATTTCGGCACCTATGGCACCGCACGACTGGATCCGATAAGCGGAGCCACGGTTTGGCAACGCCGCGACATCAATGTGCGTCATTTTCGTGGCCCCGGATCGTCGCCCGTGGTGGTCGGCAACCTTGTGATATTGACCTTCGACGGCATCGATCGTCAGTTCGTTACGGCGCTGGACAAACATACCGGGCGAACGGTCTGGACGACGCCACGCAGCACGGATTTCGGCGACCTGGATGACGACGGGCGGCCGCTGCGTGACGGGGATCTTCGCAAAGCGTTTGGAACCCCGGCGGTGTTTCGGCGTGGCGACCAGACGCAAATCGTTTCAGTGGGATCGCGCGCGGCGTTCGGCTATGACGCCGAAACGGGTGAAGAAATCTGGACGGTCCGCCATGACGATTACAACGCTTCGGCGCAGCCGCTGGTCTTCCGTGACACGGTCATCATCAACACCGGATCGCGGGGAGCCGAATTGATGGCCATTCGGATTGATGATTCAACGGTCGGCGACGTCACCGATACGCATGTCGTTTGGAATCATGACCGGGGAAACGCACGTTTGTCGTATCCCGTGCTATGCAACGACATGGTGATCTGGATCACCGACAGCGGCGTTGCCACCGCGGTGGACGCGGCGGAGGGATTCGAGTTGTGGAAACACCGAATTGGTGGCAACTATGTGGCGTCACCGCTGGTCGACGACGACACGGTGTACTTCTTCAATAGTGACGGCCAGTGCGTCATCGCCAAAGTGGATCACGACGGTCTGACCGAACAGCGGCGGAACACGATCGGGGAATCGATGACAGCGTCGCCCGCGGTATCGGGCGACGGTCTGATCCTGCGGGCCGGCAAGACGCTGGCCAAGATCGCAGTGCATTGACGATCATAGTGTCTTGATTCTAGGCCTCGGCCGATCAAGCCTTTGCGGGCAGCGACGCGTCACCGACCACCGCGTCGATGTATCCGCCATAAGCCTCGGCGGTTTGCCGAGCCATCTTGTCGGGAAAGGCGTGAAAGCGTCCTTCGGCCAAGGCATCGAAGATCGCGTCGGCCACCACCTGCGGCGGTTCGGTCATATCCTGTAGCCCGGCATCGTGAGCCATGTCAGTATCGATGGGACCGGGATGCACGCTGACCACTGCGGTTTCCTGCTGGGACAACTCGTCACGCAACGCTTGGGTGTACAGATAGCTGGCCGCTTTGGACGCCGTGTAGGTGCAGAAGTCCGTGAATGATTGCATGGACGCGACGCTGTTTAACTGAACGAATGCGCCGCCACCGTTGGCCTTCAAGACCGGTGCAAACGCTTTGGCCATTCGGATCAGTCCGACCACGTTGATATTGGATTCGTACACCCAACAATCGACGACATCATCGGCAAGCGGCGTCGCATTCTTCAGCACGCCGGCATTGTTGACGACCAAGTCGACGTCGCTGGCGGTCTTGGCCGCTGCTTCGATCGTTTCCGGCTTGGACAGGTCCAATGCAACGGGGACGACGCGGTCGCCATGCTGCTGGACCAATTCATCGACCGATTCCGGCCGTCGCACCGCCGCATAAACCTTGGCTGCGCCGCGCGCGATCGCTTCGTTCAAAATGACTCGACCGATCCCGCGGTTGGCACCGGTGATCAATACAACTTTGCCGTCGACTTGAAATGTCATGTCATGCCTCAAGTGATTCGGTGGAAATAAGTCGTCCCCCGCCCCATGTTCCCATTGATGCATGACGCCGCCAATGCCGTGCCGAACCCGGGGAAGCGGTGTGTTACCAAAGGGTCCGGAAACAAAGGGGGGGCTGTGGTTGTGACGTATGCAAGTAGAATGCCGCCGCTGCGACGTTTCAGCGTTTCTTCAATGACCACCGTGCGTCTGGTCCCGCCGGACAGTCGGTCCATCGTTTTTTCCACACGACTTTTTCTTGCAGGGATGCCGCCCGATGCAGTTGGTTTCATGGAACGTGAATGGCATCCGCGCCGCGATGGACAAGGGCTTCCGCGACTTTGTTGTCGACCATCAGCCCGACATGCTGTGCCTGCAAGAAACCAAGGCCAAGCCGGAACAGGTCGACACATCCTGGGCCGACGATCTCGGGTACACCCAACTCTGGAATCCGGCCGACAAGGCGGGCTACAGCGGCACATCGGTGTGGACCAAAGTCGCGCCGAACAAGCACACCCTGGGAATCGGACTGGATCAGCACGACCGCGAAGGCCGAGTGATCACGGCGACCTTTGACGACTTTCATTTGGTCAACGTGTACACGCCCAATTCGCAGCGTGGATTGAAACGGCTGGATTACCGCATGCAGTGGGACGCCGACTTTTTGGAATACCTACGCAAACTGAATCGCCGAAAGCCGGTGATCTTTTGTGGCGATTTGAATTGTTCGCATCAAGAGATCGACTTGGCCAATCCCAAAGCGAATCGCAAGAACGCGGGATTCACCGATCAAGAACGCGCCGGGCTGGATGCGATCGCGACGGCGAAGTTCGTCGATTCGTTCCGTGAGTTTGATGGTTCCCCGGATCGCTACACCTGGTGGACTTATCGCAACAACGCCCGCGAACGAAACATCGGATGGCGTTTGGATTACTTCTGGGTCGCCAAAAAGTTCTGGGACCGTGTTGCCGATGCCAAGATCCTGGACCAGGTGTTTGGATCGGACCATTGCCCGGTCCAATTGACCCTGAAATCGGCATCGGCATGAAGCCGCCGCGATGCGACTGACCGACTTATTGTGTGACGGTCGGCGAGGCACCCGGTGACCATCTGAACACGCCCTGCGCCGGCGTCGACTTTCGATGTCGACGAACGTGAATTGGATTTGATAAGGCATTCTGTGTGCCCTTAGCCGAACCCGTTTCGCGTTGCCCGCCGCCGATGCTGACACCTACCAAGCCCGCCCGTGCATTCCTGCCGTTTCAAACCGGCATTCTTGCCGTGCTGTTCTTGCCCGCCTTGTTGTTGACCGCCGGGTGCAGTTCCGAGCCGCCCGGCGAAGCGTCGGTCGCCCCCGATGAAGTCAGGCAAGGCGATCACGCCATGCACGGCAGCGATGCTGATGCCGTGTTGATGGCCGACCCCGACGCGAATCTCGCTTCAGCAGAATGGGTCGATCCAGAGCCGCCTGCCTCCGAAGCCGCAGCCCCGGATTTTGTCGAAGCGGCACCGACCGCAGCACCGGCGATGCCCATGGAATCACCGGATTCGACGGCGGTGGAAAAGCTGGCACCGACACGCGCGCCGGCATCGACCATGGCCGATGCCTCCGGCGATGTCCGTCTTCCGCCGCACTTGGAAGACTTGCCTGCCGGGGCCAGCCACGATCCAGAATCGGGTTTCGCCACCTTGCAGGTGTTTTACGCGACCGATCGTGCCCAGGGATCAACATCGCTTGCCGACTATCGCATGACGGGCGACCGGAACCTTTTCTTGGTCGCGTCGATGGTGTTCTTCGTCCTACTGGGATTCAGCCTGTTCCAGTTGATCCGCCGCAACGGTCGCCTTGCCACGCTGTCGATGATTCTGGCGGGGATGACGGGCTGTCTGACCGGTCTGGTCGTGCTGATGGGACGAGCGAACATTGAAAAACACGGCGTCACCTACACCGGCCAGCGGGGAACGTTGCAGCACGGTGTGTGTAAAGTCACCGTGCCGGATACGCATCGCCGCGGCGAAGTCGAACGGCCGAGTTTGCTGCGATTCGAGTTCGCCGAAGACCAACAGCGACACATCGTTTTGACCCAGGCGATCGAATTGATCCCCGAAGATTTTCATCGGCGTCTGGGGGAATGCATTGACCAGACGACCGACCGCGAACTGTTGTTGTTCATTCATGGCTACAACGTTGATTTCCAATCTGCCGTTCGTCGCACCGCCCAGATCGCCGTCGACCTACCATTTGATGGTGTACCGATTTGCTATAGCTGGCCCAGTCAGGGAACGTTGCTGGGCTATTCGGTCGACGAAAACAACGTCCAGTGGACGACCAGCCATTTGCGGCAATTCTTGATGGACTTGGTGCAAAAAACCGGGGCCCGATCGATCAATGTCGTCGCCCACAGCATGGGAAACCGAGCGATGACTGCGGCAATGCAGCAGATCCAGTTGTCGCACCCCGGCGAAAAGCTTTTCGACCGCGTCGTGATGGCGGCCCCGGATGTCGATGCCGACTATTTTCGCCGCGACTTGGCCGCCCCGCTGACGGATTTGGCCAATCAAGTCACACTGTACGCATCGTCCGACGACCAAGCGTTGATCGCGTCCAAGCAAGTCCATGGATACCCGCGTGCCGGCGAAAGCGGCGACCACCTGGTGATCGTCCCCGGCGTGGAGACCGTCGATGTCAGCGGGATCGACCTGAGCCTGTTGGGACACAGCTATTACGGCGATAGTGAATTCATGCTGAGGGAACTGTACGATGTCGTGCAGTCGCGTTTGCCGGCGTGGCAACGTGAATCCCTGGTCGGTCGCCGGTTGGGCGAAAAAGTGTATTGGAAATTGGTCGAACGAAACGCTTCGGTCGTCCTGCCAACACGCCGCTGACAATGGGGCACGACTGCCCGCACTCTTCTGCTTCGCTTGCTTCTTTCACGATCACCTTGACGGTGCAGCTCATGTCCACGCGTTTTTCCATCGGCGTTCGATACGTCACCGCGGTTTTGGTTTCGGTTTGCCTTTTCACGTCGTCACGGGCGCACGCCCAAATGCGTGAAGAACAAACCGTGCAGCAGGCTCAAGCGGTGCTGAACGAAACGATGGCCAACGCGGCGACACGGATTCCCGCGTCGATGCTCAATGGTGCCCATGCCGTGGCCGTGATCCCGGGCGTGATCAAAGGCAGCTTTGTCGTCGGCGCCCGGCACGGCCGCGGGGTATTGTGCGTTCGCGACGCGGCGGGCCCCTGGCATGCCCCGGTCTTCATCACCTTGACCGGCGGGAACGTCGGATGGCAAATCGGTGTCAATTCATCCGACATCGTGCTGGTGTTCAAAACCGCACAAAGCGTTCAAGGAATCTTGGACGGCAAGTTGACGCTGGGTGCGGACGTGGCGGCCGCCGCCGGCCCGCTGGGCGGACAAGCCAGCGCGGGAACCGATGGCCGTTTGCAAGCGGAAATCTACTCGTATGCACGCACACGCGGGCTGTTCGCCGGTGTGGCCATCGACGGTTCCGTGATCAAGATCGATCAATTGGCCACGGGCGCCTATTACCGCAGCGCCGGTCCGGGCCAACCCGTCATCGTGCCCCCGACGGCCCAGCAACTGACCCAATCCATCGCGGCTGTGACGGGTACCAACACGCCACCGGTTGCACCCGCCGGCGCGATTCCCACCGGACCGGTCCCGGGACAACCTGCCGCCGGCCAACCAGCCGCCGGACCGGGATTTGTCGACCAGTTCGCAACACATGAATCGGACGTGTTGCGGGACGAGTTGACAAAGATTGCACCGGAGCTGTTCGACCTGGTCGATCCACAATGGCAAGCGTTCTTGGCATTGCCCAAAGAGATGTTTGCTGCGTCGGCACACGTCACCCCCGAAAACTTGGCACCGACACTGGCCCGCTATCAGACCGTGGCCACCAACCCGCAATACCGGGCGCTGGCCCAACGACCGGAATTCCAATCGGTGTACGGGCTGTTGCAACACTATCACCGTTCGCTGCAGCCGGATGACCCGAAGGTGCAGTTGCCCCCGCCGCCGGCGATGCACTGACTCGCCGCAGGCGATGCACTGGCCCGCCGCAGGCGATGCACTGACTCGCCGCCGGCGATGCACTGACCCGCCGCAGGCGATGTGTCACTGGGGCCGAACCGTATCGCCATCCAGTTCGCCCAACGCGTCCATCAGTGCTTCGAATTCCGTCTGGCAACAGTGGCACTGTCGCAGATGAACTTCCACCGCTTTCATCGCGTCGGGCACGGACCTGCCTTTCAGACGCAATTCGGCGAACTCCGCGATCTTGCCAAAGCATCCATCGCAATCCAGTGAATCGGATTCGGTGGTGCTGACCAAATTCAGCAACGTGGCAACTTGTTGTTCGGATAATGACATGTTGAAAACCTCAGGCAATCACCGCTTGGATATCTTCGGGCATCAAGCCGGCCGACTCGAACCCAGCTTTTAAACGCCGACGGGCGTCGTGGACCAACTTGTAAATTGCGTTCCGGTTGCTGCCGAGCGATTCGGCCACGCTTTCGATCGTCATGCCGTCCAACAGACCGTTGATCGCCCCACGCTGGCGATCCGTTAACTCGGTATCGATCAATCGACGCAGCAAACGCAGCACATCGTCACGCTCGGTGTCTTGCACCTGACGATCGCTCCACTGGTCCGGGACGACCAGCCGATCGGGCCCGGCGACCGCATCAAGCGAAACGTCATCGTGGTGTTTCCGTCGCAGTTCACTGACGGCGATCCGAATCGCCACCGCCATCGCCCAAGTGGTCAGTCGACTGCGACCTTCGAATTGATCGATCGTTGCCAAGACTTTGACCATGGCGTCCTGCGCCACGTCGTCCGCTTGCAGTGGACCACGCAACCGATTTGCGAAGGCCTTGCTTAGCCCCCTGGCCAACACCTGATGCAGCCGCAAAACGGCCGCGTCATGATCCGGGCCGCCGCCCCGCAAATCTTCGATCCATCGTGCGTCGTCGGGATGCAATCGATTCTCCTTGCCTGCTTCAGTGCGTCCACGGGCCCACGCGCCAGAACCGATCTCTGACGTTTCGTCACACCAGGTGAAGATCGCCGCGTGTGGACCACGTAAGCGTCGCTGTGACGTTGGACGCTCTCACCGCGACTAATCTTACACCGTTCGCACGGTTTGTCCTACATTCTTTGCCGGCGAAGCACGCCCAAGGGTCACCGTGAAAAAAGTTTTTCAGATCCGGGTAAGACCGCCGACCATCGGGGCGTCCCATACACGTCAACGAAATTGACCTTCCGTTTCATTCACAATTTCAAACCAAACTCGGAGCAACCGAACGATGACCCGCATCGCACCTGTCGACGTCAAGAACGCCAATGGCCCCGCCGCTGAGATCTTTCAAGGCGTGAAGAAGAAAATGGGCATGGTCCCCAACATTATCGCGACGATGGCTCAGTCCCCCGCCGTTGCCAACGCCTATCTATCGTTCAGCGGTGCTCTGGCCGGTGGTGCCCTGCCCGCCCCCGTCCGCGAACGAATCGCATTGGTAACCGGCCAAGTAAACGAGTGTGGCTATTGCCTTTCCGCACACACGCTATTGGGCAAGGGAGCCGGACTGAGCGACGAAGAAGTTCTGCGAGCACGACAAGGCACCGCGTCGGAACCCAAAGAAGCGGCGGCCGTCCAGTTCGCACAGAAATTGGTCGAACAACGTGGAAACGTCTCCGACGAAGATGTCCAAGCGTTGCGTGACGCCGGATACGATGACGGTCAAATCGGTGAGATCGTCGCCAATGTGGCGTTGAACATTTTCACCAACTACTTCAACCACGTCGCCGATCCGGAAATCGACTTCCCCGTTGCACCGGCTTTGGCAACGGCCTGACCGGTACGCGGAACGATCAGCCGAAATTTCATTGGGTCCGCCAATCCCATGGCGGACCCAATTTTTTGCGGAAGCCTGTTCAGGCCTTTTCCAATTCACTGTGCAGCTTCAAGACGTTGTTTCCGTCTTCGACGGTCACGTAATAGGCCGGGTTGTCCTTGCTGCCATCACGAGTGATTTCTTTCCCGTCAATCTTGCGGGTGACTTTCTTTTCGAAAACAGACTGGACGGTTCCCCGCCCATAGCCGTTGCCCCACTTCCATTTCACATCAGTGCCTTCGTTGTACTTGTCCATGATTCTCTTCATCTGTGGTGTGTCGGTCGAACGCACGTCGCGATCGGCGAAGCAGGTCTAGGATGCACCCATCGTGCCAAACCGGCGGATCGATGGATCAACCCTCGCCCGGTGACCGTTTTCGCGACTGTCTGCCGAAACAAATTTCAAGCGAAGGTCACATTGCCACAAAAAAGACGTCTTCGTGGAATCCTGGGATCCCGCGAAGACGTCATCGTGAAAGCATCAATGAAAGACGAACGGTCTTAGCGCACGGTGGCAGATCCACGGCCACGAACCGATGCCTGACCGCCGATCGACTGTCCAGCCGCATCGATCTGTTGCGAAGCATTCGCACGAAACCGTCCCCGTGCTTTGACCGCGTTTTCCGAGACGGCCGCGGTGGCACGCTGGCGTGCTTCGCCGGCGGCGGCAATCTGCGTTTGGGTGAAGGCGTCCAACTGTGCCTCGATCTGATCCGCCCGCATCATCAATTCGGCATTGGCATCAGCCAAAGCTTGGTCGCGCATCTGCGAGATCTCCGCACGACGTTGTTGCGCCGCCGCGACGATCTCCGCTTGCAAATCAGCTTTGGCCGAAAGGAATCCGACCACCGCGGCACGCCCTTGGGCAGACGATTCCGACGATGCACTCTGTCCGGAATCACCAGTTTGACTTGCCTGATCCGATGCCACTTGGTTCATCGACGACGCGACGGTGGACACCTGCGACCTGGACTGGTCGGCTTGATCTGCATCAACGGATGGCTCCGATGACGCGGGTTCCGTTGGTCGCTGTGCTTCGGCCGCGAAACGGCCACTCAACTTAGCGTCGGCGACTGCTGCCGCGTCGACGATTGCCGCCTTTCGCAACGGATTGAATTGACCAAAGATCGAATCGAAAGCCGCGACGTCCTGTTGGGTCACCGCGATGTCACCGATGCCGATCCCCGTTTGTGATCCGACGCGGGCGTTGACACCGACATTCTGATTGGCTCGAACACGATTTCCGTTGACGGAGCCTTTCGCTGACAGGGAAGCATTGGCCCCCGCGGAAACGTCAACGGCACGTTGGGCGCGTGCCGCCAGCCCGACGGCCTGCCGGACCGTTGTGTTCACTTGATTCTGGACGCGTTGTTGAATCTGGTTTTGAACCTGGGCCTGCACACGTCCCTGGATGTTCGACTGCACCTGGGCCTGAACCTTGGTTTGCAGTTGCTGTTGCACCTGAGCCTGAACGCGTTGCTGGACTTGCCCCTGCACCCGTTGTTGGATCTGTTGCTGCGTCTGCGATTGCAAACCAGACAACGCGTTCCCCAAGCCTTGGGCGGACACGGTGGAAGTCAGCGCGACCGTTGCCAGCGCGGCTGCCGTTTTAGCGATACGAAACTTCGTCATCTTCATCCTTGAATTGCGGTGGGGGAAGCGAATGGTCGTCCGTGGGCGAATATCAAAACGAAATGATGCGAATCAAGGTGGCTTTTTGACTCTGGCCTTTCGTATACGTGCTTCGCGGGGCAAAGACGCGAAAAGTTTTCATCAATACGCACGTGTTTGAGATTTCCCCTTGGCCGGATCAGAAAATTTTGCGGCGCCGCCACGCTTGGCCACTCGTGTTTCCGTCTCGGCAATGCATCATGCACGATCGGTTGATCGTCACGACACCATGCGACTGTTGCGAGCGCTCTTGCTCAGTTTCACGGCGTGTTGCCTGATCGGGTCTCCGGTGCAAGCAGACGACACAGACACGCCGACTCCGGCACAATTAAAGATGCTTGCCATGTTGCAAGACAAGGTGGCCGTCAATCCGAACCATTCCGATGGTTGGCGTTCTCTGGGAAGATTGCAAGACACGCTGGGCATGACCGATGACGCGGGACAGTCCTTCCTGAAAGCGGTATCGCTGGACGAGCACAACGCGGCCGCCCATTTCGACCGGGGCCAATACCTGTCCACGCAAGATCCCGTGGCTGCCAACCATCACTTCCAGCGCGTCTTTGAAATCGCCCCGAAAAGCCACTATGCCGATCAGTTGCGATCTCAGGGAATACGAGCCGTTAGCGAACCAAACGACCGGAACAACCGCCCAGAACCCATCACGACAGATTCATCGGACGATGTCGATGGTTCATCAATGCGTTTGGCTTCGTACGAAATCCAGACGTTTGATGGTTCCGATGACGTTGAAACTCGGAAACTGGAACTCGAAAAACAAGCGGAAGACCAGTTAGCGAAAGCCGTCGGTCAACCGACTTCGCCGATTCGGTGGTACTTGGAAACGGGATTGCTGTACAACGACAACATCACCCTGACCCCCGTCAGTCGCGAACTGGCTCAATCCGATAGTGCCAGCTTTCAAGGTTTCGCCAGCCCCGACGTCGACTGGAAGATCGTCAATCGCGACGCGATGCGTTTGGGCCCGCTATTTCGTGGATATTTCACGCTGAACGAATCGGCGTTTTCACAGTTCAATCTGGCCAGCTTTCAACCCGGTGTCTTTGTCGAACACGATCGACCGGTTGGTCAGTCCGACACCATCTTTCGATTGGAAACGGTCTATTCCCGAGACCTGTTTGATGGATCGACGGTGGGTGATCGTTTGGCAGGAACGTTATCCGCGACGACGATTTTGCCCAGCCTCGATGCGTACTATCTGTACCTGACCCTGGCAGATTCCGATTTCCGCGATGATGGATCATTGCCCACACAGACATCGTTGGATGGAACGACCTACACGACAGGGATCAGCCGGTTTTCCAGAACCCGGTGGAAACGATTGCCCACCTATGCGATCGGCGTCGATTTGGAACGTGCCGATACTGTCGGTGATGATTACCGGTATTGGTCGTTCAACACACACGCATCGATGACCTACCACTGGACAAACCGCTGGTCGCTGATACCCACACTGGGACTGGGGTATCGAAGCTATGCAGATTTCACCGGACCGGTATCGCGGGACGAGTTCTTTTGGCGACTGCACGGCAGGCTGCAGTATGCGTGCAGCGAACGGTTGAAGATTGCTTTGGTTGCCGGCCACGATCGATTCGCGACTGACAATGACGACTATGACACCGAACGAACCGAAGGCGGACTGGTCATGACCTGGACCAATTGATGTTCGAAATCGCCGTGCCAGCACGATGATCGCCCGCGGATCGCCGCCACGACGTGGGCGACGACCGATCAAATGTCGGTGTTTCAGACCGTTTGCGCCGCGTGCTTACCTTCGGCGAATTCCTCGATGGCTTTGTCACAGAACGCGGGCAAGTCATCAGGGTTTCGGCTGGTCACCAACCCTTGATCGCAAACGCATTCTTCATCGACCCATTGAGCCCCGGCATTGACCAGGTCGGTCTTCAAACTGGGCCATGACGTCACCGTTCGATCACGAACCACGTCGGCTTCCACCAACGTCCACGGTCCGTGACAGATCGCGGCAACCGGCTTGTGCTGCTTAAAGAAGTCACGAACGAAACTGACGCTGACATCACAGGTTCTCAGTGCGTCGGGGTTCATCACACCACCGGGCAAAACCAAGCCGTCGAAGTCTTCGGCCGATGCATCATGGACGCTTAAGTCGACATCAAACTTGTCAGCCTTCTCGTCATGGTTGACACCTTGAATTTGCCCTGTTTTGGGAGAAACCAGAACAACCTCGGCACCGGCGTCTTGGATAGCCTGCCATGGCTTGGTCAATTCGACTTGTTCAAAACCGTCGGTTGCCAGAAATGCGATTCGTTTTCCTTGCAGCGATTGACTATTCATCAGAGATAATTTCCCTTCGAAATTGTTGGTGGTTTGATCGGGGACCTGGCAACGGAGCCAGCGGATCCCCGCAGAAAACTTCAAGAAACCCAGACGTCGCACATCGCGCGCCAGTCGCACCAACCGTGACCATCCGGCGGTGGGAACATGACTTGCAGCCGGCATTGTTTCTACCGCCGACGTTCAATTGCCCCCACGACAAAGGAGAACCCCAGGAATGACATGGTTCGACATGGCCCCAATCGCGGTCGCAGCCGGTCTGGGATTCCTTCTAGGACTGGAACGGGAGATTGCGGGGAAACCGGCAGGAATCCGCACGCATATGATCGTGGCTGCGGGATCTGCGATGCTGATGCTGCTGAGCCAGCGAATCTTTGACGATTTCCAGGGTCAGCAGCCCGATCAGTTGTTGCGATCTGACCCGATCCGTGTCTTGCAAGCCATTGTGGTCGGCATCAGCTTTTTAGGCGCCGGCACCATCGTGCACGATCAACACGAAGGCGTTGAAGGGTTGACCACCGCGGCCACGATCTATTTGACCGCCGGAATTGGTGTCGCCGCCGCCATCGGCCAGACCCGCCTGGCAATCGTCGTCACGGTGGGAGGCTTGGTCGTGTTAGGAATCGTGGGTGCCCTTGAACGCTGCATCGCACGATGGCATCGTCGGAATTCACAACGCGTTGGCGAATCCGATCGACACATTGCACCCGAGTCTCGTCCATCGAAGGACGATTCGCACGAGTGAAATTCATGGACATCAACGCTTTACATCGAATCATTCATCACGACAACCTTGCCACGATCGACGCCCTGTTCGACCCGCCGATGGGCATCGGCCAGTTGCGACAAACCATAGTGACGATCGATGGTGATCTTCAGTTTTGATTGCCGGTACAAATCGATCAGCTGCAACAAGTCTTCGCCGTTCGGTTTTGCCAGCATGATCCGGCCGGACTTCGAAAGCGGCCAAGTCAGCAATGACACCGCCAAGCCCGACAGATTCGGCTCGGTCGACACGTAATGCCCTCCGGACGCCAGGGCCGCCCGTGCTTGGAAATAGCTCGACTTTCCTGCAGCGTCAAAAATGATGTCCCACGTCTGTCCGGTCTGGGTGAAATCGATTTGGGTGTAGTCAATGAAGCCGTCCGCACCGAGCGAACGACAATACGCTTCGTTGTCACCACTGGCCACCGCATCGACGTGACACCCAGACGCTTTGGCGATCTGGACAGCGAACATGCCGACACCTCCACTGGCACCATTGACCAAGACCCGATTTCCCGCCTGCATTTTTGCGTGATCACGTAACGACTGCAGGGCTGTCGTCCCAGCCAACGGCATCGCCGCAGCCTCGTCAAATGGCAAATCATCAGGAATCTTTGCCACACAATGGACCGCGCATGTCGCGTAGTCCGCCGAAGCCCCGCCGGTTAAATGTTTCAAAAACGCAATCACGCGATCACCAACTTGGAAGGGGCCGTCCCCACCGTTGTCAGCGACATACCCCGCCACGTCATATCCAGGAATGCGAGGAAAGCCTCCGGGCAGCACCGCCCGCATCTCACCTTGCCGCATTCGATAGTCGATAGGGTTCACGCTGGATGCCACCACCTGCAACAGCAACTGCCCCGGTCGACGGTGCGGCACGTCCACCGTCGACGACTTCAAGACAGACGCATCGCCGTAGTCTTCGTACGTGACGGCCGACATTGTCGAACCAGCAGGGCGAAGGGGAATAGACTGGGCGTTGGGCATATCAATCGTGGTCATTATTGGGACTCCTGGCGGCTTTGGGTTTGACGCCCAGAAATCCACCTTTTCAACAGACTAGATGTAAGCCAACGGTGTCCTGGGCGGAATATTTTGGTCGGCATTGGGTCAAAGGGATCCCCCATACCGTCACAGGCATCACTGGATGCAATCACCGTTCCAATGCACGATCAGTGCACACCGCCACACCAACGGCGCCACTGACAATTGTTCACATCGAAGTTCATGCACCCGTGAACCGGCAATGTTCGACTCATGCCCATGTTGATCGCTTTACGAGCACTTGGACCGTTCCAGACCAACTGCCCATCGATTCAAGGATCAATAAGACGCTGGATTACCCGTCTGCACGTCGCCGTCCGCAACGTTTTCACCGCGTGGCGCGCCAGTTGCGACTTTGCTTCGCTTACGTTTTGAAATCCAGAATCTGTCGATCCAGATTCCACCGATAACAACTTCAGGAGACTTTGATGTCGACCATTGCAAAACAAGCTCACGTGGACCGCGAAAGCCAAGCTCACGCGAATCGCTCGAACGAAACATCCCATTTGCCCGAACCAGGCAACCAGCAACCCAGCGAAGGCTATTTGACACAGTCGATCGAGCAACAGACCGCCAAGTTGCCTTCGGATACTTGGCTACTTGCCGCGGGCGGTTCCATCGCACTGTCGATGTTTCTGCAAGCGACCGGACAGAAACAAAAATCTCTGTTTGTCGGAAATTGGGCCCCGACTTTTCTGCTGCTGGGCATCTACAACAAGATGGTCAAACAGCACGGATCGGAATGAGTTCCGGCAATGTTGGCCCGATGGCGCGCCGCCGTCGTCACACCTCCACCTGCGGCGACGGCCTGCCAGTTCGGCCCGACCGGTTCTCAATCGGCCCGGCAAATGCAGACGACTTATGGCTGCCATACAAACGAATGATGTCGGCGACACGTGACAGCCACGCCAGCATGCTGCCCAATCGCCGCTGGCACGAGCCTCCCTTCGCGGCAGGGACGACCTGAAATGCCGCTGGCCAATACCGCAGGTACCCACCGATGAACGACTGCAACCCCGAAATAGACGCCCAACTGAACGCACTGAGTGATCTGTGCTGCGAAACGCTGGGAACCGAACGAACATTGGATCCCGATCGTGTTCAGCGTCTGACCAAGGCCTTGTTGATGAGCGGGTTTGTTCAGAAGGATTCGCAACCGCTAAGCGCGGAAATCGGGTCGCGTGCGCGGAACCGGTGCCTGGACACCGCGATGCACCGGGGCGGCGAATTGAAGGCAATCACCGAATCGATTCAGAAAGCTTTCAACCGGCAAGTCACCTGGGAAAGCGTTCAGCCGTCCAAAGACAGCGGCACACGACCGGCAAACATCAGCTCGGCGACCGACGCCTGACCCACGCGCCGGTCTGCCAAACCGATGACCTTCGGCGACCGAAGCTATTCCGCCAAATCCTTTTCGGCCGCGTCGATCAGCTGTTTTCGCTTTCCCGCATTGACTTGGCTATGAAAGTAGACCTCCGGCGGAAACCAATGTTCGGGCTCCTTCATCCACTCATCGTGAACATCCAGGCTCAGATCACAATCAAAACGGTACAGGATGCTGTGTTTCTTGTCCTTCGTTCCGGCACCGGTGTGATGGCATAGTCCCCAGGTGATGCCACGCCCGTTGTCGTTACCATCGAATGCATCGGGGACATAGGGGCCCGATGCGATGGGCATCAGGCTGACGCTGGAAGCCACTTGAAAATTGACGCCATCGGGTGCGTATTGAATCGTGTTGTGTTCGTTCCCGTGGCGAATCACCATCGCGGCGATTCCTTCTTTGAACGGAAACAGCCCCGTTTCATGCCCCGAGTTCAGCACCGGATTCAACGGATGCTTGGTGTAGGGGCCCAGTGGATTGTCGGCGATCGCCAGGCCCGTAAAGCGAACCGGTCGTGGCTTCCCGTTCGCTTCGGACTTGTAGTACAGATAGATCTTTCCCTTATAAACCAGAGGGTACGGATCGTGAATCGAGTACTGGTCCCATTGCCCTTTCGACCCGTTGGGAATCACAACGTTACCGACCGCATGCCAGGGCCCATCGGGTGAATCAGCCCAGGATGCGGTGACCGGACAATCGTCACCGCGAGTCCCCGACATTTCCAAAAACGCTTGATAGAAAAGGTAGTACTTGCCTTTCCAAACCAAGACATCGGGAGTGGATACCGAACGCCAGCCCGCTTGCGGCTTCGGCGGACGTTTGACGGCAACACCCTGTTCTTTCCAAGTGAAACCGTCTGTGCTGGTGGCATACCAAATTTCGGCCAGATCCCAGTCGGTCGACGGAATGACATCGGTTCCACCCGCCGCACCACGGGGCGGCGTCGGCGTGCTGCGATGCGTGTACCAGACGTAGTATTTGCCGTTCGCCTTGACGATCTTGGAAGGATCGCGACGTGAAATCGTTCCGTCGCCGTCGTGATAATCCAGACCTTCGATGGGCGAATGCCGAAACTTGGTGAACAGTTCGTTGTCCCACGTCGACGGGGCGATGTACTGCTCGTAAGCCCGCTCCATCGCAGCGCTCAATTCCATGTCGGGTTTCTCCGCCGGCACACCATACGGATACACCGTGTCCTGGGCGGATGCGGTGACAGCAACGACCACCACCAGGCTGGCCATCGACCAGCGAAGGCCTTGGGTGCAGGCGGCGAAGGACCGGGCGACGTGGTGTCGAGTCTTCGGCGATGGTGTGCCCAGATCGCTGGGCGGGGCGGGACGAACGGATCCACTCATGGTGAAGATCTCCTGAGTCAAAATCGTCATAAGGTGGGGCCAGATTAGGTGGGCTGTGACGAAGCATCCCGATTCCCGGACGATCGCCACGACCCTGATTGTAAATTGTCGACAATCGTTTGCCAAGCGAATGCCCGGATCTACATTGTCCGCGAAGCCCGATCGTCAAACTTGCCGACAAGCCGGATGTCGATGGCCTGCCCCGACCAACGTATACAACCCGGTGGTGCAACTGGATTTCGGCTCAAGAGGTGAGCGGCAAGGCGCTAGCCGCCGGTAACCCACCACATGAGCGGCAAACCGCCAGCCGCCGGTAACCCACCACCACATGAGCGGCAAGGTGCTAGCCGCCGGCAACCCAACACCACATGAGCGGCAAGGCGCTAGCCGCCGGTTCCCCACCACCACATAAGCGGCAAGGCGCTAGCCGCCGGTAACCCACCACCACATAAGCGGCAAGGCGCTAGCCGCCGGCAAACCAACACCACATGAGCGGCAAGGCGCTAGCCGCCGGTAACCCAACACCACGTAAGCGGCAAGGCGCTAGCCGCCGGTAACCCAACACCACATGAGCCGCAAACCGCCGCACCTCATCGACAATGCCGGCAATCAGCCGGTACCGATTCCTTCGGCGAACGAAAAATGACGTTCGCCTCTCGACAATTGAAATTTGACGCACCACCAGCCGACCGGTTGGACACCAAGTTACGCCGACCTTCGAATCCCCTTCCCCAGCCTGCCCCAACCGCACCGTGATGTATTGGATCTTCCCTTGGCGATCTGTCGCCCGACTTGTGACAGGGATGCTGACAATCGTGGTCAGCATCGCGTCCCAGTGCCCGTGCCACGGCGATACCACCGAAGCATCGCGCGGGCGACCGAACATTCTGTTCATCGCCGTCGATGACTTGAACGATTTCAGCGGGTTCGCGTCGGAGGAACCTGGAAATTTTCTGCAAGTGATTTACCCCGATCCAGAGGTTCGGCGGCAGGTAGCCGGCCGACTGACGCCGACGTTGAATCGATTGGCCAAGCAATCATCTCCGTTCGTGCGTGCATACTGTGCCGCTGCATTGTGCGGCCCATCGCGCACCTCTTTGATGACCGGGGTCGCGCCACATGTTTCCGGATACTATTTGCACGACCGCCACTTTCGACTGTATCCCACGTTGTCCGACGTGGTCACCTTGCCGCAACAGTTGCGTCGACACGGCTACTTCACCGCTGGCGCCGGAAAGATCTTTCATAAAGCGGTTGGGGATCGCAACGGTGCATTGAAGGACGACTGGGCCGATGCCAGGCATTCATGGGATGCCTGGGTCAATCATGCGCAAGGTGCCGCGGGCAAGCCGGGTCGGTTTTCACCACCCAATGGCGGTTTGATGCAGTTTGGTCGTGGGCACCAACCACAACAGGAAACCGGCGATTGGAAAACGGCGGACTTCATTGCGCGAGTATTGGAAGCCGGTTCGGCAACGGCGACCGCGGCGCGTGGCCGTTTGGGCGAACGACGAATCGCGTTGCCGTCGGATCAACCTTTCTTTCTGGCCGCCGGCCTGTTCCGTCCTCACCTGCCGTTCTATGCACCGGGAGAATTCTTCGATCGATTCCCGACAACAGAAATGACGGGTTTGAATTCCGACAATTTGCGCACCATCGTCGACGACTTGAAAGATTTGCCACCGGGAGCCGAACGTTTCACTGACTACCGTGGCGGCAAGTTCCGCATGATCATGGATCATGCCAAAACGGTCGGTGGCCCTAGCGTCGAAACACAGGCATGGAAAGCGCTGGTGCAATCCTATTTGGCCTGTGTTTCGTTCGCCGATTCTTGTCTCGGACGCATCTTGGATGGACTGCAGAAATCCGAATACGCCGACAACACCGTGGTGGTGGTGTGGAGCGATCATGGGTACCACCTGGGCCCCAAATACCACGTCGCCAAACAAGCGGTGTGGGAGAAAGCCAATCGGGTGCTGCTGGTGATTCGCGACCCGCGTAACCCCGACGCCTGCGATGGAACGCCGCGTCGCCAGCTAGCCAGTCTGAACGATCTGTACCCGACGATCTGCGAGTTGACCGACGTGCCGCTACCGGGTCCCAAGGTCGGTCACAGCCTGGTTCCGCTGCTCAATTCCGCCGACGCCGACCCGGTACGCAACGAAGTCGTCTTCACGTACATGAAAGGAAATCATGGCTTGCGGACGGCCAGGCATGCATTCCTGCGATACCAAGACGGAACGACGGAACTTTACGACATGGACGCTGACCCGCGTCAGCTATCTAGCTTGGCCGGCGACGCATCGTACGCGGAACTGAAAGCATCATTGAATCAGCAATTGGACGTTTGGCTGAACGATCCTCACTAATTCACCTGCTGCTTCCTTTCCATCGAACATGAACACAAGACCGCCCGCCATGAAGTCTTCATTGAACCCAACACCGACACCGAACCGCATTTGGATGATTGCCGCTTTGGTGTTCACGATGCTGTCCGTCGGCGTCGATGCCGAAGAGTCTCCCGACATTGTTTTTGTCATTGCCGATGACTTGGGATATCTCGACGCCGGATTCATGGGAAACCCGGACGTGCAGACCCCTGCATTGGATGAACTTGCTGAACAAAGCATGCAATTTCATCGCATGTACGTGGCGTCCCCCACCTGTGCACCATCGCGTGGTGCATTGCTGTCGGGGCTGATGCCATTCCGCAATGGTGCTGAACCGAATCACTCGCTGGTTCGTGACGACGTCAAACAGCTGCCACGTTATTTCAAAGACTTGGGCTATCAGGTGGCCAGCTTTGGAAAGATCACCCACGGCAAAGATAAGCGTGCCGGATTCGATGTGGACGATCGCCGCTTTTCATTTGAAAACACGCAGATGGTCGACGAATTTTTAGCCAACCGAAAGGGCATCCGACCGCTGTTGATGATGGTCGGCATCAAAGACCCGCATGTTCCCTGGCCCGATACCCCGGATTCCAACTGCGATCCCGCCAAGTTGACGCCGCATCAGCAATTGATCGACACGCCGCAAACCCGGTTTCATCTGGCCCGGTACTACAGCGATGTTCAGCGGATGGACCAACAGTTGGCCGCGGTGTTGCGGGCGACGAAGCAACACCTGGGATCCGACACGATCGTCATCTTTACCAGTGACCATGGTGCGCAACTGCCCTACGGAAAGTGGAACAATTACGACTACAGTTTGCGTGTCCCGTTCTTGGTCCACTGGCCAGGCGTTACCAAGGCAGGCGTGAAAAGTAACGCGCTGATTTCGTTCGTCGACATCTTGCCGACACTGATCGAAATCGCCGGCGGAAAGCCGCCTTCCGCCGGGTTTGGTTCCGGCCAAATTGATGGTCGGTCTTTCGCCGACCTGCTGCGGGGACAGACCGACCAGCATCGCGAAACCGTCTTTTCAACCAACTCATCAGCGGCCCATCACACCTACCCGTTGCGAAGTGTTCGGACCCGACGTTTCCGATACGTGATGAATGTCGTGCCCGAATGGAATTTCACGACACAGACGGACCATAACCCATCGGCCGAAGGTCACGCGATGTGGAAATCATGGATCGCCAAGGCGAAATCGGATCCCGAGGTCGCACAGAAACTGCGGGAATACCATCGCCGTCCCGCCGAAGAGCTTTACGACCTGGAATCGGATCCTTCCGAACAACGCAACCTAGCGGCCGACCCCGGCTATGAAGCGGTCAAACGCCGGCATCGTCGCTTGCTGAATCAGTGGATTCGGCAAAGCGGCGATACGTTACAACGACACGGCCCGCCCATGGACGTCTTGTTGGAAGTCCCGGCCACCCACCAGTCTAAGGCAACAGATTCGCCTTAGTTTCTTCGTCGATACGTGCACGCTGTTCCTTGTTCAAGCCTTGTTGGAAGTGAATCTCCGGCTTGAAATAGACGTGGTGTTTTTTCATCGACGGGTCATCGACATCGCGACTGAGATCACAATCAAACCTGGCCAGAATCGCGTGATTCTTCTTCCAATTTCCCGTGGCGTTGGTGAAGTGCGAAAGTCCCCAAGTGATACCGCGGCCGTCATCGGTATCGGTGAAGGCATCTTTGATAAAAGGGCCGCCCGCGTTGGGCATCAATTCCACGATCGATTTGATTTCAAAGTTGACCCAGTCTTCGGCATACTGGACCGTGTTGTGTTCATTGCCGTCGCGGATAACCAGCGCGGCGACTCCTTTCTTGAACGGGAATAAAGTCGTCTCGTGGCCTGAATTGACCACCGGGTTCAACGGATGCTTGGTGAACGGCCCCAACGGGTCATCGGCGATGGCCAAACCGTGCATGCGAATGTAGGGATCACCGTTGCTGTCGGACTTGTAGTACAGATAGATCTTACCGTTGTGCACCAGCGGATAAGGATCATGAATCGAATACTGATCCCACTGCCCCGGCGGGCCGTTGGGGATGACGATTTTATGAGTCGGATGCCAAGGGCCATCGGGTGAATCAGCCCAGGAAACGGACACCGGACAATCATCGCCGCGGGTTCCACTGGCTTCCATGAAGCCTTGGTAATACAGGTAGTACTTTCCTTTCCACACCAAGATGTCGGTGGTGGTCACCGATCGCCAACCCACGTTCGGCTTGGGTGGTCGCGGCACAGCCACGCCTTGTTCCTTCCAAACGAAACCGTCTTCGCTGGTTGCGTACCAGATGTCGGCCAGATCCCAATCGGCCGACGGAATCACATCGGTGCTGTTGCCCGCGCCTTGTGGCGGTGTGGGGGTGTCACGCTTGGTGTACCAGACGTAATACTTTCCATCGACCGCAATGATCTTGGATGGATCGCGACGCGAAATCGTTCCGTCGTGGCCGTTGTAATCAAAGCCCTTCAAACGCGTGTACTTGAACTGCGTGAACAGCTCGTTGTTCTCCGGTCGCGGCGCCGGGTAGGCCGTGTAATTCCGCTCCATGGCGGCGCTCAGCGGCAAGTCGGGCTTCTGGTCTGGAAACTGATAGGGAAAACCGGTCGGGGGATCGGCGTGGATTTGTCCGCCGGCGGCTGCCAGCAACAGACCCGCCAGCGTTAGAATGACGCGTTCTGGTTCGATCATCTTGGTCAACATCTCGTTGTGTCTCGCAAAGAAACTAGCATGGGGGTGGCCCGCGGCGTTGGACGCAGGGCCGGACCGGCCGATTCGGAACCGGTTTTCCTAGCCTAGCACGCCCTTTCACCGCCCGTGACAGGGGGACCGCAAAGCCAACGACCGCTGCGCAGCTCCGCCCGTCATCCCGCCCGATGCTTGAACAACGTCGCCCGCAAATCGCACTGCTCGTCGAAGCGTCACGCGCGTACGGTCGTGAACTGCTGCGCGGCGTCGCCTACTACGCCCGCACGCAAGTCCACTGGTCGTTGCTTCATCAAGAAATGATGCTGGATTCCACCGTTCCGCCGTGGATGTCTGATTCGCGAATCGACGGGGTGATCGCTCGCGTCGATCGACACGTGATCGATCCGCTTCGCAAGTTGGGTGTCCCGATCGTTGATGTCCGCTGCAACCGAAAGTTTTCGGGCATTCCCCAAGTCGAAACCGACAACCACCGTGTCGCCGAAGTGGCGTTCAAGCATTTGTGGAACCGGGGCTTTCGACGATTCGCGTACTGTGGCTTCCGCTTTGCCACCTATTCCGAAACTCGTCTGGATGCGTTTCGTGCTTGCGTCCAGCAATCCGGGTGCCCGTTCACCGCCTATCAATCCGAAGGCAAGCTGGGCAGCCAATTGACCACGCTGGAATGCCAAGGTCTGTCCGACACCAAACCCTTGACCGAATGGCTTTCCAAGTTGCAGCGTCCCACCGGATTGTTTGTTTGCAACGACATCCGTGGCCAGCAAGTTTTGAACGCGTGTCGCGGTATCGGTATTTCGATCCCGGATGATGTCGGCGTGATCGGTGTGGACGACGACGACGCGATCTGTCTGATGTGCGACCCACCGTTGTCCAGTGTCCGACCCGATGCGGAACGCGTCGGATACCGGGCGGCCGAGATCCTTCACCAGATGATTTCCGGGCATCCGCCGGACCGCGAAGTCGAACTGATTCCGCCGTGCCATGTGTCCGAGCGTGAATCTACCCGAGTCGTTGCCGTTGACGATGTCGAACTGGCCAAGGTGTGCCGATACATTCGCCAGAACGCTTGTCAGGGAATCAACGTCAACGACATCACAGAAATCTCCAATCTGTCGCGCCGGCAATTGGAACGACGGTTTCGTGAAGAACTTGGACGCACACCGCACGAGATGATCACCGCGACGCAACTTGATCGTGTCAAACAACTGCTGCGTGAAACCGACATGACGCTGGAACAGATCGCGGCCAAAGCCGGCTATGCCCACAAAGAAAGCCTGAGTGCGGTTTTCAAGCGCGAAACCGGATTGACCCCAGGCGTGTATCGCACCAAACACCGCGATTCCAAATAGTCGATCGGTGTCGCGATCCCTTACGTGATTGACGCAATCTTTGACCCCACCACAACCACGGTCGATCAAAATGCGTCTCCGTCTTCACGTCGATACTTAAAAGACCAAAGTCGTCATCGACCGGTCCGATCACCCATCACAGCAGGATCAACGAATGTCACCCAAACGATCGATACTTGTGATCGTGACTAGCTTGACGTTTGGCATGTTGTCATTGCCAACCGCACATGCAGCATCCGCTGACGAGCGCCCCAACATCCTGTTCATTTTTGCTGATGACTGGGGCTGGGGCGATCTGGGATGCCACGGCCACCCCTATGTCGAAACACCAAACATCGATCGCCTGGCGCGAGAGGGCACCGACTTTCACCGCTTCACCGTCGCCAGTGGTGTCTGTTCGCCCAGTCGCACGGCGGTGATGACCGGTCGGTTTCCCGCACGCTTCAACATCGACGGCCATTTCGCTTGGGTGCCCAGCAATGCGAAACGCAACATGCCCGATTGGTTGGATCCCAATGCGACGACCTTACCCGGATTGCTGAAATCAGCAGGCTACGCCACGGCCCATTACGGCAAGTGGCACTTGTCCAACGACATGATCCCGGACTCTCCGTCGCCAGGCGTCTATGGATACGACGACCACGGTGCATTCAATTGCTCCGGCGAACAAATGCCGGTCCACGACGACGCCGATCGTGCCATCGCGTTCATCGAACAAGCGAATCAAAACGACCAACCCTTCTTCATTAACCTGTGGATTCACGAACCCCATACGCCGTTTCACGTGATTCCAAAGTACCGCTGGCAATTTCGTGACGCGGGTCTATCCGAAGCCGACGAAATTTATGCGGCGGTACTCGCCCACGCCGATGACCGCATCGGCGAAGTGCTGGACGCATTGGACCGTTTCGGAATTGCGGACAACACGCTGGTCATCTTTAGTTCCGACAACGGCCCCGCACGCGCATCGAGGCCGACATCAATGGAATTGACCTACGACACGGCGACTGGTGCCGGATTCGGGATCGCCGCATCCAAAGGCATCACCGCGGGTCGAAAAGGCTACAAGAGTTCGCTGTTCGAAGGCGGCATCAACGTTCCCTTCATCGCACGTTGGCCGGGCAAGATACGGGCCGGTGCGATCGACCCCGACTTGATGATCTCGGCCGTGGATCTGTTGCCAACCTTTTGTGAAATTGCCCACGCCGAACTTCCCGATGCGTACCGGGGCGACGGAATCAGCCAAGCGGCCTATCTGGCCGGAAACGCCCCCACGGGACGCGCCAAACCGCTGTACTGGAAACTCCGATCATCTTGGCCACCGTCCAAATCACGTCCACACCACTGGGCGTCGTACTGTGTTGTCCAGAACGAATGGAAACTGCTGGCCAACGCCGATGGTTCCTATGTCGAAATGTATGACATCGTCAAAGACCCAATGGAACTGGTCGACATCCAGGCGTCCAATCAAGAAGTCGCACAACGTCTGAATGAACAACTGAATGATTGGAAATCGACACTTCCCGAGTCGCCCGATCCCGCATTCTTCTCTGAACTGCGTTCCCAGTGAACCAAACGCAAGAATCAATACCAGCAAGTTAACACCGCGCGACGGGGACAGTGCGGATGCTTGGATCAGCGCAGCCGTCGACCGACTTCGCGCAAGGTGGCAACATCGTCGGGATGAATCGATCCGTCGGGCAAAGGCCCGGTGTTCAGCAACAGGTTGGCCGGAATCTGTGATGCTTTGTCCAGCATCTGCATCACTTGGTCAGCCGACTTGTGCTTGCCGTTGTCGCTTTCCTTATAGCCCCATCCGTGCGGCTGCAACGTGTCACACAACTCCAGCGGAACATCGGATTCGCCCTTCCAGTTTCGCTCGGGCGCTTTGAAGTCCTCGTTTCCCAACAGCCCTTGCTTATACGACACCAACACTTGCGGCTGCAGCGACCAGATGTGTTCGTACAGTTCCTGGGTCTTAAACTGATCGATCTTGTTTTGCCGCGACTTGGGAACCCCGATGCCGTCCAACCAAATCCCCGCGATCGGTCCGTAATTGGTCAACAATTCGGTAATCTGGTTCTTCATGAATTCGACGTAGATCTGAAGATCATGCGTTTTGCCTTGCACATAATGCGTCTCCGGCGGATCGTACTTGGGTCGCGCGGAACCACCCCAACCCCAGTTGTTGGGCGCGTGGGGATGCCGCCAGTCGCGACCATGCGAATAGTACAAAAAGAACGCCAACCCTTTCGCTTGGCATTGCACGGCCAACTCCGCTACCAAATCACGCTTGGCCGGTGTGTTGGTGCTCTTAAATTCCGTGTACTTCGAATCAAACAGGCAAAAGCTGTCGTGGTGACGAGTCGTGATGTTGATGTACTTCATTTCCGCATCGAGCGCCAAATCGGTGATGAAGTCGGCATCGAATTTTTCCGCCGTAAAACGATCCGCCAGTTTCGCGTAGTCGGCGACACGAATTTTTTCATTGATCTGAACCCATTCGCCTCGGCCCAACAGTGAGTACAAGCCGTAGTGCAGAAACAGACCAAATTTGGCGGATTCAAACCACTCAATCGCCGCACCGCGTGGGTCCTTTGCGTAAGCGGCCTTCATGCCAGCCAAGTAGGAAGGCGGATCCGCAGACGTTTCGTCCGCCGTGCAGCGATCGACCAAGGAAAGCGTTGACGCGGCAAAGGCCGCCTGAAGGGCTTGTCGACGATTGAACTTTTGTGAACACATCGAACAGACTCTCGTTCTTTGATGGGTGATCAACAAGGCGGGCGGAACGCAAAACAATCGATGGCGACGCTTGCTAGGGTTGCTTCACTTCGGTCAGTTCGACCTGGCGCAGATTCATCGGATTCCAATGGTCCACATCGGGTCGCAAAGTGATTCGAATCTTGCCTGAGTCCGAAATCGTCATCATCCCCAGATCGACCTCCGCATAGTTGCCATAGCCTCCCGTCGACGACGCGATAGCGTGAAGCGATTCGCCTGGTGCCGTGACGATGAATCGAGTCTGGGGTTGCTCGACCGACAATTCGGCACGAACCCGGAACGTTGCCGGATGATCCAATTCGACGTTCCATTCCAGCCAAGCCTGTCGATCGTGCCAGTACCCGATATGCGGTAGGTCGTCGTGGTATCGGATCCCCGCCTGGCGTGCACCTTCGTTGTTGTGGATATAGGCGTCACGGGCGTTCAGCGTCAGCCTTCCGTTTTCATCCGGGTGCGGCAAACGCTTCTCGATCTTCAGTTCGCCCTCCACTTCCAACACGATCACCGATGCAATGTCGTCGGGTGCCTCCATCGGCAGGGATACTGACACGCCCTTGTCCGTGTTTTCGGCCATGAGCGTCCGACCGTCGGCCAGCAAACGGGCTTCGCGAACGTTGTTCTTCAACTCGGGAACCGTCAGCACCGGATCATCCGGCCAGTCAAAGACGTGCAGAAACAGACGCGTGGTTTCGCCGGTCGTCTTCATGGTGCACCGTCCCCATGTCAAATCCGACAACGGACTGGCTTGGGTACCTTCGATCGACTCCCGATTCACCTTCATCCATTGACCGATTCGTTTCAGCCTTTCGACCGCTTGGGGCAACAAGTCGCCACGTCCGGTCGGACTGACGTTCAACAAATAGTTTCCGCCCTTGCTGGCGATGTCGATCAGGTTGCGGATCAGCGTCTCGGATGACTTGAAATCCTGGTCGATTGCTTTGTAGCCCCAACTGCCACTGATGGGCATGCAGACTTCCCAGTCTTGATCCGCCGGCGGCGTGTCAGGAATGTGACGTTCGAATGTCTTGTAGTCACCCGGATAATCCTCGCCCAGTCGATCGTTGGTGACGACGTTGGGCTGTAATCGCGTCAATGAATGTAGGCTGTCGAACGATTCGCGACTCATTTTCCGAGGCGTGTCCCACCAAAAGATTCCGATCGGCCCATATTCGGTCAGCAGTTGCCGGACCTCCGGAACAGCTTTTTCACGCACATAGATATCGCTACTGACCCGCTGAAGGTCCTTGTCCCAGTTGTTCCCGAAACCACCGGGATGGTGCCAGTCTTGCGCTTGCGAATAGTAGAAACCGAAGCGGATATCTTGCCGCTGACATTCTTCGGCCAACTCTTTCATGATGTCGCGACCAAAGGGGGTCGCGTCGACCACGTTGAACGGATTGACGTGCGAATCAAACATCGCAAACCCGTCATGATGCTTGGCGGTGATGATCAGGTACTTCATCCCCGCTTCCTTGGCCAAGCCGACGAACTGCGCAGCGTCAAATTCAGTCGGGTTGAATCGAGCCGCATACTGTTCGTATTCGGCAATCGGGATCTTGCCTCGGTTCATCATCCATTCGGCGCTGTTGGGCAATTCTTCGCCGCGATAGCGTCCGCCGGTCACCGAATAGACACCCCAGTGGACGAACATGCCAAACTTGGCTTCGCGCCACCACGCCATGCGTTGATCCCGATCGGAACTCGGGTTTTCGGCAACCGCGGGTGCCGAGGTCAGCAAAGATGTAACAGCGAATAGACACAAACAGGCGAACGTTGAATTTCTCATCTCGGTCTTACTCTTGATTTGCATCGTTCATCAGTTCAACGGGATCGAATTGGATGGATTTCAGACTGGCCGATTCCACATCACCGTCGATGCAGCGGGCGAACACTGAATAGGTTCCCGGGTCTGGAAACGATAACCAACCGATCGGAAATGCTTGGTAGTTGTGCGACGCGTTCTGTTGATTCTGGATTCTTTCGCCACCGTCGATGCCCACCTGCCATACCAACCGTCCCGTTCCGGAGTAGACCAAATCGACTTGGTAGGTGCCGGCGCGATGTACATCCAGTTTCCAGACGGCCCGACCGTCGCCATCAAAATCATGGACGTGAACGACGCCCTTCCATTCGCCAAACTTTTCCATCCAGCGACGCTTCTCCTTCACCGCATGATCGGCTTCGGCAAACTCTGCCAAAACTTCGGTGCCTTGTACCGGGTCGATGGCCCAAATCGGATCCACTTCCGGCGGTGATTCCAAATCCAGCTGAATCACTGACACCAAAGGATCGACCGGACGTGGTGGTAATTCGATGACCGCCCAATCCTGCTCGCTTCGAAACGGCAGCGAGTCGGAAGACTCTGCACCGAGCAACCGGGCCGATTGAATCGACGTCATCAGATTCGGGACATACAAGCGTCCGTCATCGGGCCAGCGGAACACACACAAGAACAGGGTGTTGTCCTTGCGGGTCACATCACCCCAAGGCAACGCATGCTGCCACGGAGATGCATCGGTCCCGTAGATCACTTGTGGATAACGATGGATCCAGTCGCCCGCCGCTTTCAGGGATGCGACCGCCCGGCCAGGCACGCTGCCATCGCCTTTGGGGCCGATGTTCAGCATGTAGGTGCCACCGCGACCGACACATGCGACCAATCGCTTCAAAATCTCCTTGGGAGATTTCCAGTTTTCGTCATACCATGCGTAGGCCCAGGAATCGTTGGTGGTATCGACACTTTCCCACATCCCGGGAACGTTCTCCTGCGGGACCTCCATGTCGCCCAGCGTTTGGTAATCGCCTAGACCGTGTCCGGCGCGACCGGACACCAAAGCGTTCGGCTGGTTTTTGTGGACCAGTTCCACGAGTTGCTGGACGTACTTTTTGGGCATCTTCCCAGGAGTATCGAACCATACCAATTCGATCGGACCGTACTTGGTCGTGATTTCATTGACTTGCGGTAAGCACTTGTTCGCGAAATAGTCGTCAAAGGTTGCCGGTTTGCCCTGATCGTCCACTTTGGGACCGTTGCCACCGCCGGGGAACGTCCAATCCTGGTTATGCGAGTAGTAAAAGCCGATTCCCAGTCCCGCGTCACGGCACGCATCGGCCAGTTCCCCCATCGGATCACGGTTCCAAGGGGTCGCATCGGCGATGTTGAAATCACAGACATCCGAATCGTACATCGCAAAGCCGTCGTGATGCTTCGCGGTGATCACGATGTATTTCATCCCCGCGTCTTTGGCGATGGCGACGATCTTTTTGGCATCAAAGTCCACCGGATTGAACCGCTTGGCCAATTGCTTGTACTCGTCGACGGGAATACCGGCCATGCGTGGGTTCATGATCCATTCACCGATGCCGTAATAGGTCTTTCCGTCGACCTGATTACCCAACATCGAGTACAGTCCCCAATGAATGAACATCGCATAGTTGCCTTCGTCGAACAGTTGCCCCCGGCGGGCGTTTTCGGCACGAAGCTTCACTACCGATTCGCCCCACATCTGATCCATCGCCTGTTGGCCTTGGACAGTGGCGTTCTGGGCCGCAACGGTCAAAACGGCGACCAACAACAGGACAAAGTTTCGCATGGGACTTCCCTTCAAGCTTGGACAACAACGGTGCTGCGTTTGACATCGATGCCGGCTCAGCGGCGACCATACATCGGTCCGAAATTCTGGCAGGCGCGAAAATCGGCTGATTCCAAGTTGTCGGTACCGAATAGGTTCCAAGCACTCGGCCGAAAGACCCGCTCCGGTTCAACGTTGTGCATGTAGACCGGGATCCGCAGAATCGACGCCAGCGTGATGAACAAATGCCCGACGTGCCCGGCGGTCATGACGCAGTGATTGGCCCCCCAGTGGTTCATCACTTCATAAGTCGATGTGAACGCGCCCCGTTGGTTCAATCGCGGTGCAAACCACGTCGTCGGCCAAGTCGGGTTGGTCCGTTGATCCAGCTTGTCGTGAACCGCGTCGGGAAGTTCCACCGTGCTGCCTTCAGCAATCTGCAGCGCCGGCCCCATTCCATCGACAAGATTGATGCGCGTCATGGTCGCCGGCATCCCACCCTTGGTCTTGAACCGAGTGCTCATTCCACCGCCCGGGAAGTACTCCGTCACCGAGGGGTGCCAGGTGGTGACGCCCAGGCAATCCCTGACTTCGTCGTCAGTGATTTCCCAGAACGGTTTCATCGTCGGCCGGCCATCGGATCCAGTCTGCTGGCCGGTACCATCCAAAGCGGCAGGCCCCGAATTGATCAGGTGCAACAATCCGTCTTGGGCCGCACCGTCCAATTGGTAACCGTCGCAAGCGGCGGCCACCGCATCGGGGCTCCAGTAGGTTCGCAGGTCGGCAAAGATCTGGGCGGTGTTGGTCAGCAAATGGCCGAACAACATGGTCGCGGCGTTCAAGGCATCGTTTTCGGTTGCCACGATGTAAGGCGCGCGTTTGCCGTTCCAATCAAACGACGTATTGAGGATCGCTTCCAGGAAATCGCCGTTGGGAAAATGATCGGTCCATTGACGCTGACCTTGGAATCCGGCTGCGATGGCTTGGTGACCATGCGACTGTTCGCCCAAACCTTGATCAGCCAGCTTTGGATTGCCCACCATCAGGTCTCGAGCGATCAGAGACATCTTCACACTATCGGCCCATTCACTATCCAACTGCTCGCGACTGCGCCGGGTTTCAGGCGTGTTGTAGTCTTCGCCTTCAGGACACTTCTCTTTGACCCAAGCCAGCGCGGTTTCGAATTCCTGGGCGTCGTACTGTCCCTTTTGCATTCGACCGACAAACTCGGTCATGTCGATGTCTTCGACCCGCATGCCCAACCACTTTTCCCAGAACTCGTGGTTGACGACCGACCCGGCGATTCCCATCGATGTTCCGCCCATCGACAAGTAGGCTTTGCCACGCATCAGCGCCACGGCCAAGCCGCACTGTGCAAAGCCAAGGATTTTGTTGCGGACGTCGTCGGGCAATTCCGTGTCACCGGCCGACTGCACGTCGCGACCATAGATTCCAAAAGCCGGAATGCCCTTTTGCGTGTGTCCGGCCAGAACCGCGGCCAGATAGACCGCGCCGGGCCTCTCGGTTCCGTTGAATCCGAAGACCGCTTTGGGACGCAACGGATCCATGTCCATCGTTTCCGATCCGTAGCACCAACACGGCGTGACCGTCAAAGAAACGCCGACGTTCTGTTGCTGGAAATACTGTTCACATGCGGCCGCTTCGCGAACGCCACCGATGCACGATTCGGCGACGACGCACCGGACCGGATCACCGGTGGGATAGTGAAGCTTGGACGAGATAAGTTCGGCCACACTGTTGGCCAAATTCATCGTTTGATCTTCCAACGATTCACGCACCCCGCCCAGCCGACCATCGATGGTGGGACGGATGCCGATCGCAGGAAGCGGTTCTTGAAAGACGGTGGGGGATACTTGGCGAGACATGTCGAATCTGGGGATGGCGCGAAACCGTCACACGCGGTGACTTCGGAGTTACCTGCCGGCGCAGGCCCGCGTCATGAATCACATGGTCGGCGGGCCAGGTCGGACGACGAGCCTAAATTCTACGACCGACCAAGCAATGGCGGGCTGCGACACGACAGTAACAATCCACGACACTGTTGAACCGGCGTGGCGATTCCAATCACAAAGTGACAATTGGCCACACCCTGGATTTGCGTCAAACGATTCCGGCCAATCGATGGTCCACAACGGTTCGTCGCAAAACATTAACCCGATGGCGTAGTCCACTGTTGCTGCGTCGGTGCCGACCTAACAGACTGAAACATCCCCCTGCCTCCCACCCATTGATGCGTTGGAACCGCTGTGGCTGCGTTTCTGCACCGCTGCACACTGCCAAAGCAAACGATCTTTGGCATCCCACGCCTGTCTCCTGCCCCAACGACGAAATCTGCCATGCCTTTGATTCGCACCGCCTGGCTTGTCACCATTCTGCTGATCAGCGTTTCGTTCGATGCCGGATGGACCAACGCAACCGACATCTATGTCAGCCCCGGCGGAAACGATTCCAACACGGGTGATGCATCTTCGCCGGTCGCCACACTGCGGCGCGCACAGGAACTGGTGCGAACCGAAGCCGGGCAGGAAAACGTGACGGTTCACGTGGCCGATGGGACCTACTATCTGGCTGAAACCCTTGTCTTTGGCCCCGAGGATTCAGGTTCGGTCGATCACCCGGTTCGCTTCGTTGCCCAGTCCGAACACGGGGCAATCATCAGCGGCGGCATGCAGTTGGACTTGGACTGGCAATCCGGTCGCGACGGAATCTTTCATGCCGACACGCCACCGGGATTGGTCATCGATCAGCTATTTGTCGACGGTGTCAATCAACGCATGGCGCGCTACCCGAACTATGACGCCGCCAAGAAAACGGCTGCGTATCAGGGCTTCTCGGCCGATGCGTTTTCCGAACAACGTGCGGCCGGTTGGAACGATCCAACCGGCGCCTATATCCACGCCATGCACCGGTCTCGTTGGGGTGGCTATCACTATCGGGTGACGGGAAAAAATGCCGACGGCGTTGTCGTGTATGAAGGCGGTTGGCAAAACAACCGGCCGTCGGGAATGCACAAAGAATACCGGATGATCGAAAATGTCTTTGAAGAACTGGACGATCCCGGTGAATGGTATCACGATGCCGACCAACAGCGTTTGTACTTCATCCCCAGCGGTGACACAGACCTTTCGTCGGCAACGGTCGAAGTGGTGCGTCTGCGGCATTTGATTGAATTCACGGGCACACAAGACCAGCCGGTTCATGACATCACGCTTTCCGGATTTACTTTCCGCCATGCCGCACGCACGTTCATGGAAACCAGCGAACCGCTGCTTCGCAGCGATTGGGCCATCTATCGTGGCGGCGCGGTAACGTTGACCGGAACGGAATCGGTTCAGATCCTGGATTCGGAATTTGATCAAGTCGGCGGTAACGCGATCTTTGCGAATCACTACAACCGACGATTGGTGATTCGTGGCTGTCACATTCACGATACGGGTGCCAGCGGGGTTTGCTTTGTGGGCGACCCCGATGCCGTACGTGATCCGCTGTTCGGATACGGCCAAACGAACGACTTGGCCAAGATCGACCGTACCCCCGGCCCCAAAACGGACAACTATCCCGCCGACTGCGCTGTGGAAAACTGTTTGATTCACGGTATCGGTCGCGTGGAGCGTCAACCGGCCGGCGTGCAAATCGCGATGGCCAGACGAATACGCATTTCCGATTGTTCAATCTACGACTGTGCCCGAGCCGGCATTAATATCGGAGACGGTTGTTGGGGTGGACATCGAATCGAACGTTGCGATGTGTTCGACACGGTGCAAGAAACGCATGACCATGGATCGTTCAATTCCTGGGGCCGGGATCGCTACTGGCACAAAGACCGGTCCGAGTCACAAAAATTCGTCGACGCCGAACCTGACCTGCCGTTCCTGGACGCGGTCGAAACGACCGTCATCTGTAACAGTCGCTGGCGGTGTGATCATGGCTGGGACATTGACCTGGACGATGGTTCCTCCAACTACGACATCTATAACAACTTGATGCTCTCAGGTGGGTTGAAATTCCGCGAAGGCTTTTGGCGGCGCGCCCACAACAACATCGCCATCAACAACGGCTTCCATCCGCACGTCTGGTACAACGACAGCGGCGACGAAGTGTACGCCAACATCTTCATGGCCGCGCACCGCGGTGCGCGAACGCCGACCCTTTCGGCTCGCGGCAAACGTATCGACGACAATTTGTATTTTTCACGAACACCGTCGATGAAGGATCGCTATCAATCATTCGGTTGGGATCTGAATTCCATCGTCGCCGACCCGCAATTTGTCGATCCGGCATCCGGTGATTTTCGCGTTCAACCCGGATCGCCTGCTTTTTCGATCGGTTTTGAAAACTTCCCCATGGACCAGTTCGGTGTCAAAAAGGAATCGTTGAAACGAATCGCTTTGACGCCCGAAATTCCTCGTCTACAAATCCGCGACAGTTTGGCGACGCCAAGATCCGATAGCCCCAAGGCTGCGTCGCAAGCATCGCTGGTCCAGTGGTACGGAGCGAAGATTCGCAAACTGACAGGACAAGAGTTCTCCGCGTTCGGCGTTTCTGCGGAAGACGATTCGTGGTTGGTTTTGGCGGTGAAGCCCGGCAGTCCCGCGGCCACAGCCGGGCTGACCCGAGACGACATTGTGCTGAAGGTCGATGAGGCTTCCGTCCCCAATTTCCAAGCATCGGTTAAGTCCCAAGCGTGGAAACAACGCCGACAACATCGCGTCGGGATCATCCGGCAACAACAACCCCTGTCGTTGGTGCTGAAGAAGCCCTGACCATCGTCCGATCCCACCCGCATCACGCTTTCCCGGGACTGCAGATCCCAGGGCAGACGATCATTTGGCATGAACACTCGATTCGCTTTCCTATCGGCATGCTGGTTCGTCGGCGCTTTGTGCCTGAACAATTCAATGGCCGATCCACCGACACCGCGTCCCAACGTGGTTTTGATTCTGGTGGATGATTTGGGATGGCAAGACGTCGGATGCTATGACATTGATGATCCGTGCCCCTATGAAACGCCCAACATCGACCGGCTTGCGGACCGAGGCGTCCAATTTTGGCAAGCCTATTCACCCGCCCCAACCTGTGCACCGTCACGCGCGGCGATTCTTTCGGGTCGGCACCCTGCAAGACTTCAAAAGACTCATGTCGTGGGCGGTGCGCCACCGTCGCCGCACACCAAGAATTCGCCCCTGATATCGCCTTGGTACAGTGGACGCATGCGATTGAGTGAAATCACGATTGCCGAAGCCTTGCAATCCGCCGGCTATGTCACTGGCCACGTCGGCAAATGGCATGTCGCGATCAACCACAACTCGTTTCCGCAACCCGAAGACCAAGGTTTTGAATACACGCGATCCGATCGTGGAGTGACGCGGCCCCAGCGTCCCAATCGTCTGACCGATTTCGCAACGGATGATCCCGACGATCCGTACCGACTGGACAAGAATGGATTCCCCTATCACCAAAACTCGGTCGACGCGATTGAGTTCATCGACCAAGCCAAAGATCGTCCCTTTTTCTTGTATCAGGCGAACTGGCTAGTCCATGCCCCCATCCACACGCGGGCGCAACATCTATTGGAAAAGTACTGCCGCAAAATGAAGGTGCCCTACCCGACGGATCCGACCGTTTGGGATGTCCAGGGCCAAAACAATCCCTACTACGCGGCGATGGTCGAAATGCTGGACTATTACGTCGGTAAGACAGTGAACCATCTTTCGGCAATCGATGATCCGCGTCGACCAGGACACAAACTGATCGAAAACACCTACATCATTTTCACTTCGGACAATGGCGGAATGGAACGCCATCCTGGTGAAGTCATTACCGACAACTATCCCCTGGACAAAGGAAAAATCAATGCGAAAGAAGGCGGCGTTCGTGTCCCCCTGATCATCTGCGGCCCCGGGATTGCAGCGGGTACGCAAACACAGGCCATGGTCAACGGCCTGGATTTCTATCCAACCATCCTGTCTTGGACCGGCGTTGATCGCCCCGAGTCCCAACATTTGGATGGATCGGATCTGTCTCGGTTTCTCACGTTGAATCCACCTGATCCTGACGCCATCAAAGGCGCCGACGGTCAACCGCGGGACCGCATGTTCTGGCATTTCCCACATTCGTCGATGCAGTCCACGATGCGTGTCGGCGGCTACAAACTGATACGGAATTGGGAACCTTACCTGCAGGGGCAATCCGATTGCCTAGAGCTCTATCGCTTGTACGACGACCAGGGACATCGAGTGGATATCGAAGAGTCCGAGAACCTTGCGATTCGATTGCCAGAGATCGCTGAAGATCTTCACCAGCAGTTGGACCAACTGTTGGAACAGCATGACGCCGATGCGCCGATGCTGAATGCCAAGTCGGCACGAAAGCTTCCCAACCGACAACAGGTCCCCACCCCGCTTCGACATGGACGCAAAGATCAACAGGTCTGGGCCACGTTTCGTGAAAACGGCGCCAAGGTCGTTCACGCTGACCTGATCTACACCGACAACGGTGGCCATCGTGATGAAGAGTGGTATCGGATCGCAGCAAACATTGTCGGCAACCGTGTCGTTGCCGCGTTGCCGGCATCTGCGACGCACTATGTGTTTAACTTGATCGACGAAAACCACTTCTTGGTCAGCTATCCCGACGTCAAATACGCCTCGGATGCGTCCGGAAACTTTTCCGACACTGCGTTCGCCCGTGACGCCCCTTAATTGCAGATGCCCATGTTGCCGAACCGCCAGCACATCAACTGTTTATCAAAATGGGGCATGCTTTACCTCCTTTGCAGCGTCAACGTCACCCTTGCAGACACGCTGCCGGCGGCGACCGGAGGACAGGCTCCCGCAAGTTTCGAAGAACTTTGGGCCGACTTTGACCCGGAATTCGAACCGCTGGACGTCGAAGTCTTGCATTCGTGGGAGCAAGACGGGGTTGATCTAAAAGTCGTCCGTTTTCGTGTGGGTGTTTTCAAGGGGCAGGAGTCCAAAATCGCTGCGGTGTATGGAGTCCCCAAACAGGGAACCAATCTGCCCGGCTTGGTACAGATTCACGGCGGCGGACAATACGCCCATCACTTACCCTGTCTGCTGAATGCCAAACGAGGATACGCGACACTCTCGATTGCCTGGGCGGGACGGATTTCCGCCCCGGATTACCGGGTCGGTCCGGACGAAGTTCAACTTTTCTGGAACGACGATGTCGATCACCCCGATTATCGACCAACCACCGACTGGGGTGCCGTTGACGGCTATCACGCCCCCACGCGTAACCAAGGCAACAGTTTTCCGAACGTTCGTCCGGATGCATGGACCATCGACCGTGTCGATTCGCCTCGAAATAGCGGCTGGTTTTTGTGTGCGATGGCGGCACGACGTGCGTTGACATTCCTGCAACAACAGGAACAAGTCGATCCCGATCGCCTGGGCGTCTATGGGCACTCCATGGGCGGCAAGCTGACCGTGATGGTTGCTTCCGATCCACGTGTCAAGGCGGCGGCACCCTCGTGCGGCGGCATCAGCGACCGTGACAATGATCACCCGATTTTCCGATCAACCCTTGGCGACAACACCAGCCTGAAGCACATCGATTGTCCGATCATCTTCCTCAGCCCTGCGAACGATTTTCACGGACGAATCGGTGATCTCCCCAAAGCAATCCAAGAGATCCAATCGAAGCAGTGGCGAGTCACTTGTTCGCCACATCACAACCACCAGGACACACCGCCATTCGAAGTCGCATCGATGCTTTGGTTCGACCAGCATCTGCAGCACCGCTTTGCGTGGCCGCAAAGCCCAACAACATCGTTAGTGCTGAACACCAACGATGGCGTCCCGGTTGTCCATGTCGATGCCGACGATTCGTTACCCATCCGATCGGTGGATGTGTACTACACACGTCAAGGCAAAGAACACGAAACCTCGGCCGATCGCGACCACACCGTTCACCGTTACTGGTTCCACGCACCCGCTGCAACCGATGGTCAACAGTGGCACGCCGAATTGCCACAACCATCCGATGACGGGCCGTTGTGGGTGTTCGCCAACGTCACCTACGACCTTCCCCATTCGGTCACAGGCGCCGGCTATTACTACCGCGAATACACGACGGACCGATTCAATGTTTCATCGTTGATGTTGTCGGTATCCAAAAGCCGGTTGGTCGCCGCCGGTGTCCGCCCCAGCCTTCATCCCACCCGACTGCTTGAAGACTTTGGTGGCGATTGGCAAAAGCGTTGGTTTACCTATCAACCCGACCACTGGGCCCGCCGCACCAACCAAGTCTATGCATCCATCTATCATGCGCCACCAAACGCCAGGTTGACTGTCGATGTGCAAACCCAACGGCCCAACACGCTGGTCTTGGCGATCGACGAATATGCCGCATCAGTCGAACTTCAGGGGTCTAGCGGCTGGCAAACCGTGGTCGTCGATGTGAACGACTTCCGCAACTTGGCCGGTGATTCGCTGACCGATTGGCAGGGAATTCACCAGCTGATGCTGACCGACACCCTTCGTTTAAAGCCCTCGCGTGGTTCGGACCTAAATAGCCGTACGATCGGCCAGCGATGGTCCGGACCCGATCCAAAATTTCGCGATCTGCGGTGGATTGCGGTCGATCCTGAAAAGGACCATTCCGCGACGTCCGATTCGCCGTGAAAGTCATTCATCACAGGCAGCCGATCATGATTCGGCGACGCAATACAGTGATTGATCGCTACGCAAATAGAGGTGCCCATCGGAAACGGCCGGCGTCGCATTGAAATCCGACTCGTCACCGTCGAAAACGTTCTGCGCGATTGGATCAAAGGAATCACCGGGTTCGTAGACCAGTGTTCCGCTGCGACGCGTCACCACGTAGATCCGATCGCCGATCAGCAATGGTGATGCGTAAACGGGCCGTCCGCTTTTCAGTGTCCCGACACGCTCGCGATAAATCACTTCGCCGTCATCGGCGGATGTGCAATACGCAATGCCACGATCATCGATCCAATAAAACCGCCCCTGATGTAACAACGGTGTCGCGACATAGGAACTGGAACGATTGGTCCATAACACCTTGGAATCCGTCACGTCGTCCTTTCCACCGGCGGCAACCGCGATGCTTCCCGACGCACGATAACCACCAAAACTGTAGACCGTTTCACCATCAACGATCACCGACGGTGAGACGTTTCCTGTCATCGGCGACTGCGCGTACCATTTCAGCTTTCCGGTGACCGGGTTCATCGACCAGATCTCTCCCGGAACACTGATCACCAATTCACTGTCGCCACTATCCAAATGGACGATTCGTGGTGTCCCGTAGGTCAGTTCCAGCATGCCGGCTTCTTGACGCCAGTTTTCTTTTCCCGTGGCTTTGTCCAGCGAAATGATCGACACCGCTTCCTCTGCCGCGTTCACGATCACGCTGTCTTCAAACAGGATCAAACTGGCTGCGGATCCCCATTGCCGATTGCTGGATTCTTTTCCGACATCGACACTCCAGTTTCGTTTTCCGTCCAACGTGACTGAATGCACACCGCCTTTGCCAAAGAAGACGTACACGTTGGTTCCGTCGGTCACCGGTGTGTTGCTGGCGTATCCATGTTCGGTGATGTATCCCTGATACGGGTCTTCACGATAGTCGATAGGGAAATCTAACGACCAGTTCTGACGTCCGGTCGTTTTGTCGAAAGCCAGGAGTTGACGCTTGGAAACGTCCTGCTGTGACACATAACAGGTGACCAAGATTTGATCGCCGACAATGATCGGGCTGGACGATCCGATGCCGGGCAGATCGACCTTCCATTTCAGATTCTGGGACTCGCTCCACTCACTGGGTACGGTGTCACTGCTGTGTGCAGCCCCACCGGGCCCCAAGAACTCTGGCCAGTCGTCCGAGAGCGCCGACAGTGACCAAGTGGCGAAGATGGCCAGAACAAGAGCGAATCGATTCATCATGATTCCGAACAGAATACGTGTAGCGAAAGGCGTGCCCGACCACCAAACAAGGACGAAGAAGAACTCAAAACGACGATGACGTGGGCGTGGCGATTTCTTTGAACTTTGCAATGGCACGGACCCACATCATTCGGGCCGTCCCAGACTTCACATTCATGCGTTGTCCGATTTCTTCGAACGACATTCCTTGCAGGTTTCGAAAGACAATGACGTCACGATAGTTGTCCTTAAGCTTTCCAAGCTGTCTGGATAGATCGTCCGCCAATTCCTGTTTCTGCATGACTTCGCTGGGTGATGCCGCACGATCCGTTGCGATGTGCGACAACCGCATCACACTGTCACTCGATCGTGTGGCCAATGCATCCAGGGACACTTCGCGACGAACGTCCCGCTTTTGTGCGAACACGTTTTTTTCAACAGCGTGGTTCAGACAATGATTCAAGATCTGTCGCAACCATGCCAACAGTTCGCCTTCGGTGGTTCCGCGAAAGCGATGAAAGTCACGGTGCGCGGCCAACATGGTTTCTTGGACCAAATCCGAATCGCTGACCCGCCGCCGCAAACGTCCGTGCAGCTGAGCCGATGCTTGAACCGACAAGAAGTGCTGATACCGCTGCAGCAGCTGACCCAACATCTGGATGTTCCCCTGACGGGCCTGGGCGATCCTTTGGCCAACGGCATCGGATCGGGCGGATGATTCGGCATCGGTGCTAGGCAGACAGCGCATCGGAAAAGACCACAAAGCGGCGGATCAATCGAACGGTTTGGTGTGGAATTCCATGCGACATTTGACCGGCAACCGGGCCAAGTTTTCTGAACTTGCGGGGACACCCCAACCCCACCCGCAAGGAAAAGTTCCGCTAGCTAGGGACGGTTTTTCCGCTCAAGCGTGACATTCTGTCGCACATGTCGCACCTAAAGGTAGAGCAATGAAGCATCCAAGCCGTTGCTGAACCACCGCTTTTCCCCCTCCTCCGCTTCTCTGTCCACTCCGCAAAGGTGCCGTGATGTCAGACCTTTGGAATCGCTGGATTCGCCGTCTCCGCCCCAACACAAACGTTCCGCGTCGACGCAAGACGCGACGCCGAAAGATGCGCAGCGAAGCGTTGGAATCTCGACGTCTTCTGGCCGCCAATCTGTTCCATAACCAAGCCATCCCCGAGGACGTCAATGAGGACGGACAAGTCACGGCGATCGATGCGTTGACCATCATCAACCAAATGAATCGGCGACAGTCCAGTGCCGATGCCGACAACGAGCCGCGGGGTCGCGGGCGTATGACCGACGTGAATAACGATGGCCGCGACACGGCTCACGACGCTCTTCTGGTAATCAATCGTTTGAATCGCGAGCGCAACCAATCGCGACCAGATAGAGACGATCAAGCTCCCGTCGCCGACCCGCCGACCGAAACGCCTGACGAAGATCCCTTAACCACCACGGAGGTCCAGTCGATCGACGGGACCGGAAACAATCTGGAAAACCCTGATCTGGGGGCTGCGGACACAGAATTGCTTCGGGTTTCCGAAGCCGATTATGCCGACGGAATTTCACAGCCCGCCGGCGAGGACCGCCCGAGCGCACGCGAGATCAGCAACACGCTTTCCGCCGCGGATCCCGAAGGCACCACCAGCGACCGTGATCTCAGCTCCTTTGTTTTCGCTTGGGGACAATTCTTAGATCATGACATTGATCTGTCACTGGAACCGGAGACCGACGGCACCGCCTTTGACATCCAAGTGCCCACGGGCGATCCTTTATTTGATCCGCTCGGCACCGGTGAAGCAACGATTCACCTGACTCGATCCGAATTTGCCGATGGAACGGGAACGTCCACCGAAAATCCGGCCGAACAAGTCAACGCGATCACCGCGTGGATTGATGGTTCACAAATCTATGGCAGCGATCAAACGACTGCGGATTCCCTGCGTGAATTCGTCGGCGGTCGGCTATTGATCACCGACGACGGATTGCTTCCCAGCGACGAAAACGGTGGCATTCTGGCGGGAGACATTCGCGCCGCCGAAAACATCATGCTGACATCGATGCATGCCCTGTTTGTCCGGGAACACAACCGATTGGCGGACGAAATTTCCGCCAGCGATCCGACCTTGACCGACGAACAGATTTATCAAGAAGCACGGGCGACGGTGATCGCTGAATTGCAATCGATCACCTACAACGAGTTTCTGCCCGCATTGTTGGGCAACGATGCGGTTGATCAATACGTCGGCTACAACGCCGATGTCGACCCGTCCATCGCCAATGAATTTTCGACCGCGGCTTTTCGATTCGGGCACAGCACACTGAACGACACGTTCCGCATGGTCGGCGATGACGGAAGTGATATTGATGAAGCGATCTCCCTGGCCGATGCATTTTTCCAACCTGGCGTGCTGAAAGAAACGGGTATCGAGCCTTTACTGAAATATGCTTCGTCGACACTTTCACAAGAAGTCGATCTTGAAGTGGTCGACAGCCTACGAAACTTCTTGTTTGGCCCCCCCGGTGCCGGCGGTCTGGACCTGGTTTCGCTAAACATCCAACGTGGCCGCGACCATGGGCTGGCCGACTACAACTCCGTCCGCCAAGCGTATGGCTTGGAACCGGTCGACACCTTTGACGCCATCACGAGCGACAGCGTTCTGGCGGCGAATTTGGAATCCCTGTATGGCAGCGTCGACAACATCGACCTGTGGGTTGGCTTGTTGGCTGAAGACGCCACCGAAGATGGATCACTGGGCGAAACCGCAACGACCATCATCGCCGACCAATTCGAACGACTGCGTGACGGCGATCGTTTCTGGTACCAGAACACGCTTAGCGGAAGAGAGTTGCGGGAAGTTGAAAACACAACGCTGGCGGACATCATCGATCGAAACACGGAACTGACGACGTTACAGGAAAACGTGTTTTTCTTTGCACCGGAGATCAGCGGCACCGTGATGGCGGAATCCACTAGCCGCGACGTGACCTCGCAATCCACCGATCCGCTGCAAGCCGTTGTCGATGAATCCGAACCGATCAGCGAAGCGGACCTGGAGCTGCTGGCCCGTGACCAGGGAAATGATCGGCGGCAAAACGACGACCGAAAAGATCGCCGGAAGGAAACCGACGGCGATTTGGATCCGATGGCCGGTGCAACGTTGCAGTTGCTCGATAGCGATGGCAACGTCGTCGACGTCGCGATCACCGACGATCGAGGCAACTACAGCTTTGCAGAGATCGATCAGTCGGGAACCTACACCATCCAGATGTTGCCATCCGATCTCTACAGCGTGATCGGAAATGAAACGCTTCAGGTTCAGGTCACCGACGGCGACGTCGATATTCGCGACATGGATTTTCGTGTCGTTGTCTGACCGTCACGAAAAAGATCGGCCGTGCGGGCCTTGCTCAACGGCCTTTCCGGAGTGAACCAAGTCACAGCAAATCCGATGCAACCTTTCGCATCTGCTGCACCTCGGATTGCAACGCCGATGGCGATCCCGTGATCGCCACGCTGGCTTCTTCGTGCAGCACCAACGCCTCCACCAAATCGAACCAGGGTGATACGGACGGACGATCGGGTTGATTTTGATAAAGTTTCAAAATCCTTCGCAAAGCCTTTTCGGATTGCTGCAGCGTCTGAGTCGCTTGTGTCGAATCACCTTGGTGGTGATAGGCCAACGCCAACGGTGCGTGCACGATGAAGTGCGCCGGCCATTGTTGATCGTCCTTCGCTTCGTTCAACAAATCGACGGCCAACGAAAACTGTCCCGCCCGCAGTTCGGCAATCCCGGTCGTGTACCGGCAAACGGTCAGCGGTGTGTCGTCGCCAAGCGGCATCCGGCCGAATTCGTCTCTTGGTCGTTCAGGACCAAGAGCGGCAAAGGGGCCTCGCAATTCCGGTGGAATCGGAAATTCCAATTCCAGCAACCATCGCTCGGCAAGGTTCGCCAGTTGGTCGGAATCTTCGATCACACTGGATTCGGGACGCACCAACAAACCACGAAGCGTTAACCAATCCGATAGCGAGTTCTTTGTCAGACGTCGCAAATTCTGCTGGGCCAAACGTTCGAAAGCGTCCTCGTATCCGACCAGGCAAAACAAGGCGGGCGTTCCCCACCACTGCGGCTGATTGGTCGCCGCACCAGTTTCCATCGCCACCCGGTAATCCTTCGCCGCTTCGGGCCATAACCGCAAACGCGTGTATAGCTGGGCCCGCTGGATTCGCGGAAAATAGTAACTCGGCTGCATCGCCACTGCGGCGTCGAAATCGTCCACCGCCTCCTGCCAACGTCCCGCATCCACGTGAGATTGACCGCTGGCAACCAATTCGTTGGATCGAATCAAGTCTTCGGCAAACTGTTCCACCTGTTGCTTTGCTTGAATCGCTTCGACCTTTGCCTGCATGGCTTCACGGAAAGCCAAGTCTTTGGCGTTACGTTCGTCGATCGCGCGAGACATCTGCCACAAACTGGCGGCCGTTCCCAAGATCATCGATCCGGCCACCAGTCCCACGGTGACAATGGCCACACGATTGCGACTGGCAAACTTTCGAAAGCGGTACATCGTGCTGGGTGGACGTGCTTGAACCGATTCGCCACGCAGGTACCTGCGAACGTCTTCGGCAAACGATGACGCGGTGTCGTACCTTCGGGCACGATCTTTCTCCAAAGCCATCATGACGATCCAATCCAGATCACCACGCAGGGTCGATGCCAACCGCTGTGGATCAACACGTCGCTGATCGGCGATCGTCGTCATCGTACGATTCATTGTTGAAAGACGCGTGCTGGGTCGCGGCGGTTCTTCTTCGCGAATGATTCGGCGCATTTCATCCAGTCCGGCGGATTCCATTCGTCCACGATCAAACGGGGTTGCACCGGCCAACAATTCGTACAACAAAACGCCAAGTGAATAAATGTCGCTGCGGGTGTCGACATCCAATCCGCTCATCTCGGCTTGCTCGGGACTCATGTACAACGGCGTTCCGATCATCGAAAAGAACCGCGTGTACACGGTCTTGTCAGTCAATCGTTGGCCGATCGCTTTGGCGACGCCAAAATCGATGACTTTGGCAATCGGCCGACCGTCGTGCAACGTCACCATGACATTGGATGGCTTGATGTCGCGATGAATCACCCCTTTTTGATGCGCGTGATGCACCGCCAAGCAAACATCGACCATCAGATTCAAACGATCGCGCACCGTCAAATGTTGTTTGTCACAGAAATCCGTGATGGGTAACCCACGCACGAGTTCCATTACGAAATAGGGTCGATGATCGGCAGTCACCCCGGCATCGAACACCTGTGCAATGTTCGGATGATTCATCATCGCGACCGCTTGCCGTTCCGCTTCGAAACGCGCAATGACTTCTTTGGATCCGACTCCTGGTTTGACGATCTTCAACGCCACGCGCCGTCGAACCGGTTGATCCTGTTCGGCCACAAAGACAAGACCGAAACCGCCTTCCCCAATTTGCTCCATCAATTTGTAGGGACCGATTTGCATGCCGATATGATCGACGTGCTGAACGATGGTTTCGGTGTTGAAAACGGGACGTTGTTGATCCGCACCGATCGGGTGATCCAACAGATCAGCCGGGTTTTCATGAGCCTGCAACAGGGCTTCGACGTTGCGACGCAACTGTGCATCATCACCGCAGGCGGAATCCAAATACGCACGACGATCCGCGGGATCTTCTTCCTCGATCGCCTGCAGAAAAACGGCTCGCTCGGTAGGATTTGACATCTGATGATTGAAGACAGGTAACACAACGTCGCCACGAAACCAATGGCGGCACGTCATCGGCCCAAGAGCCTACCAGAACGGTTCGCGAACCGTTCGATGCCGTGCCATGACGCGATGATCAACTGCGGGCTAATCCTCTTGCACGTCGTTTTGTTCGGCTTCCGCGTTGTCATCCGCCGCGTCCAAGTCTTCGTCATCGCGGGGCGGTGGCGGACCATCGCCTTGCGGCGGCTGACCCGGCGGATGCAGGGGACGATAGTTCTTCAACGACAGTTCCTGTTCATCGGTCAATATCGCAGCGAGCCTTCGATCCACTTCCGCTTGCAACAACTTCAATTGGCGGCTTTGTCTCGGATTCAAATCCAGCGAATCGGCCGCATCATCCGACATCACTTCGCCGGGCTTGGATGCCGGCCCAGATGGCATCATGGGCCCATCGTCACCCGGCCGGTCTTGCCGCATCCCTTCGGGTGGCATGTGCGGTGGTCGTCGTGCCGCACCGCCCATCGCCAAGGGATTGCTACGACTTTGCATCGTCCGAGTCAGTTCTGATTTTGTCAGGCATCCGTCACGATTCAAATCCGCCTGATCGAACAACAGAACCAACACCTCGATCGACGGTTGTGAACGCATCTCCATTGGCCCACCGTTGTGGAACCCGGGCCCTCCCATCCCGGGAGGCCCACCGCGTCCCGGCGGCTGCGCAGATGCAACGATAGGGAACACCAGAAGACCAGAAATCGCAAAGGCATTCAGATAGCATTTCAATGGTCAATTCCTCGTAGATGCGACAGATGCAAAGAAGCTTTGTTCGAACACGACATGTGTTGGCACCAATGCAATGCGCCATGTTTGTCGGTCAAGGGCCGCGCATTCTGAGAATTTTCAGAAGTTCGATGGAATAAGAAATTGCGACCTGAATTCCGTTCTTTTGCGTGTGATTTCGACGAAGAATCTGATCTTAAACTCCGACACGTTGAAGGTCGCAACCTTACGCGACCCGTCTTTCCGTGATCAGGAACATAAGCTTGAATCCATGAATATTTCGAACACCAATTCGTCGCTATCCCCTCATGCCTCCGCTGCAAATACGCGCACCGGCGGCCCCCCACCCAATGGCAAACAAGCGATGACCGAAGCTTTGCAATCGGTCGGTGTGGACCAGTCAACGGCGTCGGATGTATTGCAACAAATCGACGACGCCATCTCTGGGCTTCGAACCGATTCACCATCCGGTTCTGTGGATCACCAAACGGTCCAATCCGCAATCGAAGACGTCTTGGAATCCAACGGGATCGATTCAGCCAAGGTCGGGGAAGCGATGCGTGCCAACGGCCCCTCCGCTGCGTCGGGCTCCGGCCGAACATCAGGCGCAAGCCGGCCGAATCGACCGCCAGGACCGCCGCCGAGCGATGAAGACAGCGACACCCGTTCGTTAGAATCGGCGCTATTGGTCGCTGGTGTCGACGAATCATCCACCGATCAATTGATCAGTCAGATCTTGGAAACCATCGACGACCTGACTTCAGAAGCCTCCCAAGGCACATCCCCCGACCAAATTCGTTCGGCGATAACCAACGTTCTGCAGGATAACGGTGTTGATCTGGACGCCTTTCAACGGGCCGTCGCAGACGTTGTTGATCCCAGCGGGCTATTCATGGATCGTTTTGCTTAACCGCTGGTCCGCGTTTGGCACCGGATCGGCTTGCGGGCGGACGCCGAAATTTGCGGCGTCCCCCCGGGACATCTTGCACGTCTGCCTTCGGGTCGACACCTACACCTGTGGATGTACAGGCACCGCCAACTATGAAACAATCACTGATTCACAGCTTTTGAAAGGTTTTCTCCCCGACACCCGTTTCGATCCGCTGACCGATTTCGCGACGGCGGCTTCAGCATATGAACCCGGACATCACGCGAATACTCTCGGCCATCGAAAGCGGCGATACCAAAGCCGCCGATGATCTTTTGCCGGTCGTCTATGACGAACTTCGGCGTCTGGCCGCCAGCCGAATGAATCAGGAGAAGCCCGGGCACACGTTGCAACCCACGGCTTTGGTTCATGAAGCATTCCTGCGTTTGGTCGGTGGCAGCCGACCGCAACAATGGGACGGACGAGGACACTTTTTCGCCGCAGCCGCCGAAGCGATGCGACGAATCCTGATCGAAAACGCACGTCGGAAAAGTCGCGACAAGCGTGGTGGCGATTGGGTGCGTCAAGAAATGGACGACGCCCTGGTGGCGGTGACCCCGGACAATATTGACGACCTACTAAGTCTTGATGACGCACTGACCAAACTTGCCGACGAAGATCCCGAGTTGGCAAAGTTGGTGGAACTGCGTTACTTCACAGGACTGACCATCGAAGAAACAGCCGAAATCCTGGGCGTTTCTCCCCGGACCACCAAACGGAATTGGGCATACGCCCGAGCTTGGTTGCAGCGAGAGATGGATCAATAGCGCGCCCGAAGACGGCTATTGTCCGTTTTTCTGCCCGGCTTTTGCTTTCAGGTGCTTCTGAAAGAAACGATCCGCGTCGTTCAACATCGTGTCGAACCAACGCTGCTTGCCCACAAACGCATGCGGCGCTTCTGCGATGACAGTCAGCCCGGTATCAATCCCCAATTCATCCATGCGTTTGCGAAAGCCATCCGCGTGAGTGCTGGGATCGTCCAATGCCCCCGTCACAAACCAACACGGTGGGTCGCCGTCATTCAAATGAAACAACGGTGATGCCAACTGGTAATTCGATTCGTTTTGGTCCAACGAACCGTCCAAAAACTGTCGCCAGATTTCCCCCCGGCTGGCGCTGGCGGACACGGTGCGGGTCCGCTCCGATAACAGGTCCGTTTGGGCACCCATGGGTACCGCGGCCTGGATCGCGCTGCTGAACTGGGGATTTCCACCGCTTCCTTCCAACCTTTGCACGCCCGCGGAAGTCGCCAGCAGCGCGGTCAGATGGCCGCCAGCCGAAAGTCCCATCGCGCCGATGTGATCAGGATCAATCCCATACTCTTTGGCATGGGCACGCAAGTAACGCACCGCCGCTTTGCAATCGTGAATGGCTGCGGGAAAGGACGCTTCGCCACTAAGTCGATAGGAAATCGTTGCTGTCACGTATCCACGCAAAGCAAGTGATTGCGCCATCGCCCGATGACTTGATCGATTTCCTTTGTACCAACCGCCCCCGTGAATGCAGACGACCGCGGGCAATGTCCCCCATGAAGAACTTGGGCGATAGATATCCATCGCCAACTGTCGATCATCGTACTGCGCATACACCACGTCCGTCTTTGCATTCAATCGATCCAACTGATCCGCCGTGACCCGTGTCCGGCCATTCGCTTGTTTGGGAACAACGACGCCCGCCGGCCGCGCATCCCGTCGCATTTCTTCTTGAAACAGAACCGCCATTCCCCGCAACTTTCGCAAGATCTCTCCGTTGCGCACCGGCTTCGTTTCGCCCGGATCTTTCGCCAAGTCGTACAAGGTCAAACTTGGATTCAGCACAAGCTTCCAATTTCGCCACCTCACCGCAGCCAGGGCGCCTTGGCTGCCATGATAGAAAAATGCGTCAAAGTATTCGTTGCGATTGATCATTGACGCCCATTCCCCAGGGGGTTCGAAGCGACGCCGCAATGGAACCGTCGCGTTCAAGGACATCTTCAACCCCGGGGGCGGTACCAATATGGTTTCTCCGGTCAGCAATGGCGTCAAATCGCGTCCATCAATGACTCGATCCGTTGGAACCGGCACTCCGGCAAAGGTCGCCAGCGTCGGATACCAATCCATCGCTCGCGTCACGGCACCGGACACCAATGACTTGGTAATCCCGACACCCGGCCCCCAAGCGATCGCGGGAACTCGAATCCCACCTTCATAAGTGGACAACTTCCGGCCTTGCATTTTCTGGTCGGGCGTGCGACCGGGGCCTCGCCCATTGTCCGACGCGTAGACGATCAACGTGTTGTCGTCGATGTCCAGATTCTCGAGTTCATCGACAATCCGTCCGACATGAAAATCCATCTCCTGAATCGCATCTCCATAATCGCCCCAGTGCGAGGTGCCCTTGAACTCCGGACCCACTCCCAACGGGTTGTGCAACATCGTGTGGGCTAGGTAGACAAAGAACGGCCCGTCACGATGATCCCTGATGAACTTGATCGTCTCGTCGGTATAAAGCCGCGTTAGCTCCGACGGATCCGCCGGTCGTTTGACGACTTGATCTCCCCGCATCAAAGGCACACCGCCCTGATCGTCGAAATAGACGACCTCCACCGGGTCCAGGTTATGCAACAAGCCGTAATAGTGATCGAAGCCTTGTTGAAGCGGCAAGAATGGCGGATGAAAACCCAAGTGCCATTTGCCGACGCATGCCGTGGCATACCCCGCCGATTTTAATAATTCTGCCAGAGTCAATTCATCGGGGTGAATCCCGGTATTCGAATCGGCGCGATGAACCCAGATGTGGTTCCCAACGCGTCGCGGATAACATCCCGTTAACAACCCCGCTCTTGATGGACTGCAGATCGGTGCCGCGGCATAGTAGTCCGTCAACCGCACACCTTGTTCCGCCAAGGCGTCGATTCGAGGTGTCTGGACCTCTGTTGCGCCATAGCAACCAAGATCGTAATAACCCTGGTCATCGACAAAGATGAGTACGATGTTCGGATTTTCGGCACCCACACAATTGCGTGGGGCATTCACCGATCCAAGCAAAGCCACCAAAACCGCGAACGGAACGAACGAGCGATGGTCCACGTTTGACCTCTAGGTACGGCGAATCGAAAACGATGTGGGGACAATTCTAGCAGCGTTGATTCGGCCACGGGCCACAATCGACAACACCCCGAACTCCGCGATCGATATGCTAGGGATCGACATGTCCGGTTGCCGCCCCAACACCCCACCCCAAGAGTGTTTGCAATGCTTTTTCACCGTCACTGGTTGCTGGTCTCGTTCTGTATCTGCATCACGATCGGGGGTGCCGAAACCGCCGGTGCCGATTCCCTGACCGGCAGTCGGCCGAACATCTTGCTGGTGATGACCGACGACCAGGGCATGGGCGACCTGTCTTGCATGGGGAACCCGGTGTTGCGGACGCCGAACTTGGACAAGTTTCATTCGATGTCGATGCGGTTCACCGACTTTCATGTCAGCCCGACCTGTGCCCCCACCCGCAGCGCGATTTTCAGCGGACGTCACGAGTTTCGAAACGGCGTGACCCACACCATCAAGGAACGGGAACGAATGGCCCTGTCCACCACCACGTTTCCACAGCTATTGCGGCAAGCCGGATATGCCACCGGAATCTTTGGAAAGTGGCACCTTGGCGACGAAGACGAATACCAGCCTTATCAACGCGGATTCAGCGAAGTCTTCATCCACGGCGCCGGCGGAATCGGCCAATCGTTCCAAGGTAGCTGCGCCGATTTCCCGCCGAACCGCAAAGCAGACCAACGCTATTTCGACAACGTGATTCTGCACAACGACACCATCGTTCAGACCCAAGGATTCTGCACCGATGTGTTCTTTCAAGCGGCACTCGGATGGATCCGCGATCAACAACAATCCGGTACACCCTTCTTTGCCTACGTGTCGACCAATGCACCACACGGCCCCATGATCGCACCCGAACGTTATAAGAAGCGATTTGCCGACATGGGTTGGGACGGGAATACCCAAGGTCGCTACGGGATGATCGAGAACATCGATGACAATTTTGGTCGGCTGATGCAAAAGTTAGACGAATGGGAATTGTGGGAAAACACGCTGGTGATTTTCATGACCGACAACGGGCAGGCGGGACGCAGCGGCAAACGGAACGGCAAACCCACCCCGCTGTTTACCGCCGGTTTTAAAACTGGCAAAGGATCACCCTACGAAGGCGGTACCCATGTCCCGGCGTTCTGGCGATGGAAAGGCAAGCTACCCGAAAATGCCGATGTCGATGCGTTGACGGCTCACATTGATCTGTACAAGACGTTCTGCGATCTCGCGGGCGTAAAGATTCCGGCGGATGCCCAAGCCATTGATGGACGAAGCCTGCTGCCGTTGCTGGAAAATCCTCAATCTGAATGGGCCGATCGCGAATTGTTCGTGCACGTCGGACGCTGGAAAAAAGGCGCCGATCCGAACGACAGTCGCTATGACAAATGCGCCGTGCGGACCGCACGTTGGCGTCTGGTCAACAACAACGAACTGTTTGACATTCGTTCCGACCCCAAAGAATCCACCGACGTCGCCGACGCCCATCCGGACGTCGTTCAACGATTGCGGACCCTCTACGATCAATGGTGGAACGAGACGCGACCGCTGATGGTCAATGAAGATGCCCCCTATTGCCCCGTCCAACCACAAGCCGTCCGTTACGAAAAGCAATTGGCGGAATCCGGCATTCCAGATTGGCAGGCACCTTCGCTGTGACGGGAATCGCTGCCCGTTGACGGTGTCAACGGCTGCCGGATTCCATCATACAAACCGATACGTTCCCGGCATGGGAACGGGCGGAACGGGGTGGTCGCCCAACTGGTATTGTTCGGGCCCCAATTTGACCTCGGACTTCATCGCTTCGTCCCACTCGATTCCTTGGCCGCTGTACACCGCTTCGCGACCGATGATTCCGGTCATCGTGGCTTCGGCAATCGTCTGAGCTTCGTTGATCGGATGGCCCTGGCGGATGCTGTTGATCAAGTCCTCGTGTTCCCGTTTGTAGGCGCTCGGTTCTTTCTGCCGTCGACTCCAGGCTTCTCCAGATTTCGGCTGAATATAGTCTTTGCAGTTGCTCATGCCGTGAGTGCCAACGATTTCTTCGCTGACCATATTTTTGCAACGATTGATCTGACGGCACTGGCTGAATACGGACACGCCGCCGGGGTATTCGTACTCCACTGCAAAGTGATCATAGATGTGCCCATAACGTGGATCTGTTCGCACCTGACGGCCCCCCAAACCGCTGACCACACGCAACGGGTGTGACCCGATCACCCAATTCATAATGTCCAGATTGTGAACGTGCTGTTCAACGATATGGTCGCCTGAAAGCCAAGTGAAATAGTTCCAATTGCGAAGCTGCCATTCCATGTCGCTCCACTCTTGTTTCCGATTAACCACCCAGATCTGCCCTCCGTTCCAATAGCATTTCCCATAGACCAAGTCGCCGATAGCGCCGCCGTGTATTCGCTCGATGGTTTCACGATAGCCACGGTCATGGCGTCGCTGCGTTCCGGCGGCAATGCCCAAACCCTTCTGCCGGGCGAGCTTTCCGGCTTCCATCACCATGCGAACACCAGGGACGTCGACGGCCACGGGCTTTTCCATAAAAACGTGCTTACCGGCATTGATGGCCGCTTGTAAATGCAGCGGCCGAAAATGGGGCGGCGTTGCCAAAATGACGTAGTTCACATCGGCCATCGAAAGAAGCTGCTTGTAAGCATCGAAACCGGAGAAACAGACTTCCGGTCCCAAATCAAACCCCAACTTGCCCATCTGTTTTCGACAGCTTTCCAGACGGTCTTCGAATACATCGGCAAGTGCCACCACGCGCATTCGACTTTGGCTGACCTTTGTGTCTTGGGCCACCGTTTCGGTGTGATATCCCGATTGCGGGTAGACGGTCAAACGTTCAGCACCCAGGGCATCAATCACGGCACCAGTTCCCCGGCCACCGCAACCGATCAAACCGATTCGGATCTCCTGATCATCACTGCCAGCCGCATGCACACGGGGCGCCGAAGCGACAGATGCGGCAGCCATCGCGGCCGACCCTGCTTTGAAGAACTGACGACGACTTGCAGATTCAGATGTATTGGATGAGAAGTTCATGCCTTTGCCTTTGGATGAATGACGGATTTTCGACCGGATGCCAGGACCGAGTCACCCCAGATCGACATACCAGCCTAATGCGGACGCGGAAGCATCGACTTGACATCGGCCAACATCGCCGCACAGCGGGGCAATATGCCGCAATCCGAGTGACTGCCTCCGATCAATCCACCGGAGCGGTGTTGGTCGTCGCTGGAACTTGACAACTCACGCGGCAGCCCATCCCTGCAGCCAGCCTCAGGGATCACCGCGGCGGATCAAGACCGGTCGATCGGCGGGACGTAATTCCAGGTCTGGCTTTTCGCCGGCGATCACCTGAACCATCGACCAGGTCCTGGGGTCCGAGCCTTCGCCGGCAAAATGATCCGCCGAACCCGCCCCCTGGAGTCGTGGTGAATCCACCAAGTTGGTCAGCAAATAGCTGGAGCAATCTTCGATTTCAAAGAGCGCACGACCCGGCCACGCCGATGCGTTGCCTCCATAGCCGAAAATGCGGATCTTGTCGCTGTCGACCATCCTGATGATTGGGGTTTGGTATTCGCCTTTGACGCCAAACACACTGACATCGCTTGCCCCACGAATCTCCATGTTTGCATCGCTGCGGGCATGTTCCGGATTGCATTGATAGAACCGCAATGGCTGACGGGTGCCTTCGACCAATACGTGGCGGTATTCCCTTCCATGAAGCCCCCAGGATTCTTGGTGAAAATTGTAAAATTTGCCGCCACCGTTGCCGGTGATTCGCACCAATGGGAAGTCATACTGGGGTGATTCTTTCAAGCGTTTTGCTTTCCACGCCGCCGGCATGTCAACGTTGACGCTGCGATAGACGGATGCCCCGCCGCATCGCCAGTTCAGACAATAGGCACCGGGTGCGTCCAGCGTCGTCTGTAAACCAAGAAACGCCAACGTCGTGTTTGCCTGCGCATCGTCGGCCGTTTGGATCAATGGCATTGGGTCCGCCGGGTTTACAAACGCACTCCCCTTGCCGCCCAGCGGTTCGATCCAGGTATAGCAACGCCCTACACCGATCAGTGCAGAGTCGGATCGCAAACGAATCGGGCGTGAAATCTTATAAACCCCTTTCGGCAGAAAAACGATTCCGTTTTCATCAACGGCGCGTTGAATGGCCTCCGTATCGTCGTGCTGACCATCGCCCTGAGCCTCATACGGTGGTTCAGCCACATTGACCGCTCCGGGGGATTGCCACGACGGAAAAGATGATCGCCAAAGGTGGCGTGTCACCAGATTCTCCGGCGGACCATTCACCGAATCGACAAGTGCATGAATCGCCGACAACGAACGGTTGCCATTCACAAAAATGGGCGTCTCGTATCGAAAGCCCGGCATCGGCGTCCAAGATCCCAGCGGCGGGGCCGGTAGTGCGGCAGCCAATTCCTGCACACGCATCCAGCCTTCTTGATCGGCTTTGAACAACGTCTGTTGGCCACTCTGCACCACAGCCGATGCACCACGCACATACACGTCATGCATCGTCACCGCCGCTTGTGCATCGATCACCACATTCTGGCCGGGCTTCTTGAAGTCGATCATGGAATCGACCATCGACAGTTGGCCATGGTGTGGTGTTTTTTGGCGTGTGACGATCACGGGACCATGGCCGTTGGTTTCGATCCGGCACCCGACCACCGTCAAAGCCTGACGCGAGGCATTGACAATTGCGGTCTGTTCTTGATCGATCAGGGTGATCCCGGCCAAGGTGGGCGCGGGCTGTGTCTCGGAGTAGTCAATTCCGACTTTTCCTCCGATCACGGTGATTCCGAAGTGGGATCCTCCCGACCCCGCGCCGCCTTCCAATCCGATCAATCCGCCTCGGGCATCGATGGTACAGTCTTGGATACTGGAACCCTGTGCGGCGCGATGGCGAATGGCGACGGCCCCCGGATTCCCACGACCGACACTGACATCGATTCCGATCATCATTTGGTTCATGTTGATATTCGGCTGCAACTCGGTGGTCGGTTGCTCTCGACCGCTTCCGAATGCCCAAAACCGAACCACGTGCTTGGGACGCGCTGGGTCGTCATATCCAGGGCTATGATCGGCAAGTCGGATCAGTGGACGTTCCGTTGTTGACCGATCGCCGACCAAAATGCATGGCAAGTCGCGTGTATTGCGAAGCTTGCCGATGTCGGGATCCCAACGCCCGTGCAGGCACCGCAGTGTGTCGCTGACGACGTAGGTGCCCTTTGGAAAGTAGGTCACCATTTGTGCGTCACGTGCGAACAAAATCGCGCGCTGAATCGCTTCGGTGCTGTCGCTTTCGCCCGTCGGATCGGCACCAAATGGGGGCGAGGTTACGTCAATCATCCCCAGCGACGAAAGAGCCTGACTGGCGAACACTTGATCGGGATCTTCCGCCGCTGCGGCCCGCACCAAAACACCGAGGAGTAGCAGGAAGACGGAGAGTCTCAAGATGGGGCAGGCCATATCAATTCTCATGCGAATTTGCGGGCAACGCCACAGTGGACGTTACAAGGAGGTTTGCGGTGCAGTGTAACGACGAAGACGCGTGCACAACGCCACGAAAACTTGATGCGGGACGCCGTGAAGCCGACGAGACAGCGTCTGCGGCACTTCACCACAGCAAGCATGGTGGGGTAACCACCTTTCACCTATTTCCGCATTCACCGGAAAGTGAATTGATCGAATTGGCCGCACGGCCAGAACAGCCAATCAAAAACATGCCGGCAATGTTTCAGCAGCCGACCACAACGTCAGCGAATCTCCAGCACGGGATCGCCCAGAACATCCATCCGAGGCTGAATCCCCAGACCGGGTCGGTCCGACGCTTTCATCCAACCACTCATCCGTTGGGGTGCTCCGTCCGCGGTACAGACCGTGACATAGCTATTGAAATCGGTACTGGTGAATCGAAAGGCCTCGGGGGTGCTGTGGGCAAAGTGCGCGATCGCCGCCGTGGCAATGTCTCCGCCCCAACTGTCTTCCAAAGTCATTGCGATTCCCATCGCGACGCACAAATCTCTCGCCTGCTTCGCCTTCGTGAGTCCACCCAACTTGCTGATTTTTAGGTTCACCACGTCCATTGCCAGATCGGATTTAGCTCGCAACAGCATGCCAAGATCGTCAATGTTTTCATCCAGCACGAACGTATGATCCGTCCCGCGTCGAATCGCCAAACATTCTTCATAGGTCTCGCAGGGCTGTTCGATGTAGACGTCCAAATTCTTTGTCGCCCGAACCACCCGCATCGCTTCATGCTGCGTCCAACCGGTGTTGGCATCGGCAACCAGTCGATGCGATGGGGGCAGGATATCGCGAGCCGCATGAATGCGTTCGATGTCGATATCGGGATCACCACCGACCTTCAACTGAAATCGTGTGTACCCTTCGTCGCGATAGCGCGCGATTTTCGCCGCCATCTCGTCCGCCGACTGTTGGGAAATGGCCCGGTACAACCGCACCGCGTCGCCATGACGTCCCCCCATCAGCGTGCAAACTGGCAAGCCACTGTTTTTGCCCAATAGATCCCAACACGCGATATCGACCCCCGATTTCACATACGGGTGCCCACGCAGCACCGAATCCATCCGCAGGTTCAGCGCACCAAGCTCGCGTGGGTCCCATCCGATCAGACTGGGACCAATTTCGCGAAGCCCTGTCCGCACACCCGCGGCAAACGCGGGCAGATAGGCTGGTCCCAACGGACAGACTTCGCCAAAGCCCACGGTTCCGTCGTCCGCTTCGACCGCAACGATGGTGCTGTCAAACACCGAGACGGACTTTCCGCCCGACCAATTGTATGAGCCTTCGATCAAGGGAAGATCGACTTGATAGGCGCGGATGCATGCAATTTTCATCGCGGTCTCCACTGGGATCGTTCAAAGAGGTCACATCCTACCCGCCGAAGGCAAACCTGTTCGATCCGACGTTCGACATTTCCAATCGGTGGATCCCTTGAAACTCCATCGCCGATCGGCCGTTGAGGTAGACTGACGGCTCGAAACATTCGCGATACCAACAATGCCATGGCTCACCCAACAATCCCGGTTTCCACCGACGCGTTTGTCATCCGCGTCGGCAATCCTGTCCGACGAACCCATGCAATGATGGTCTGGTGGGCACGGATTGCCTTGACGATTGTCGCTGGATGCATCCATGGATCTGTCGCCGCTGCCGATGGGGCGTCGCGTCCAAACATCCTGGTCATCCTGGCCGACGACTTGGGATACGGTGATATCGGCTGTTACAACCCGGAATCGAACATCCCGACACCGAACATCGACGCGTTGGCCCGCCGGGGCATGAGGATGACCGATGCCCATAGCCCATGCACGGTTTGCACGCCGACACGCTATAGCTTGATGACCGGCCAAATGGCATTCCGCATTCCCAACGGCGGACGTGTCTTCAGCGGCGCAGGTGGACCATCCCTGATCGCAAGTGACCGCTTGACCTTGCCCGGCATGCTTCAACAAAACGGTTACGCCACCGCCTGTTTTGGGAAATGGCACATTGGCCTGACGTTCTACGACGAACAGGGCCAACCGATCCATCGCGGCGGACTTCCCGACGTTCAACGAATTGACTATTCGCGTCGCATCGACGGTGGGCCGATCGATTGCGGCTTTGACCAATTTTTTGGTACCGCTTGCTGCCCGACAACCGATTGGCTGTACGCGTTCATCGATGGTGATCGAATCCCCACACCGCCGACCGGACTGTTGGATCGATCGACGTTGCCCAAGCACCCCTATGCCAACGACAACCGACGTGGGATGCAGGCCCCAGACTTTGACCTGGAAACCGTTGATTTGGTTTTCCTGGAAAAGAGTCGGCAATTTTTGCGTGACCATGTTCGACGCCATCCCGACCAGCCATTCTTCTTGTTGCACAGCACTCAAGCGGTTCACCTTCCATCGTTTCCTGCCCCCGCGTTTCAAGGCGGAACCGACTCGGGGCCGCATGGTGATTTCATCGCCCAGCTAGATCACATCGTCGGCGAATTGACCGACACGTTGGGCGAATTGGGCATTGCCGATAACACCTTGGTGATCTTTACCAGTGACAACGGCCCAGAAGTCCCCACCGTATTCCATATGCGAAACGATCACCAACACGACGGCGCACGTCCCTGGCGTGGCGTCAAGCGGGACAATTGGGAAGGCGGCCATCGCGTGCCGTTCATTGCGACTTGGCCGGGCAGCATTCGCCCAGGGACGACCTCCGATGCGTTGATTTCACTGTGCGACGTGTTTGCGACCGCAGCGGAAACACTTGATGTCGACCTGCCTGATGACGCGGCGGAAGACAGCTACAGCTTGATCCCTGTTTTCAGGGAACGCTTGTCCGGCCCATTGCGTCCGTATCTCTTGCAACAAGGTTTTGGCGGAACTCGCTGGCTGGCAATCCGACAAGGCAAATGGAAGTACTTGGATCATAAAGGATCCGGAGGAAACAACTATGAAAAACACCGACAATTGAAGTCGTATGCCCTGCCCGATAACGCACCGGATACGCCAGGACAACTGTACGATCTGGAAGCCGACCCAGGCGAAACGTTCAATCTGGTCGAACGCCATCCGGACATCGCCGCAAGACTACGCGACCAACTACATGAATCGGTTCAGTCCGGACGCAGTCGTCCCGCCAAAACAACAACCAGCTCCCTGCAATGAGTTTACTTTTTTCAACTTTCCTCGAGACCGCGATGCGACCTGAATCAAAATCCCGCTGGCTGATTGTCTGTGTCCTCTTGCTGGGTGTCGCCACCGTGCGATCCACCGCGGCCGCAGAAACGGACACACCGCCATTGAACTTTGTCGTCTTATTGGTCGATGACCTCGGCTTCATGGACATTGGTGCGAACAACCCGAATTGTTTTTACGAAACGCCAAACATCGATCGCTTTTCTGATTCCGCAATGCGATTCACCAACGGCTATGCAGCGAACCCGGTTTGTTCGCCGACGCGGTTCAGTTTGATGACGGGCCGTTATCCGACGAGAACTCAGGCGACCAATTTCTTTTCGGGAAAACGCGAAGGCACGTTTCGCCCGGCACCGTTGAACGACAAGATGCCTTTGGACGAAGTGACGATCGCGGAAGTGTTGAAGCCCAAGGGATACCAAACCTTCTTTGCCGGCAAATGGCATCTCGGTCCTGATTCGGATTTCTACCCGCCAGCCCAAGGTTTCGATGTAAACATGGGCGGCTATCACCGTGGCGGCCCCTACACGGGCAAGAAGTACTTTTCGCCTTTTCAAAATCCAGAATTGAAACCTGACAGCCCGCCGGGTGACCATTTACCGGATCGCCTGGCTCGTGAAACCGCTTCCTTTATCGAACAAAATGCGGACCAACCCTTCTTGGCATACCTGGCTTTCTATTCCGTCCACACGCCATTGATGGGACGCCCGGATTTGGTGAAGAAATACCAAGCGAAAGCAGCGGAGATCGAAGGCGAAGAATTTGCCGATGAAGAACAGGTCTTCGGCGATCGTCCCCGCAAGGTTCGCATTCTTCAGAAGCATGCCGTTTATGCCGCAATGGTCGAAGCCATGGATCAGGCGGTTGGCAAGGTCTTGGACCAAATCGACGCCGCCGGAATCGCCGATCACACCGTCGTCGTTCTGACATCCGACAATGGCGGGTTGTCCACATCGGAAGGTTCGCCCACCAGCAATCTGCCGCTGCGTGGCGGCAAAGGCTGGGTGTATGAAGGTGGCATTCGTGAACCATGGATCATTCGGTACCCCGGTGTGACCCAACCCGGCAGCGTCAGCGACGAACCGATCTGTTCGATTGACCTGCTTCCGACCATTGCCGCTGCGGTGGACGCGACGCTACCCCAACCGATCGATGGGATCAACTTGGCTCCCGCCCTTCGTGGAAACTCACTGGATCGCGAAGCACTCTTTTGGCACTACCCCCACTACAGCAATCAAGGTGGCTTTCCCGGCGGCGCGATCCGCATGGGCAATTACAAGCTGGTCGAACGTTACGAAGACGGCCGGATTCACTTATACGATCTGTCCAGAGACGTGGGCGAAAAGAATGACCTGGCCGATAGCATGCCGGACAAGGCAGAACAGATGCGGCATCGGCTACACGATTGGTATCAGGACGTGAACGCGCACTTCCTTCGGGAAAAGAACGGCAACCAACCTTGGGTCCCCAGCGAATGATCGCGGTGATTCGCGTCAATGTTTGCCGTGGCGTCGTCTGCATTCCAGCGGCACGCGGGAACTCCGACCCGTTCCATCGCCCACGTTGATGATCAATGGTCCCCAGCGGTGGTTTCAAACACCCATTGCCGCGACGGTTGATCGCTGGGCAAGTTGAACGTCAATGCAAACGTGCCCGTCGCTGGATCACGGTCAACTTGCCACTGGTCCACCCCCTGTGACGATAGCTCAAACGGAACTTTTGCCCCGTCGACAATCTGGTGCAATGAAAAATCCTTGATTGTTGAAAGACCTTCGATCCGCACCGCAATGGGACCGACACCGTCCTGATGCCGCCATCGAACGATCGAATCGCTAGCTCGGATCACAACGGGATACGCTTGCAACAGTTGGCCACCGGACACATCCGTGGCGACCCCATGGTTCGTCGCTTCGCGAAGTGTGGTTTTCCATGAAGATGGATGTCGACGAAGGTGTTCGCGAAACGCTTCGTTGGGTCCGTAGTAGTCTTCAGCGTTCCTTGGCAGGGTGATCAGTTCGACCATCAATTCGACTTGATCGCCGCTGCGAAAAGCGGAAACCGATGCCGGCGGCACCAATCGCAAATCCACGTTTGCAGGATCCGACTGGTGTACCCGTGCATCCAAAGTCGGTCGCTGATAGACCTGACCGCCCAAATTCGCGCGATAGCGGTGCACTATCAACGCTCGGTAGCCGTTGGGTTTCGGCTTCGCCGCGATGGAATACGCATCGGTCAACGCAACCCAATGCGGAGCCGCCCCGCTCCACTGAAATGAATTGATAATACGATCCCCCTTCGTCAATCCGTTTTGCACAGGGACGCGGCGAATCAATCCGGTGCGTTGTCCCACATCGACAAACGGAGTCGCATAGTGATGCGTGCGGCCGAGTGAAAAAAACGAAACGTCGTCGGCGGATACATCTTGGTGAAACTGATAACGCAGCGTTTGAAATGTACGCGCGTAGTCGTCGGCCCGTGCCACTTGAACATCGGCGGTGAATGAGACCTGCTGATTTTTCCCGTAGCATCCAGTCTGCAGCATGCGAGGCATGCATGGTCCGTGCGACAGATAAGCTGTTTTGACGCGACGAGGCTGAAGCTTCTGACCGATCGCGTTCTTGATGTCCAACCAGTCACCACCCCACCCCGCTTCGGTCCAAGACCATTTCCGCCCATTGATACCATCACGAGCCATCAACATGCGGATATCCGTGATCGCACAATCGACCAGACTGCGATCGCTGTCAAAACAGATGGTTTCGCCCCAGCACCCGATTGCAAACTGATCCCAACGTCCATGACCGCCATACCCGACAAGACTCAGTTGTGCGTGGCTGGCACTGGGCAGCGACCCATAAAATCCATAGGCCAATCGCAAACGATAAGTAGCCGTCTGTCGCGGAAGCATGGCAAACACGGTGGCATAGCTTCCCGTCGGTTCGTAGTGCCAGTTCTTACTCAGCTGAACCGGAATCCCCGTCGGTCGCCCCTTCGAATCGCACAACACAGGTGCGATGCCCGTGATGTTGGCCGGCGAAGACAAATGCAGCATGAACGGAATGGCATCATTCACGGCTGCATTTGAGTTCGTCTTTGACCTCCGGGTCACTGAGATCTCGAATTCGTCAAAGCCCCGGTTGGGCTGATAACCGGTCTGAAACGTTCGATGCAAACGCCCAAAATTGACCGCATGGCAGGCGAAATCATCCTCGAAGCCGGCCAGTTGCTGCTGCCCGTCATGAGCCGTCACGGCAATATCGATCTCAAACGCGGACGCATGCCCTTTGTCGAAATGGCAAACCATCCGAACCCGCTGCTCATCATCCTCTTCTGCTTTGACATCGAATGAATCCGCTGCAGACCATTCCCCCAGCGCACTTCTCAGGTGCAAAGACATGCTCACTGGGTTTTCGGCCGGCAAGCCCTTGGCAATCAGAGTGAACACCAATCGGTCGGGCCATGCCACGATGTCCAAGCGACTGTTGACATTCAAAGGTTGCCCTGAAGCATCCAAAAACTCTAGCCCTAGAAAATCGAAGTGCTGGACGAATCGTCCGGATTCCCACAACCGAACATCGGCCAAACGTTTAAGGTCGTCTCGCGCCCCGGCGGCACAACACTTGGCGGTATAGGTCTGACCATCGACCACGATCTGCAACCTCAGCGACGCGACGGGTATCGCGGCCCAATCCGTCCACTCGGTTTTCAACGCCGCCTGATAGCCCGGCATGGGCGTCGATGACCCCAGCCTAGGCTGCGACATCTGCTCAACATCCAACGCAAATTCAAACCGATCCGTTTGAATCTGAAACACATCGGGGCTCGAGTCATCTGGGTTCTTTCGCCAGCCGTTCTTCCAAGTGGCGAATGAATAGCGATCCGACGCGGTTGCGGACGCCATGCATCCACCGATCGTCGCGAAAAGAACAAGCCCAAACACAAGTCCGGGAAGCTGTTTGGATATCGCTCGCCCGAAGCCGTGGTGATGCAAAAAATTCATGTGCGTCATTGTGTTCCAGTCACACTGTCGAACCGTTTTCTGCCGAGTCTTGGACCATGCGGTTCCACTACGATTAGCGGGCAAGATCATTCCATTTCGACGGCATTCGGCACAGCACCGCCCGTCGCGGCGTGGTCATCGGCGATCAATGCGTCAATGGTCGCACCCCCGGTCTTCGACGTCCAGCAACCGCCCATCGTCTGACTTGGGGCAAAAAGAAGCAGCACAACGGATCGTCAATTGTTTACAATCTGGATCTGCGTCGTGGATGCGACGCCAAGCATGAATCATCGGTCAAAGCTTCGGCCGAGCCCCCCTCCAAGCGTCATCCCCCAAGCCTTTCACCATGAAACGTTCTCCCCTGCTCTTCTTCGCATTTTTGGCCGCACTGGCATTGCTGCCCGCCTCGGCCCCGGCCCAACAAGCGACATCGCAGGCCCAGTCCGTCGTCCAACCGAACGTGCTTTGGATTCTGACCGACGACCAGCGGTACGATTCCATCCGTGCTTTCAATCGAATGCTGCACGGTCGCGAAATGAGCGAACTGGGTTACGTTGAATCGCCCAACGTCGATCGCTTGGCGGCGATGGGCACGACGTTCGTCAATACGTACTGCCAAGCCCAAGGCTGCGCACCGTCACGTGCTTCGATGCATTTCGGACGTTACCCGTTCCGTTCGGGCGTCTATGAATTTGAATACCACAACAACAACGCCCCGCACTGCAAACCAACCCTTCCCGAACAAATGGCATCGTTGGGATACCAAACGACACACATCGGGAAACTAGGCGTCCGGTTGAAGACGGTCCAGAACAATTGGGCAAAACCTTATCCGATCTATCAAACGGACCTGAATTTCAAGCAACTGCACCGCGACGGATTGACCGGTTGGGGGAAAGACTGGTTCTACGAAATCGACGGCATCAAGCTGGACCCGCCCATCAAACAATTGCGTTTCTTTGTGACCCCGGATGGCGAGTTCGAATATGCATCTTTGGAACTGGAGAAACGTTTTCCCAAGTATGCCGGTTCGGCCGAGATGACGATGAAGAAGTACGACTTGCTGCGTCACTTCACGCCGTCCAAACCACCGGCCCCCGACAACGGATCCATTCTGGCGGGTGTCAGTTCACAACCGGCGGGTAAAACACGCGATGGTTGGTACGCGTCATTGTTTGGCGAATACCTGAAAAGCGAAAATCAACCATTCCCCGTTGGATCACAAACGTTTGACGGCGTGGATCCCACCAAGCCTCTGTTTTGTCACATCGGATTTGACTTTCCCCACACTCCCGTATTGCCCCCGGCGGACTATCGCGAGTGTTTCCAACAGCACACCTACAAGGTTCCTCAGTTCAGCGAAAGCGAATTGGAGTCGATGCCGAAGCAGATGCAGAAGCAAGTCAAAGCCGGCTATTCGGATCACTTCACCGATGCTCAGAAACAGGCGATGATCCAAGACTACTTTGCGTTCTGTGCCTACGGCGATGCGTTGGTCGGCCAGGCAACCGACGATTTCATTCGGTACAGCAATGACCATCAACAGCCCTGGGTGATCGTTTACGTCTGCGGCGATCACGGATGGAAACTCAATGACCACGGATCGGTCAGCAAATTCACGCCTTGGGATATCGACGCCCACAACCCGATCATCGTGGCCGCGTCGGACAAACAGGCATTCCCGGCTAGCAAAGTGGTCACGGACTTCACCGAGTTTGTCGATATCGCACCGACCATTCTCGCCGCAGCCGGTGCTGATCTTTCCACCGAACGCTTTGATTATCTGGACGGTTACGATCTGGCCAAAGTCACTTCCGGCGACGCACCGGTTCGAGATTATGTCGTGGGTGAAAGCCACGCGGTCACCGGACCTCGCGCGTTCATTCGTACCAAAGAATACGTGCTGTCGCTGCAGACCCGCCCCGACAAACGTCGCGGCGTCGACATGCAATGGGCCATGAAGGCTGATTACGAGGACCTGGACCCGGGTTTGTATCACATGCCCAGCGATCCTCATGAAATCCACAACTTGGCCTTCGACGACGACTATCGCGAGGTCGCTGAGAAATTAAAAGACAAGCTATTACGCATCGTCCTTGGCGACGGACGCATCGAAGTCGAATGGGGGCCAAAGGCTGACGGTACCAAAATCCATCGCAGCTCATTCGCGACCGGAGCCCACGACGGAAAACTGGAACTGTAGCGTTCCTTCTTCCTGCGGCTCGTCGCATCACGGATCATCCCGCCCGGCCTCAACAACTGTACTGTCCCCAATCAATGCATGTCGCGTGTCGACAGACGCGGACCTGCGGATCACCGTTCCCCCGATCCCCACCACGTTCGAATGTTTGCATCCTTCGCCCAACAACGCCCGACCTTGATGATTGTGTCGGCGGCCTTCTTGGCCACCATCTGTCCAGTGCATGGCCAGCAACTAAGCCAAGAAGGCTTGGCACAACAAGCGACGCATCAATTTCTGTTTGACGACTTTGCCAAAGACCGCCAAACAACGTTCACCGGCAATGGGCGTGATCGTGGATTGAAAGAGCTGACGATTCTGACCGAAACGCACCAGATCGGCGACGGTGACGAAATCCTGTTGCCCGAGGGTGCTGAACGGATCGCCGGACTGTTCCGTCACTTTGCGTTTCATGGCGAGAACTTGCATCGTATCGCCGAAGTTCGAGTGTTTCCGTTTTCGCCCGACAAAGCTCCGCCGCGTAGCAAACAAGTCGAAGACTTTTATCGCGTTCAGATGCCATCGATTCCGCTGATGGACGCGCCACCATCACGAATGAAGATGCGTTTTCTGATGAAGCAAGCGAATGACACCTGTCGCGTTGACGACTTGGTCTTCATTGCTCAGAAAGCGATTCCACCACAATTTGACACGATCCCCTATCGCGACCTGGGATCAGAATTCCCTCGTGAACGGGTGGAAATCCAATTGGACACCGATCACGAATTGTCGGTTGGTGGAACCAGCCGTCTGCAACGTGATCGATGGTTTCGAATGCACGAAACACCTGGAACCGTCGATGCCACGTTTGAAAATTGGGCCGCCCAGCGCGGATTCCTGACCGGTCGTGGTGCGTTCAAGTTCAATCCGGGACTGACCCGCAGTTGGGGCGGGTCCGAGGTTCTGCAGGAAAGCAAGACACAGCCCGGCGCCGCTGACATGAGCTTTTTTGATCGCTACGACGCCGGCGAACGTTTGCGAAAGGCGATCCCGCTGTACCAAGAAAAGCCGTTTGCGTGTTGTTTCAACGACTGGCCTGATTTCATGTCCGTGCCCTTGGTCGGCCGTGGCACACCTCAAGTGGAACACTTTGACGATGCCGCGGAATTGGCGGCCGCTCTGGTCGCCGAACAGATCAAGGACGCCGGTTACAGCGCCCATTGGTGGGAAGTCAAAAACGAAAGCAGTGTCCAATCCGAATGGGCCCACCACTGGCAGGAAAGCAAGGGCATCGACGGCTGGGGATTGCTTGCCGATTTTCACAATCGTGTCGCGGACGCCGTCCATCAGCGTTCGCCCGAAACCCAAGTCGGCGGTCCATCATCGGCCTACATGCAACTGCAAGTCAAAGACTTTGATCTGTATCGCAACCAAGCCCGGTTCATCGAAGAAACGCGTGGCCACATTGATTTCTTCTCGCATCACTTTTACGAAAACGCGTTGATGCTGGGTGCTCACGAGCGTCGTGGGCTGGGATATTCGAACTACCTGCTGGGCCGATACGAAGCCATTCTGGATATGCTTCGTGCGCACATGCACAAGGTCGACAATGTGTTGCCGATCCTGATCACCGAATGTGGTTCGCTTCAAAACGGTCGCCAGCCATCGGACAATTGGCTTCGGCTTTACGCCTGGAACGCCTATCTGAATAAGTCGATGCAGCGTCCCGATCAGATCGACTTGTTTGTTCCATTCATTTTCTTGCACATGTCGTGGAACCCCAACAGCGGCGATGCCGCATTCACCCCCAAAACGGATCGCGACCGCCATCGAACGATCGACGATTTTGATCGCACAACGGTGTCACGCTACTTTGATCTGTGGAGCGACTTTGACGGGAACCGGTTGCCGGTCGACTTCCAACGCGATTGGTTGGACGTCGTTGCCGTGCACGACGGTGAACGTGTCTCCCTGGCGGTGACCAACATGGGTGGACGACAAATCGCGATCGATTTATCGAAGGTTGCCCAACGCGTCGGTGCGAGTGCCGCGACACAGACTCGGCTGAATTACCATCGTGGCCAAGTCGTCTTTGAACCGGAACATACCGTGGACGCGTCGAAGATCCCCGTCGATGTCAACGAAACCACGGTGATTCGGCTTTTGTTGCCCCAGCCGCTTGCCCCCACGGGAACACTGGCAATGGATCGAAATTATGCCCATGCGACGGCGATCAAAAGCGACGGCCAATCCAAGACCTTCCGAATCAACGTTTCCGACGCGGCACGGGTCAAACACGCCAAACTGATTGTCGGTATGCATCGAAGTGGCGGCATCACGGAACCTTTGGCCGTTCAAATCAATGGCACGCCGGTTTCAATTGATACCGGCGACGCCGATGAGTTTTCCGAATTCTTCGCACCACTGGACGCGACCATTCGTCCATCGTTGGTTCAGCAAGAAAACCAGATCGACATCGTCGCCCAACCCGGGGCGACAATCACATCGGTCCAGTTGCAAACGCTAAGCGACGCGAACTAATCACCGCACGGCGACAACGCTTTCCCGAACGCCTTGGTGTCGCACGGTTGCAAGCCTACCGACGCGCACCAAGGCATCGTTCGTTCAGCTCCGCAGCATCGCAGGGTTCTTTCAGGTTTGTCGCTCACGTTCCAGCAACCATCTCTTACGCCACACTCCACCGGCGTACCCACTCAGTTTCCCATCAGCGCGAACGACGCGATGGCAGGGAACCAAAATCGCCAATCGATTCTGACCGTTGGCGCGTCCCACGGCTCGCTGGGCACCAGGCTTTCCGACTCGATTGGCCAGTTCTTGGTAACTGAGGGTCGTCCCAGGTGGGATCGCAAGCAGTTGCTCCCAGACCGAACGCTGAAATTCTGTGCCCCGAAGTTCGCATGGGACGGTGAACTTGCTTCGGTGGCCGCGGAAGTACTCCCGCAACTGTTCTTCCACTTGCCGAATCAACGAATTGGTTTCGATATGAAAGTCAGCACAGAACAACGCCTGGGTGTCCCGCAACTGTGTATCCAGTGTTTCTCGATCGGCAAACTCCATCAGAATCAACCGCTGTTGGTCAGCGGCCACCACCATCGGCCCCAAAGGTGACATGATCCGAGCCAGGGAAAAAGGCACGGCGATTCGACCATGTGCCGGCGGACGACGTTGAGCCCAACGTTGAAGGATCGCGTCGGCCAATCGATCGTCCTGGTCTTTCGGAGTCAACATTCCCTCCAGAACGCCTTGATGGGAAACCGACGCATGTTCTTGCAATCCCAACTTCTTCTCAGTCGGTTCGCCCTCCATCACTTCAGATCGCCGTGATACAGGTACAAGGCACCGTAAGTCCAATTTCGCTTTGGCATCCCAGGAAAATTGGCCCGATCCATCATCAACGCGATATATGGGGCCGGATACCCGGACGGAAGTGGAATCACGTTGGGCCAAATTCGAGTCCCATGATCATCATTCCACGGTGGACGATGAATCTTTAACTCCCCAACCGGCTTTAGATCAGGATAGCTTCGAATATAGACCGTCCGATCAGCGCTGCCAAAAAGGGCGAATCGTTGGTCGCCAAATTGCTGGATCTGCGTGCCCGTGCTGTCGACTTCTACCGGGCCGGCGATCCGCTGAAAGCCATGATCCCAGTGATCGCTTTCCCACATGGCCGCCTTGTATCCGCCCGCATTTTCGCACAGCAGCAAACGCCATTTCCCATCGCGGCGATCGTACACGCCGTGCGGATCTTCGTGCGCACCGTCGATGCCAACCGGTCGCGCCTTCATGATCGAGTACCCTTTGCGTGGGTCTCGATCTGAATAGACCGCAAGGATCGATTTGGATTCATTGCGCCCTTTGTTTCCGAACGCACTGAAACCGGTCGTCCAACCACGCCATTGTCCCGTCGTTGAATCGCGGAACAAGTGCGACGCCAATTCGTTGCGCAACAGCCCATCCCCCATATCGAACACGATCAAGCCTTCGAAACGAAGATCGAATACGGATGGGTTCAGCGAAAACACGCCTTGAGCTGGATGCGGAAGCGCACGTCCGCGAATGGTGACAGTGAACCACAATCGCCCGTCATCCAACAAAGGTTGTCCCTGTTCGTCGGTGATGGCACGAATGTCCGCCTGACCGGTCCCCGGAGTGATTGCCGCGGTCACTCGTCGAATCTTCACTTCGGACGATTCTTTCAATTCGGCGGTGGCCATGAATTCATACTGAAACGCTACAGTCTTTTCCCTCAGTTCCAGATGCTGCGAAAAATCGACGTACCCGATCAACTGGCTGCGACCAGATGTTTCAATGAACACGTTTGCGCCAACCGCCGCCATCTGAACCCTCAGAACACAGGATGTTCCCTTGACAAAGTGATTCTCCAATTCCCAGACAGGGGACTGAACGTCGTTGCCATCGATGTGCGTCGTCCATCGCACCTGATTCGGCCGATCGTTTTGAAACAGTAATTCGGCTCCCAGAAAATCGGTCGACTCTGAATCGTCAAACCGGATTCCAACTGCCGCGTTTCCGCTGATCGAAGCAACCTCCACTTCATAGGTCGCAAAAGGGTTGACACTGCCAATCCATCGCCGTGTCATCGATCGTTCTGACTGCCCGGTCGTGACGATCAGGTTCCCGGCATCCAGCCTGCAAACCGCACGCTCACTCGCGGGAACGTTGTCCGGATACATCAAATCCAGGTCAATTGTTTTGGAAGGTGACAAACCAGAAAGTGGAATCGCCTGTTCAGAATCAAAAATCATTCGCCGCACCGCTTGCCGACGAAACTGAATCTGATCCGGCCGAATGTCTTGGCCAATCGCCAAGCCGCCAACGATCAAGCCACCCAGCATCCAAATCGTGATCGTGCCAAGGGTTCTACGAGAAAAATGTTCCGTGTGGGTCATCACAAGAAGTTCCGAACTAGACGCCGAGCAATTCAAGTACAATCAAAATCTTTACCAGGGTGACGCTAAACACCTGCGGACCGATCGACCAGATGCCATCCGAGCATTCGCCAGCGTCTCCGATCTCGTGGCCCAATCATTTCGCATCATCGCGATTCGCCCCCCCGAAATCTGGTCGCGTCCATTCATTCCCGAAGATGCCAGCGACCAGCACGAATGATGAACAAGGCATTTGATGTGAACCGATCCGAAATCTGCCGCAGTATCGCCGTTTTGTTACTGGTTGCCGTGTCCACGCAAATCCAGGCGGCCCCAAACAACGATCGCCCCAATGTCATCCTAATCTTCGCGGACGACCTTGGCCCGGGACTACTGGGGTGTTACGGCCAACAAGTCATCCGCACGCCCAATATCGACCGCTTGGCCGCGGAGGGTATCCGATTCACCAACTATTACGGTGGCGTCTACTGTGCTCCATCACGCTGGACATTGTTGACCGGAATGCACGACGGTCGCATCGGCGGGTGGGCACAAACCCGCCCCGGCCTGCCCATCCAGCGTGATTCCGGACGCATCACACAGCAAGAATACGAAAGGCGATTCGCGGCGCTGAAGGCCAACGCAAATCCCATCGCCGAGAACGAAGTCTTCTTGGCACAAATTGCCCAGCGTGCCGGATTCGAAACCGCACAGTTCGGCAAACTCGATCGTGGCTTCCTGACGTGGCATCAGCGTGTCAAACGATTCGGATGGGATTTTTACGAAGGCTACTTCGACCACCAACGATGCCACGGCTTTTATCCACCCTACCTGTGGCGAAACGGCCAGCGATTCGAACTTCCGGGAAATACGCGCGCGGACTGCGGAAAGACTTCCGAGAAAGGTGATGAACCCGTCGGATACGGTGGCCAAACTTATTCACAAAATGTTTTCATCGAAGGCATCGTGAAGTTCATTCGCCAAAACCGTGATCGACGCTTCTTCCTCTATCATCCCACGCAATTGCCGCATGGTCCGGTTTCAATCCCGGAACTTCATCCCGATTTTTCTGACGCCCCGAATCTATCCTTGGCTGAAAAGAAGTACGCGTCGATGGTGAAGATGCTTGACGATCACGTCGGACGCATCATGCATGAGTTGAAGATACAGGGCTTGGACGAAAACACTATCGTCTTCTTCACATCGGACAACGGTCATGAACTCTACTACGGCCCCAAAGATGACTATCGCGCCCAGCGTTTGCCTGATGGAAAGCCAGCAAATCTGACCGACAGGAAATGGCGGACGGCCCAGCACGGTGATGTGTTCAACGGCGCCGGCGGACGCGCGGGTTTGAAACGAAGCGGTTACCAGGGCGGAATGCAATGCCCCATGATTGCACGCTGGCCTGGAAAAATTGCCGCGGGTACCGAGACCTCTCTGCTGTCATCACACTACGATTTCCTTCCCACTTTGGCAGATTTGGTGGGGCAGAATAGGCCCGCGGGAAAAGATGGGATCTCGTACTTGCCCACCTTGCTCGGGAAAGAACAAACCGAGCGACACGATCACATTTTTGTCTTCAATCGATTTGCCACGATGGGAAGCAGCGCATTGATCGCAAACGATGGCTTCAAGCTGGTCGAAGCCCAACGCGATCAAGGCGTTTTCCAACTGTACAACATTGCGGAAGACAACGAGGAACGTTTCGACCTGGCGTCCCGATACCCCGACAAAGTCCAGCACATGAAGAAGATCATGCAGCAAGAATCGAATTCTCCACGTCCGGACTTGCTTCTTGTTCAGCCCTAAAACACGACGTGCCGACGCCTTCGAATTTCCAATCTCACCACCGTCCGAAACCCACCGACGAAAAATGCGCACTCCCTGCTCTGCTGGTGTTGTACTGACCGCCATCGCTTGCCTTATCCAGTGGGGGATCGGTTCGGTGGTTGCGTTCTCGACCGATCAACGTCCCAACCTGATCTTTTTGATGGCCGACGATCAGTGCACCTATTCCCTGGGATGCTACGGCAACAACGATGTCCAAACACCGAATCTCGATCAACTGGCACGCGATGGCATCGTGTTTGACAATCACTACGTCACCACAGCCATCTGCATGGCCAGTCGGGCAACCGTGATGACGGGGCGATTCGAGTTCAAGACCGGATGCAATTTCACGCACGGTGACATGCGGCTTGACACTTGGAAGACGTCCTACCCGGTTCTGCTTCGCCGATCGGGCTATCGCACGGCGTTTGCGGGAAAGTTCGGCTTCGACGTTGTTGACCAACAAGGCGAAAAACGATTGAAGCTGTCGAGTGAGTTCGATCGCTGGGGCGGTGGCCCGGGTCAGACGAGTTACAAAACCAAAGCGAATGCGTCCATGGCCGCTTATGCGGACAAGTATCCCCATTCAACAATGTCCTATGGCGCGTTTGGTCGAGATTTCATTCAGAGTTCCGCAATCTCCGGCCAGCCATTTTGTCTTTCCATCAGCTTCAAAGCACCACACAAACCTGCCGAACCGGATCCAGAATTTGATCAGGTTTACCGAAACAAACGCTTCAAGAAACCCGACAACTTCGGCCGCGAGTACGGGACACATTTTTCCAAACAAAGCAAAACAGACCGCCAATACGAGCGTTTCTTTAGCTGGAACTATGCCGATGACTACGACGGCGTGATGGCCAAGTACCATCAGCAGGTCTATGGAATCGATCAAGCCGTCGGGATGATTCGAAAAGCCTTGAAGCAGTGCAATGTCGACCACAACACGGTCATCATCTACACGTCAGACAATGGATTTCTATGTGGGTCGCACGGCTATGGATCCAAAGTCCTTCCCTACGAAGAATCATCACGCGTCCCATTGATCGTCTTCGATCCGCGGTCCTCACAGTTTGGCCAAAACCGGCGTTGCGAAGCGTTGACCGGAAATTGCGACTTCATGCCGACGTTGCTGACGCTTGCGGGCGTTCCCGTTCCGCAGGGAACCGACGGTGGCGACCTGATGACTCTTTATGAAGATCCTTCCCAATCCATCCATGAATCATTGCCACTAATCAACGTTTGGGGGAATCCGGCAACCCATTCACTCTCCGTAGTCACCAAAGATCACAAATACATCTTGTGGTCCTACGCCGGCGACGGATTCGAAGCGTCAGAAGAGTTCTACGATACAGCAAACGATCCGTTGGAATTGGTGAATCTTGCTCGAGACAACCAGCAGATAGAAACGCTTCGCCTGATGCGTCGCCGATACGATGCATATGTCCGTCAGTGGGCCAAAGAATCGGTACCCTACAACGGCTATTCGCGATACGCCACGGTGTTTGATCGCAATCTACCCTGGAGCAAGAAAGCCGCATTGACCAAGCGACGAAAACCCCAGGAATGATGATTACCCAGTAGACCGCGCGGCGGCCGTCCGACACGTTGGCCCATCAAGCGATACACGAGCCTGTTCACCGCATCGATTGCTGACTAACCTCGGGAATTTCAAAACGCTGAAGGAACGGTAAGCGGGTGCCCCCGCCCTTCACGGGCCTTCCAATTTCGATTCCCCACTTGGGCGAACCACCTGAGTAATCCATCTTGAAATCATCAGCACGGTAAACCCCACCCGCCCAGGGTCCGCTATTCACATGATAAGTCTTGGTAAATCGAATTCCGTCGGCAGCGTACATGATGGAATTTGTGATCTCTTTGGGGCCCGTGGTCCCGATCATCGCCGCCACACCACCACCTTGCGGCCAGACCAACACTTCATGATTTCCAGGAATGACGGGGTTCGCCGCATGTTTCATGTAGGGCCCCTGTGGATCCTCCGCGACTGCAACTCCCATTTGCGTTTGCCCGGGACCTTTCCCCAGCTGCCTGCCTTTATAATAAAGCCAGTACTTTCCGTCACGAGCGACCAAACACGCGTCGTCTACAAGATGGCTGTCAAAATCATTTCCATGCTCACTATTGGTCACGACAGGACCGTCACCCACACGCGACCATGGTCCATTTGGCGATTCGGACACGGCAACGCCGATTTTTGAATCCGGATTGAACCCTTTCTGAAATTTGCGGGACGTTCCCGTATAGAAAAGCCAGTACCGTCCTTCAGCCACTAAGATATTGGGGGTGAAGACGCTGGCCCCATCCCAGCCGCCAGGTTCTCCTTTTGCCAGGGCTTGTCCCTGTTCGTCCCAGTGCACACCATCCGAAGATGTCGCATACCAGACGGTTGCGTCGTATCCAGGTGATATCTTCCCCCTGGAATACCACACGTAATACGTATCATCGACTCGGATGATATCACTGGGGTCACGTCGCATCACACCTGGTGTCGCGCCAATCCCTTCGACGCTTCGGTGGGTCACCGTAACGATTGGAAGTTCGGCGGAACCCGCGACAGCGGTTAGCGATGCCAAAACGTACACAAAGGTCGACAATACAAATTTCATATTAGGCTCCTGGTCTGTCGCATACGGGCGACAGCTTTCTGGTCATCGTCGACGACGAGGTACCACTGCAATCTGGCGGCATATCGCTGTCAACGTTCGAATAATGATGCCTGAGCATCGAAATATCGATGGCTCTGGACTTCATTTGCGTTATCGTTCTTGGGGATCCACCAAATCAATCTTGCGCTGGTCAGTTCCCATCACATCCACATCGCCTAATTCGGCACGTATATCATCTGCCTTCTGTTTCAACCGTGCCACCACGTCTGGATAACGACTCGACACGTCCTGCGTTTCACCGACGTCCAGACGGAGATTGAATAATCGATGAGCGTTCAATGTCACAAAACCGCGGCCTTTCATCTTCTTCTTAGACCAGTACGGTTGGTCCCTTGCCGTACGCGGCAAATGAAGTTTCCAGTCACCTTCGCGGACGGCCTGTAAGTTGGTGCCGTTGTAGTAGTACAGAACCTTGTGGGGTGACTCAGTGGACTGACCCAAAAGAATCGGCAGGATGTCTTCTCCATCGATCTTTCGATCCTCTGGTGGCATCACACCGGCGAGTCCACAAAATAGCGGTAACAGGTCCATGCTGGTCAAGGTCGCATTCGACACCTGGCCGGCCGGAATCATTCCCGGCCACCGGAAGATTCCCGGGACACGATGCCCACCTTCCAACGTGCAGTACTTTCCGCCGTTCAGCCCACCAGTGGACCCTGCGATGGTAGGGCCATTGTCAGAGGTGAATACCACCAATGTGTTCTCTTCGACTCCGGCATCACGAATGGCCGCCATGATCCGACCGGTACTGTGGTCAAGTTCTTGAACAAAATCGCCGTACTTTCCTTTGCCAGATTTCCCAACGAATCCTGCACTTGGAAGCAAGGGTGAGTGAACAATGTGGTGCGAAACATAGATGAAAAACGGCTGCTTTTTACGCCGCTGGATGAATCGAACCACTTCGTCGGTGTAACGCTTCGTCAATTCTTGGCATGGAACATTACGTTGTTCAATCTGCCGTCCACGATACAGTGTGTTGTAGTTGGGCCCGCGCTGCTTACCATAGTTACTGGGGATCCCCAGATGTTCGTCGAAACCAGCATCCAACGGATGGGCCCCATCAACCTCCATCCCGAGATGCCACTTGCCCACCATCAACGTCCGATAGCCGGCCGACTTCAGTAGCTCGGGGATGGTTATTTCGTCGTTCGCAAGTCCATATCGATCGTACTTCGATACCGATTCATGCCTAGCCACCGGCATCCCGCATCGCATTGGGTAGCGTCCCGTTAACAGTGCCGCACGAGACGGGCTGCAAACGTTGGCCGGGACGAAAAAATCAGTACTTCGGAATCCCTGTTGTGCTATTGCATCGATGTTCGGTGTTTCGATTCCCTGAGAGTCGTAACAACTCAGGTCACCGAACCCTAGGTCGTCGGCGAAAATCACCACAAAGTTTGGCGGTCGTTCCGCCCCACCCGCCCATGAAACCGAGCAAGCAACAATCGCGACCAATCTAAAAACAATTGCGAATCTCATCCTGATTCGCGAGGACATCCCTGCGGACTCCGATACGCTGTGATATGACATATTCACTGAAAATTAGTTGATCTCGATTTCATCCGATGGCGTCGATGCCCAAACACCAGGCACCAAATCTTTGCCACTACGTCTGCGACATTCACGGGTCTTGATCTGGCGTGCTTGTCGATTCCAGCAACCAAATATTTCGAAACTTGACGGGTGAACCATGCTCTTGCAGAACAATGGGAGACAAGGGCGTCTCTGGAAAGGCCGCGTATTTGTTCCGCCGCAGGGAAAGCTTGACGTCATCGTGGATCAGGGTGCTATTGAGCCAGATCGATACCCTCGCCGCATCTTTTTCAGCCATGAAACCGTTCCCGCCGATCTTCGCAGCTTGGTAAACCAGGTCAATGGTCTGCCAAACACCGGGCGGCCGAGCGGCATTCACGTCAGGTTCGCGGATCTGATAGATCGCTCCGCAATCCGCCAGACCCAACTTCTCCTTTCCCGCGCTGTTCAGAATCTGCAATTCGTAAAGCGGCCCGAAGAAGACACCGCTATTTCCTGACCCTTCACTGGGCAACTGAAACTCCAGGTGCAGTCGATAATCACCGAAAGACTGCTTTGTACACAAAAACTGCTTTCGACGTATCCCATCGAACTCGAATTCGATTTGCATCGCATTACCATCAACGATTCTCCACTGGATCTGCCGCTGATCGTCGTCCGGGTTGATCCACTGGAAAGAAAATGGCTTCCACGCATCAAAACCCGATCCGTCGAACAGCACCACTGCTCCATCAGGCGGCAGAAGCACTGATGCCGATTGCTGCCCAGGATCCGCCCAATCCTCCGCTGAAAGCGAAGCAAACGTCGTTGCCATCAAACAGAATGCGAAACAAACAACTGCTACGCCAATCGAACGAAAGCCGGAACGTGCACAAGTGCTTTGTCGAATCATCATCACGATCATTTCCCTTGCCGCTTTTGAGAAATCCGAGGCGCGCTTAGCCATTGTTCAAGCTCTGACGTCAGCGAGGCGGCCAGGTCAGAGTGCTCCGCCAGCAAATTCTGCTGCTCGTTCGGGTCCGCCACAACGTCAAACAGTTCAACAGGCGTTCCGTGATACGCAAGCATTTTCCACTTCCCCCGCCTCACCACCTCGGTCGCATAGGGCTTGGGCTTGGGGTAATGGCGTTGGATATTTCGATAAAGATCCAATTGCCAGAACATTGTGCCCCGTTGCTCCGCGGTCGGCGGATCTTGGCCCTTCATATGTGACAACAGACTAAGACCGTCCAGCGATGTCTGATGATGTGACAGGTCGACTCCTGCCGCCTCACAGAACGTAGGCAACAAATCATTGGTGTGACCAAAAGCATCAGATTGACCGGCCGGAATCTTCGCTGGCCACCGCACGATCATAGGCACACGAAGCCCGCCATCATGCAGATCCGTTTTACCACCCTTCAAATCGCCAATGTAGCCTTCAAAGGCTGCCCCGTTGTCACTTGTGAACAACACCATCGTGTTGTCCGCAATTCCCAATTGATCAAGTTTTTTCATGATCGCACCGACCTTACTGTCCATGTGGGCGACCATGGATCGAAATCGGTGCTGATCCTCGGAAATGCTCTCGGCGGCGGTGGCGTCCCAATGCGGATCAGGAGCGGGCTCGTAGGGCTTGTGTGGTACCAACCACCAGACATTCAGAAAGAATGGATTTGCGTCCTTGGCGAACTGTTCGATCATCTGAACCGCATAGTCACCATTGGCATCGGTAAAGTGCTTTGAATAATAGGGATCATTTTTGGAGATACGCTGACCATCGCGCATCAGCACCGTCCCACCCTGTCGAAACAATGTTTTGTCTCGCCCCATTTGGCCGCGCAGCGGTTGCTGCTCGATTTGGGTTTGGTAGTGATCAAAACCATGCTGACGCGGCCCTGGTTGGTTTTCCAACCGTTTTCCTGTGTCATCCACATGCAATCCCCCAAGGTGCCACTTTCCCACATGCGCTGTGTGATAGCCCGCGTCTGACAACAGTTCGGCAATCGTGGTCGCCGATTCGGGCAACCATCGATTGACATCGTTGAAGTGTTTCGTAATTCCAAATCGCAGAGGATACCGACCGGTCAAGACGGAAGCACGCGTCGGTGAACAAACCGCGGATGCCGCGTAAAAGTGGGTGAACTTCCGTCCCTGTTCCGCCAAACGATCAAGGTTCGGCGTCCGTACGGCGGGGCTTCCGAAACAAGAAAGATCGCCGTATCCCAAGTCGTCGGCCAACAACAAGATGATATTGGGCCGCGACGAATCGGCACGCGAAACACCGGAATATCCCGAAACAAAAACCAACAGACACGCTGCCAAACAAATGCGTCTCGTATGATCCGAATTTTTGTCGATCGTCATTTTCAATAGTTCACTTTCCCGCCTCGAACTGGCGCTTGTCGTTCATTCTTCCACCACTGATCAGGACCTTCCGTTTCGATCTGCTTCCACACACGAAACAGAGCCTCTTTCATCTCTTCAGTTTTGCCGGGATACCGATCCGACAGGTCGTGTTCTTCTTTCCAGTCTTCATTGATCTGATACAGCTGAAATTTTGCGAGCGTTTCATCACCCACCAGCTTCCAGTCACCGATTCGCATCGCGACCCGATCAGCGGGAGGTGATACGTGGGTCCTCCAAAACAACGGAACCTTTCGCTGTACCGGTTGCCCCGCGAATGCGGGCAGCATACTTACCCCATCGATGGTGCGATCGCTTGGCAGCGGAATTCCGGCCGCCTCTAGCACAGTCGCAAAGATATCGGTCCCAATGACAGGAACATCGCTTACGGTGCCGGGTTGGATCACACCAGGCCAACGCGCGATTCCCGGAACACGAATTCCTCCTTCGTGATCGCTTCGTTTGCCGCCTCGCAAGCCACCGGTTGTCCCACCAAACGCGGCAACCGGTCCGTTGTCAGACGAAAAGATCACCAAGGTGTCTTTCGCTACACCTTCTTCTTCCAGTGCGATCATCAACTTCCCGAGTGCAGCATCGAGCTGAGTGATGTTCCCCATGTAAGTACTGTTTTCGTGACCTTGGTACAAATCCGAAAACTGCGGCGCGGTCGCGATCGGTGAATGCGGTTCATGAAACCAAACCGACAGCGCAAATGGTTTTGCCTTCTCACGGATCTCCTTCAACCAATGGGCTGCTTCCTGGACAACCAACAACGAGGAAAACCCCTGCATCTCGCCCACGGGATCTCCGTTGCGGACAAAGTTGTTCGGATTTTTGTGGCTGGGGTCCGCATTGTTGTGGGTAGCCATCCAATAGTCGTACCCGTGGTCGCCAGGCTGCGGGTACTCTGCTGTGTTGAATTGTGGTCTTGAATTCAGATGCCACTTTCCCACATGGCAAGTCTCGTAGCCCACGGCTTTCAGCAGTTTCGGGTACGTCACTTCGCTGGAACGTAGATGGGCTTCATGATTTCCGGACAAATGACGATAGACGCCATTTCGATACGGAGTTCGCCCGGTCAGAATTGCCGAACGCGACGGGGAACAAACCCCGCAGGCCGAATAGCATTGCGTGAACTTCACACCCTGCGATGCCAAGCGGTCAAGATTGGGCGTTTGGATCAGCTCATGACCATAGGTGGCGGAATCGCCCCATCCCATGTCGTCCGCTAGGACCACGACAATATTGGGACGATTCGATTCCGCTTCGACTTCGTTGACCGATGCGAGCACTAGCATCAGGAAACAGCCGATCATGATCACATCGATGCGCATTGTCTTGGCCTTATCGCGAAAAGGGCATTGAAGAAAACCACCGCCACTCGCACCGTCAATTGAGACTTAGGGCGAATCCAACCACCATGGAATCCGGAATCTCATTGGGCAAACGAATTGTCAGTCCGTCGGTCGAACGCTTCCACCGAATGACTTCATCGCTTCCCAGCATCCGTACTTCAGTGATGGACCGATCCAGCAGACCGTCACTAGCAAGCGTTTTGATCAAAACATCTTTTGTCGGACGTGCCAGCACAAATGCATACAAATTTCCGTCTTTCGTGGTGAAGCGAATATCTTGCTGGGAAAACTCCCGTCGATTCTCTCCCTGACGCCCATCCTTGATCTTCAGTGGTCCCTCACCGAAGACCTTCCAGGGTCGTGTGCCGTAAATCCCTTGACCATTGATTTTTAGAAAATCGCCGAATGCGGTCAGATACTCTGCTTGGCTCTCCGGGATGGTGCCATCACCCTTCAACGCGATGTTCAACATCACCACGCCATTCTTACTGATCGCGTCCACCGAATTTCCGACCATGACGGGGACACTCATCCGATTGACAGCGGTCGCCCGGTAGAACCACCCACCTGAAAGATCGGTCGCCCAAATCCATGGTTCCGGTTTGATTTCCCCTGCACCACCACGTTCCAGGTTGTACGTGAATGCCGACCGATCCACCTTTGCGTCTTTAAAGGAGAGCACGACGGTCTGTTTTCCGCCGTTTTGTCGTCGATCACGATTCAAATAGTTTGTGAACAACTGGATGCCTAATCCGTTGCCCCCATCGATCTTCGGATAGGGCGAATCGTTATTGAACATGTCCGGATCATACTTTTCGATAATCTCCCAACACCGGTCATACCAATGCTGATTCCAGCTATCCTGGGTCGCATAGCCCTGCGGGTCGTAATCCATGTTGAACAAAGCCCATTCCGCGGTCCCAGGCGTTTGGTACTTTCTGGCATTCGCGAAGAAGCGTGGTGACCAGTACAGATGCGTCGACACGCCGAATTTCAGTCCATGCTTCCGTGCCGCCGCCTTCCACTCCTTCAAAGTATCTCGTCGCGGCCCCATTTTGACCGCATTCCATGGATGCGAGGAATCGTACATGTCGAAGTTGTCGTGGTGACAGGCAACGGGCATGATGAACTTGGCACCGTTTTCTTTGACGAACTTCACGATCGAATCGGGATCCCAATTCTCTGCCTTAAACAACGGGATGAGATCTTCGTAGCCAAACTCCTCCAACGGCCCGTATCGCTCAATGTGCCATTTGGTCAGAGTTTCGCTCATGCCCATCTCTTCGTCGGCCATTCCTTCAGGCGGCGGCGAATACATGCGACGCCCGTAGTGCGATCCATCATTGGGACGATTTTCGTCGGCGGCCGATGAAATTCCCCAATGGAACCAAACGCCGATTTTCCCGTCGACAAACCACTCCGGAACCTCGTAGTGCTCTGCCAGCGATTCCCAGTTCGGCTCAATCTCCTGGGCCGCGGCTGAATCCGCCAAGATCCCAAGACTGAATACACAACTAAAAAGAAAGAGATTTCGAATCATGTTTCGATCGTTATAAGAGGCTAGCGAAACTCAACCGGTCAGTTCATCGGACCGGTTTTGCAGCACGTCATTCAAACTCAACGGACAGTTCCTGAAAAGCAGTGTTTTCCCCTCCGCCAGACGTCGTGATCGGTGCGACCGCCCAAACGATCCATCGGAACTTTCCGAGCGTCGTTTCGTCAGACGCACGCAGTGACGCGGCTGTGAACTTTCCGATGGCTTGGTCTGTCGTATCGATCTTCCCTAGCGGGACATATTGACGGAGATCCCAACCCGGATCGGTCGAGGCGTCACTGCCAAACAGTGCGATACGTTGATGCCCACGAAAGCCACGTTGGTTGTGCGACCAGCTCGTAATCGACGAAATCGATTGCACGGCCCCAAGATCCAACTTGTACGCCCCGTTGCGCACTCCGTTCTTGAAAACGGGGCCAAACCCTTCCTCCAGCTTCCCATCTGTCAGTGAATCCACCGGATCGTTGCTCGTGATGTGATTCGTTGTGATTTTCGCATCACAGGTCTTTGGGACGAGTTTTTGAAAGCCGTCCGCACGATTCGCAGTCTCAATTTCGACCGATGTCCCCGGAAGATTTTGAACCTCCGAAAGATCATGGCCTTCCAGATCCACTCTTCTTGTCCCCTTCAACGCTTCATCCGCGTCGTTTTGAATGACGTTGGGGACATGCTGGTTGCGGAGGGTGACGACTTCAAACGCCCATGCGTACCGACTGATCCCAGGATCATCTGGCGGAACGATTCTCAACCCCTGGCGCGTCATGCTCCACGACACCCTCGCATCGGCACCAAGTAAACGCACCGACCGGACTTCATCGGACTTCCATCCTGCGGTCCCCAAAATCGTGAATGGTTCCGACGGTTCCTCCATCTTGATGGCGTAAAGACTCTTCCCCTTCGTCGTGAAAACCAGACGTTCGTCTTCTTGATCACTGACTTTCCAGTATCGCGAACCATAGATTGCATCTCCATTGATCTTTAGCCACTGCCCCATCGCTCGAAGACGCTCGACCTGTTCGGGAACAAGCGTCCCATCGCCCTTCGGTCCGATATTGATCAAAAAGTTTCCGTTCCGGCTGATCACCTCGACCAGTTCATGAATCACGCTTTCAATGGTTCGATAACGATCCCCTTCCAAATATCCAAAGGAAGAACCGAACGTCGTGCAGCTTTGCCATTTCGGTCCGATCACCTTTAGCTTCAAATTGTCCTTCTCCAGACAACCTACGCCGGCAGGCCAATTCGGATTACCGCCCTTGTTGTTGCAATACACTTGCTGCCCACGCTCCGCAGCGTCATTCATGAAGTCAGTAATCATGCGACGTACTTGATCGTCGAAGTACTTTATTTCTGGCTTCATCCTCCCGCTACGAACTTGGTTCCCATCACGCGTGTAGATCGGAAAGTCATCAACCCACAACATATCTGGGTGATACTTTTCTTGGATCTCCTTCCACCTTGCGACGTAGTCGTCCACAAACGCCTTGCTGTAGGAAAACGGACCGTATAAAGACGCGGCTTGGGGCATCCGACGAATTTCTTCGGCAATATCCTCACGCGGCTGGCTGTGGACCACGTACTTTTCCTTTGCAAAGAACCCAGTGTGTCGCTCACGATGATAAGAGGGGGCATATTTCAAACCACGTTGACGCAACGCTTCGCCAAGATCACCAACCAAATCTCGCTTCGGCCCCATTTTGACAGCATTCCAGGGCGTTAGATCCGAATCCCAGTTTGCCCATCCGTCATGATGCTCTGCAGTGAAGACGACGTATTTTGCGCCGACTTCTTGAAAGAGCTGGGCCCATTGGTCCGGGTCCCACTTTTCCGCTTTGAAATCTGGGACAATGTCCTTGTATCCAAACTGCGGAGGTTTTGCCCCCCATCGTTCTTGCATGTAAGGGTAATAATGCCCTGGGTCCTCGTACAGCAACTTCGGAACATGTTCAGCATAGCCCCGACTTCCTTTGCGATATCCGATTTCACTGTAGGGTCCCCAGTGGATAAAGATCCCAACCTTCCCATCATCGAACCACTTTGGAACAGGCATTTCTTGTAGCGATTCCCAGGACCCATCGTACGGAAGCCTGGTCTGCCCCTTCGCAGCAACATCTTCCTTCGCCGCGACCGGGACAACCAATTCAGACTTCCCATTCTTTCTGGGTTTGGGTTGCCAATTTGTCTTTTTCCAAACATCAATTTCCACGTCATTGGACTGCGGCTGGCCTGGAGTGCTGCGGCCTTTCGCGACGTAGGACTGAAGTAGCGTCAGAAGCTCTTTTGCCTTATCCGGATACTGATTGATCACATTTTGGCGTTCGCCGACATCCTCGCTAATGTGATAGAGTTGCATCTCCGGAAGACCGGCTTTGATGGCGGTCGCTCCTACCGGAGCGGTCCAACCACCCGAACCAGGTGCGAGCAGCAACTTCCAGCCATCCTGCCGAATCGAAAAGTGTCCCGCAATCGAATGATGCACCACCGATGTACGCGCGTTCTTGCCCGGACGATCTAACATTGCATGCAGAAAACTGATGCTGTCTTCTGCCACGTCGTCGGCAAGACTTACGGAGAAGTATTCGGCAAAGGTGGCCATGATGTCCGTCAAACAAACCAATTGATCTGACGTTGATTCCGGTTTGATGACTCCGGGCCATCGAACGATGAACGGCACGCGGTGTCCGCCGTCCCATAAATCAGCTTTCGAACCCCGAAAATCGGCGCTAGGAAAGTGCCCTTTGGCCTGCAGATCCGGAATCTTTGCGATTCGCGAAGTCCCATTGTCTGTGCTAAAAATGACGATCGTATCGTCGCTTAAATTATTGCGTTCCAAAGCCTTTAAGACTTCCGCCACCGCACCGTCCGTCTGCGCAACAAAATCGCTGTATGGCCCCATGCCGCCTTTGCCTTCCCATTCTGCGGCGGGCACAATCGGTGAGTGCGGCGAATTTAGAGGAAGGTACAAAAAGAACGGCTTTCCGGATTCAGACTCCGATGCGTGCGTGTCGATGTAACGCACGACCTCTTCGGTTAATCTCGGCAACATCTCGACGACATCAATCTCTTCGATGATCCGGTCGTCACGAACCAGACTGCTCATCGACCTTGAATGATGAAAGCCAAGAAATGTATCGAACCCGCGTGTGATAGGACCGTCAGGAATGTGCGTGCCGATGGGAACCGGAGCAGCGTATCGACTTTCGGCTTGATTGGGTTTGACGTTCTTCAGGTCCTCAGGAACTTGATAGTGATATTCCAGATGCCATTTTCCGAAGATGGCGGTTTGATATCCTTCTTGGCGAAACAAGGACGCAAGGGTAACACGATCATCTGCGATCAGTGGCTGTCCGCCACCGGTCAACACGCCACGCTGCAAACGCGATCGCCAACTGTATCGTCCGGTCAGCAAGGAATACCGCGATGGCGAGCACACCGATGAACTGGTATGCGCATCGGTAAAGACTTTTCCCTCTGCCGCCAATTGATTCAAAGCGGGCGTCGGGATCTTACTGCGTTCCGGGTTCAGTGCTTCGACTTCGCCATAGCCCATATCATCTGCAAAGATAAAGACCACATTGGGCCGCGCGGTTGGCTCACCACAAATGCCTCCACCGGCACCGTAGCTCCCCAGAAGCACAAAAACCGCCAAAATCGCCGACTTGTTCGTCATCTTCAAAGCGCCTTTACCTCGGTGAAGTAGGCACCGCCGGCTTCACCGTTTTCATCGAACAGATAGGTTGTCAATTCTGTGGGACCGGCCGGAAGATCCAGCTCAAAAACGACTTTCAAGCGATCCGGCGTTACGGGCAACTCCTTGACCATGCCCGCAATTTCAATCCTCGCGAGTTTACCCACGACAGGCTTGTTCGCCTGTTTCGGAAATTGCCGAAGCGTGATCCGATAACGCCCGGCCTTCTTCACCCTCAGCATCCATGGCCCGGTGACCTTGGGCAATCGCTTGATTGCATTGAAATTCCAGGGCGGGTTTCCGCTGGCCATTCGCCAATCCTGGGAACAAAGTACCGTCGGATTCTCAGCATCACTTCCGATGTCAATCCTAACCGGCGTCAACCGGGGCGATATCGTATCCCAATACTTTTGATACTTCGTTCGCAGTTTTGCGACGATGTCAGGGTACATCTTTGCCAGATCCGTTCGCTGCGCAGGATCCGCCTGTATGTCAAAGAGGCGTTCACCGCCGGAATTCACCAACCGCCAGCGCTCCGTCATCACAACGCTAAAGTGAAATGGCTGAGGCGGAAATTCCTTCGCATACGCTCCACCGAGAAACTGTTCCACCAGGTGGTCACGCGGCCATGGTTCGACAGGGCCCCGCAATAATGGAACCAGCGAGGTCCCATCGGGCCGAATATCGTCGGGTATTGGAATCCCGCACAGATCCGCCAGCGTGGGCAGCACATCAAGGTGCGCGGCCAAAGTGTCGATATCCCTTCCTCCGACCAGACCCCCTTTCGGCCAATGCATAAAAAATGGGACACGATGGCCACCGTCGTAAAGCGATGACTTCTTGCCTCGCATCCCGGCGTTGTATCCCCGACTTGGCTCCGAATCCAATCCGCGAAAACTCCCACCCGCGGCCGTTCCGTTGTCGGTCATAAAGATCAGGATCGTATTCTCATTCAAACCGAGCTCCACAAGCCGGTCTCGCAGTCGCCCCATATTGTGATCAATGTTGGCGATCATTCCGTAGAAATTCGCATTGGCAACGTCTGTTCGTCTCGCATAGGGTTTCGCCCACTTCTGGTCCACACGATAGGGTCCATGCGGTGCATTCGTTGCAAGATAGAGAAAAAACCGTTTGCTTCGGTTTTCTCCGATGAAGCGAAGCCCTTCTTTGAACCAAACATCCGTGCAATAGCCGTCGAACTTTTCAAAGTTACCGTTGCGTTCGTAGACATCATCGAAATAGTCGTTGCCCCAATAGTCCGACGCTTGCCCCACGCCACCACACCGGTGCCACACCACATGCTGAAAACCGCGGTCCTGCGGGCGATGCGGCGCGTTGTCGCCAAGATGCCATTTACCAATCATCGCTGTGGCATAGCCGGCACTTGAAAACAAGTCACCGAGCGTCTTCTGATCCCGGTGCATCATCGTGCGTCCCGAACTGGTTCGAAACGCGCCGGTGTACCCCGCATAGTTGCCAGTCATCAGCGATGCACGCGTCGGCGTGCAAAAGGGACTGACGTGGAAATCCGTGAAACGAATCGATTCGCGATGCAGCTTATTGAGATTCGGCGTTTGAAGAATCGGATTGCCATGGCATGACAGATCGCCATACCCTTGGTCATCCGTCATGACGAGTATAACGTTCGGCGGATCCATTGAGAGACACTCGCGGGCCGGCATGCCTAGATTGGCCAGCAGCAGAAAGACGATCACGATCATTCGAGGCGCCATCACGTCCCTCAGTTTGCGAATACCAAAGTCATCCGATCAATGATCGGCTTTGATGGATTATCCGTGGAGTCCGTTAGACGCAGTTGGACCCGGAACCCGAAACCTGCTGGCAGTTCAGATGCATCCATTGTGGCAGGCGTTCTGTTAATCTGCTTTGAAAAGCCCGGGATGTAATCGTAATGCTCCTTCACTTCGTTCCAATCGGTCCATTGATCGATCGCCCGATCATTGTCGGTATCAACACCAACACGAGCTTCCACCGTTTCAACCCAGGGACCAGGACTAACGAAATCCGTATTCTGTTGGGTAGCAAGATAAAACTGCCCCTCCGCGAAAGCGATATCCGGATCGGGGTGGCCGTTTCCAATGTTTCCGCACCACGTGAAGGGCTCATTGATCGAGGGTGCAGTGAACCAGCCCACGCTCATCTGATGACCGCCGACCGGATCGTAGTCGCCAAACAAATAGTACTGGCCACCAATGCAAATCGCCGCCCAATCACCATAAGCCTCCTGTTCGGGATGGTGAATTTCGTATTCCGCCACATTGGTCGGATAGTTCTCTGGGTCTTCCTTCATCCAATGAGGATGCTTGTATGTTCCAATCTTCCCGGTTGGATTGGTACGATGATCCACCGGTGGATCCAAAAAGCGGAAATCATTGATACCATTCGGACTGACCGCGTGGCCCGCCAGTGGCGAATCCCAGGAGCGCTTATTGGCACTAATGGGGGTCCAGTCCTCAATAATGACATGCATCTTGCCTTCCAGGTCTCGGATGAAACCGGCGTCACTTCCGTGTGACGGATCCTTCACGGCAAGCCCCATATTCTTGCCCGGCATTCCATCGAACAGATCGTCGTCGACATAGACATGTGGATCCTGATCGTTCGGAAAGTCGTAATAGATGTAGGCTTTTCCGTCGACCCATTCGGCGCTGGTCACCCACTTGGAAAAGCCCTCGGTGACCGGACCATGGTGCACCCAGTTTTTCATGTCGCGACTTTGCCAAGCGTGATACCCACCCCTTCCAGGTTGCAGGCCTCCCGGCGCGTCATACTGATTTGGAAAGGGCGTCGTCAACAAGGGCACATCAAACCCTACTAAGGTCGCCGGTTGAGGATCAAAAGGTTGTGGCGCTATTCTGCTTTGCCCCTTTTTTCGTTTCGGTTTGGTAGCGCGGTAGCGACCAAACATCCAGTAGTCATTCGGTCCCAATGTCAACAGAACGGGAGCGTCGGCAAGGTTGGTAGGGCCAAGGTTTTCAATCGGATTCCAGTTTTGCCAAATCGGCGACTGTTCAATGCGAAGCGACCGGGCCGACAGTTTCTGGTCCGAGGTGTAGACGATGGTGCTGATGCTAGCCGATTGCCCGGTGGGCAAAACGGCGCCATCAGTGAAAGTGGCTCCTGATACCGTTTCGACATTGGTTGCCCAGTCATCGGCGGTTTCAATCGCCCATTCGTCCCCCTCCGCGACCGAAGCAAACAACAGCGTCGCCAATGCCACACTGGGCAAAATTTTACATTTCATCGGATCTTGTTGGGATGTGGTACCACAAGGACTGAAAAACTGTAGTGAGAAAGCATTGTCAACGATGATCTACGAAAAACTGGACGGTACGATCCTCAATTGCTTCTCGAGACGGATCAATCTCCGCATCAACCATTCGCCAATTGTGACCAGCATTCCGAACGATCATTATTTGCACTGACGCGGAGACAGCCTCCGCACGCTCTTTCATGTAGTAGGCATGCTTCACGGGAATGGTTGTGTCTTTGTCCCCCTGAATCATCAACAACGGAGGACTGTCACCCGCCAAATAGTTCACCGGACTGATTTCACGGTACCGCTGCAATTTATTTTCTAATAGTTCGCGTTTCGCTTCCGCTGCATCGGTACCACCGCTGGTCCCCAAAATGCGAGGCTCAAATCGATCCCGAAAGTCTGGTCGGTCATCATGATTGAACAAATCCATTCGCTCAAAATCGCACGGCCCGTACCAGGAAACTCCCGCGACCAATTGGAATGGTGTTGACGCGAGTTCCGGATCGCCGGCAAGACTTTCTGATGGGGAAAGTAACAGCATCTGTGCGATCTGGCCTCCAGCAGAATCGCCCATCACAAAAAACTTTCCCGCATCCAAACCGAGCGAATCGGAATGTTTTGCTAGATAGCGAACGGCATCCTTGCAGTCGATGACACAGTCGCGCATTGCGACACCACTATCGGGCTTGCATAACCGATAGTCCACGGATGCGACGGCAAATCCGTGCCCCACAAGATCCAGAAACACCCTCGCGAAAGATCCTCGGGCGGCACCTTGCTTGCTTCCGGCGGCCCATCCGCCGCCATGGGTATAGACGATCACGGGACAACGATCGCTAGGACTCATTTCGGTGGGATAGTACAGATCCAATAACAGATCTCGATTCCCAACAGTTTTGTAAACGACATCCAAGCTGCGCCGGCCACCGGTCTGCAAGTAGGCGGTTCGGTCGCTGCCCAGTTCCTGAACGGTCAGGCAGTCGTCTCCGTCAGCGTCCAAACGCTGATACCGCTTCCAAGTGCGAGCATTTTCCGTTTTTTCGAAGGTGCCGTTTCGGTCTTTGTCGATTTTTCGCATCAGTCGCCTTGCCCGTGCAATCGACTGGTCATCTGGCGGCGCTCCCTGCTCTTGGGCAATGACAATGCAAGACATCATTGCCAACAAGATCACCGTGACGGATATTGATGATTGTCGTCTCATTGTTCGCCTGAAGGGTTCGTCCAGCGGATGTCGGCTGTCCGATTTCTGATGTCCACCATCACCGATGCATGCCGAAACTTTCTCCGATACACACTGCCTTCACGCGATGCGGGGCCATCGGGCGGCCCCAAGGGACGATCGTATTCTGGAAACCATCGCATCCATCGATCACTTTCATTGGCCGAATAGCCTTCGTGAACTCGGAAGTAGCTATATCGTTCGGCACAAACCAGGAAGACAGCCAAGGGATACATCAACCCCTGACGCGCTTGATCCATCGTTTCAACACTTGCGTGAGCCTCATCGATTCCTAAGTCATTCGAACGGACTGACTTCCGATTTGTCGAAGCAAGGCCGCATGTGAATGCGATGATCTTTCCTTGCCTCGCCGCCGTTTGAAACGCATCGATTCCTCGGGCAACGTATTGCTCGTAGTCCGCATCACCGACGTTATGAAAGAAGTTCTCCAAGTACGAACCGTCGAAATAGTCCAGATACTCCAATCCCGCATCCTCAAAGCGTGCTCGCAGAAGATTGGCGAGCATCAATTCCCCAGGACCGATTGCTTTCCGCGTTTCGCGTATCAGTTCGTGATAGCCTTCGATGGTTTGTTGCTTTTTGGCTAGCCCGATTTCCTTGGCAAGGTATGCCGGTTCAATGGCTTTAACGTTGCCGTCAAGAAAGACGCCATCGATGTCTGGACTTTGCGTCATGGTACGACATGCATTCGCCCACCATGATCGCAGTTCCGCATTGGACAGGTCGTATGCTTCGACGCGTCCGCGAACAAGCTTGGTGTGACCGCTTCGCCCCCGCAAAAACGCACCGGAGATCCCGCCCAATTGTTCATCGGCTTCATATCCACCGTAGTGCACCATGACGTTGCGGTAATACAGGATCGTCGCCTTGGGATTGATCGCCTTCACCGCTCGAGCGGCGGCTAGCGTCCCAGCTTCTACGGAGCCATGATCCAGATGACCGTTGGCTTTTTCGAAGGTGATCAGCGGAAACTTGGACAGATACTGAATTTCGTCATCCGTGAATGACCTCGCTTTTCGGACGTGCATGTATCGCGGGATTCGATCCCAGCTGAACTGGGGATAATTCACCGCTCGTTGCGATAGCACAGCCGCGCCACCTGCTACCGTTCCGCCGGCCTCTTCCGCATGTCCCGATCGTAAACTCGTCAGCCCGATGCATAGCCCCACCAAACTGATGCGAAGCAATGGTGGGCAAACCCAAAGGTCACTTAATTTCATGGCAGGTCTCCGTCGATCAGGCCAGCTTTTGATCGATCAAAGGGTACGATTCCCAAAGCGTGCGCCGGCGACTCGGGACGAAAACTGAAATCGCCATTGTCAGGATCGACGAACAGCGGATCGACGGCCAGACTATGAGCGTCGACGTTGTCACGCTGTTGCTGTTCCAGCATCTGACGCCCCAGCGTTGGATCCGCCGCACAGTAATAGATGTTCCGATCAGTCTGCGCGTCCTTGGATCGCGCCAAAGTTCGACCCCGCCGATCTTCGGTTGTGCGTCCATTTCCGGGTGGCAATTCATCGATGAACGTGCATTCGTCCGACGAAGCGTAGAAAACATTCCGCTGAATCACCGCGCCGACCATCGGGCCTTCACGCACGGCCAGATAGTAGCCGCGTGGCGGTGCGATCACGTCGGCAACAATATTGTTCACACAGCGATTATTTAATTTAAGGATGATCCCCTGCGACGTGCACCTATAGATTAGGTTCCCGGTGATCAGTGTATCGGTTTGCCCGCCATCGGTTCGAATCGCCGCCTGCATGATCATCGGCGCCACCAGGTGATGAATGTAGTTTCCGCGGATAACGTTTCCGGAACCGGCGCCGCGAATGTAGATGGCATTCCCGTCGCCGAGCATCTCCATCGCATGATGAATTTCATTAAATTCGATACGATTGTCTCGAGTGTGCAGAAATGGCAACACGTCATTTCGCTGCGGCAACCTCGTCAAACCTTCCAATTCATGCCACCGAATTGTCCGCCCAAGCTCTCGGCCCTGCTTCGCAAAAAAGTGGGCCATGCACCCTGAAACAATGATCCCCGTGTACGGGGTGTGATGCACCAGATTATTGGCGATGCGATTGTGGCCACTTTGCCAGATCATGATTCCGGGTGAGTGGGAATAGACCTGTCCTACATGATGGATGTGATTGTTAATCACCAAGTTATTGCGATTGACGTCCTTGGTTCCTGGACCATAGCCACACAACAGAATGCCGGCACCACCGATGTTTTCAATCAAGTTACCCGACAGCGTGTTCTTCTGACCGTGCAGGTCCACGCGGATCGCACCACCACCGCTGTGCCTGAAGTGGCATTGTTCAATGCGGCACTGCTGGGTTCCACGCAACCGAAACATTGCGGTGGCTTTGTCGTGCATGTCCCAGTCATGCTGCAGCCCTGCATCGTCGGCTGAAACCGTGTACCGACGAGCGTGCATGAACGTCAGTCCGCGAAAACAAAGATTCCGAACCGGTTGATCGGTGGGGCCGTCTTTATCAATTTTCCCTTCGACACGAATCAGTTCCGCCAACTGCGGTGCGAAGACAGGTGAATCCGAACGTGGCCACAGGTACAGCTTTCGCTGCTCGGTATCCAATACCCATTCGCCGGGTCGATCCAGATACTGAAGCGAGTTTTCAAACCAGCAAGATTCTGTTTCCTTCAAAAAATGCAGGCGATTCATTGCGTAGGTGGCGTCGACACCGGTATGAGCAACCCGCCCGTGATGATCAATCGATTCCACTGGCAATATGTTCAAGATCCAGGCGTGGTGAGGTCGTACCACGATCTCGATATCGCCGGTGCGGGTTGACTCCTTCAGCAGGCCGGCCGGATACCTAAGCTCGTTTCGACTGCCTCCGGCAAGTGGAATGAACCCTTCGGATCGTGCTCGTGGCAACAATCCGTCGGAATCAAAGAGCGTAGCAAAGGACTCGTCCACGTCCGCGACTTGCACCTTTCCCACGGCGGCTTTGGGAAGGCCCGCCATCGACGACGGCACCGGCCGCCATCCGCTGATCCCCGCACCCGAACGGAAGACCGGCGTTTCATTGGGAAAGGCCGCATAGGTAATCGCGTGTTCCCCCTGACCCGAATCCGCCAGGCCAAAGACAATGGTCTGCGCCAGCTGATAATCGCCACCTCGAACCAAGACAAGGACATCGCGTTTGTTCCGCTGGTCCAGTTCGCGCACGGCATCTCTTGCACGCGCCAACGTCGCGAAAGGGCCGTCCGATCGTTCCTCATTCGGTTCCGCGATGGTTCCCGACCAAGCATCGGATCCGATTGGCGAGACAAAAAAATCAGCGGACGTTCCAGCCGTCCAGCCGCGAACGGCCATTGCAAACAAAAGGCACCACACCACGGCACCAGACACCAACGCGGGCATTCGCCTTGGCCACCAAGAGATCATCACCATGGCGTTGACGGTTGGACCAGTCCGTCCGACGCATTTGCATTTCGAAAGAGGATGCGTCACGAACATGAAGTCTCGATATACACTGATCGCCGCGTGAAGGGCCGCCATTGAAGCAAGCGGTGCGTTGACATTGACCCGCTTGCCTTCAAACGCCCTGAATATCAGAACCCGATCTCCGATGATGTTCGAGTGCGAAATGCGACACCCCGGTAACGTTTTGCGTCCCAGATCTCGGACGTCTCCAGCGTCCGCGTGTGCGCTCAGCTACATTTGGCCCGCCTCAACCCTATGATTCTTGCAACAACGCCGACGTGCTTCCGAATCCGGGCAACCACGCTGCTGTTCCGATCCGCCCCTCGTTACTCACCAACCTCGTTCATGAATTCCCTGAAGTTGATTCGCTGTGATTCGTCGAGCATCCACGGCCGTCCATCGCCGCTGAACAATATCGCAACCATTTTCACGTCGATTGCCATGGTCACGCTTGTCCCCCACACCCATGCCGCCGAATCCAAGGTGATCTGGGTCGATAGCTTTGAGCGCCGCGAACTTGGACCGGACCTGCGTTCGATGATTCCGGACTTTCGCATCGAAGACGGCGTGCTGAAAGGCCGACAACGCAAACCCGATCATGGCGGCTCGGCGCATCGCCCGATCCAACTGCCCAACGGCAACGTGCGTATTGAATTGAGGTTCAACTTTCAAGGTGCACGTTCATTCAATCTAAGTTGTGATGATCGATCCTGTCAAAAAGTTCATGCGGGGCACATCGCCAGAATCACCGTCCAACCCAATCGACTGACCCTGTTTGACGATAAAGAAGGCGTCATGCGTTTGGATATTCGCAAGCTTCGAAAATCGGGTGACCCGGAAAAGAAAGCCGAAGGCGATCGTTTATCGGCCGACGCAACGGCTAGGTTTCCCCTGTCACTACAGCAGGACCGGTGGTATCAACTTCGATTGGAAATTGTTGCCGACGTAATGAAGGTCTGGATCGACGGCAAACTTGCGGGAAATTTGAAAAGCGCTGGGCTGAAGCACCCCACAAAACCGGACCTTCGGATCGGCGTATGGGGAAGCCATCCATCACACGAAGTTCACTTCGACGACCTGCGTGTTCATTCGATTGGCAACACGGTCCCTTAACGACGTATCGCGACGTCGCGGGCGACCGACACCCCAATCGCAGCAGCGGATCGTTCGCCTGCGTGAGCCCCTAATGTTGTCCGGTGCGGAAGCGATACCAGTAAGCACCGTCATTTAGCGGTCCTGCCGGCTTGCCTCCAAGCCAAATCCATCCGGGATCCGCGAGCACAAAGTAGGTGGTGTCCGGTTTCAGCACCGGTAAATCTGAAAAGGTGATCGACCGTTTGCCTTCGGCTGGATGACCAGGCTGCGGGTCGGATTCCCAAACGGGTCGATGGACGTCGGAGACTTCATACAACCGAATGGTGTTTCCGCTGGTTCTGCCGAAACTGATCTTTCGGTCAAAATGAAACGTCAAAGATGTCGTGGTTGGGACGTTCATCGCCGACATGGCGGGTACAGAGCGAACATAGCCCGGCATGACCATTCGAATCCGGTGAAACCCCCAACCTTCTTGATAGGAATTCAATGGCGATCGCCATGACGCGGGCATCGTCGTTTGCTCTCGGGCGAACCGAAACCACGCATCGCTCATTTCTTGCAACTTCGCGAGGTTGGACGTTGCAAGATCGCGAGATTCGGCAGGATCCCGGGAAATATTGTACAGACGCCAGGGCCCATCACTGATGCTGGAGATTTTCCAGTCTCCCTTCAACAATCCTTTGCCGGTTTGGTTGAATCCCCAAAAGATCTCATCGTGGATCGACAGTTTCGGCAAAGACGGATCATTCCAAAGTGACAACATGGAATGTCCATACAGCGGCTGAAGCTTTCGATCACCATCGTGCTCCGGATACTTCACACCGGCAAGATCCAAAAAGGTCGGATACAGATCCGTCACATGCAAACGTTGTCGCCGTATGCCGCCCGCCTGTGCCGTAAGTCGTGAAGGCCAACGGACGATCAAAGGCACCGACACGCCGCCTTCCTGCGCACACGACTTGTACCAACGAAATGGCGTGTTCTTAAGGTATCCCCAACCATTGGAAACAAATGGGTTACTTTCTTTTTGCCAAGGAATCTGTTTGCTGTACATTCGGATGTCACCGTTGCTGTATGCTCCGCCGTTATCCGCCAGAAACACCACCAGCGTGTTTTCGCTGAGCCCTATTTCATCAAGATGATTCAGGACACGCCCGACGTTCCAATCAAGTCGGTCAAGCATTCCCGCGTAGGCAGCCATTCTTCGACTTTCCTGTCGCTGGATTGCCTGAGGCAATTCATCCCAACGCCGGACCTCCGCTTCGGGTTCAGACATCACATACCGATCATCGATCATCCCGAGATCCATCAGCCGCTGGTATCGCCTTGACCGCAGAACGTCCCAGCCGGCCCGATAACGCTGATAATACTTCTCCACATTCTTGCGTGGCGCATGCAGCGGGGTGTGCGGTGCGTTGAATGCCAAGTAGGTGAAAAAGGGACGCCCGGCTTCCGTCGCGGCGTTGATTTGGCTGATGGCATGATCTGTGAACGCGTCGGTGCTGTACCAATCATCAGCGACGGCCTTGGGGTCGTCACGATTCGTCTGGATCGCCGGATGGCCGTTCTCCTTTCCCGTCCAACTGTTGATGGCACCGTGAAGGAATCCGTAGAAGAATTCAAAACCCGCATCCAGGGGATGCCCCGGTTGATGCCATTTCCCCACGATCGAAGTCGCATAGCCCGCATCACGCATCAACCGTGCGATCGGCAATGACCGCCGATAGCTGTCCGACTGAGAATGCTCGTGTCCCGTCATCAGACTGGTGCGCGTTACCACACACATCGGATTGACATGAAATTCGCTGAACCGAATCCCCTGCTCTGCCATCCGATCCAGATGCGGTGTGTCGATCTCTCCTCCATAGCATCCCAGATCGGAGTACCCGACATCATCGGCGACGATCAACAGAATGTTGGGACGATCCGCGGCTGCACAGATCCCGCTGCACACCCAAAACATCAATAGCACTCGTAGCATGAGCTGATCCCATGATGCGGGGCACCTGCACCAAGTCCGAACTTCATTCATGGTCTTTGTCGCGTTGTTTCTCGGTCACGGCCCCGTGGGCGTTGCGGGTGAAAGATGTCCAGCAATCGCGACACAAGTTAATTGGAATCATAAATATGGTATTTATTCGTTCGTTGCCGAGGATCTTGTCGGCTGGTCGTTGGTCACGACCGGCGGCTGTAGGGATGCCTTCCAGTTCAGCACTTCATCGATCAGCACTCGAGAAAGTTCGGAATTCTGATCGACGACATTCCGAGTTTCGCCAGGGTCCGCATGAAGGTCGTACAACTGGGGTCGCCCACCGTTATCGTCGCACAAGAGTTTCCACTTGTCTTTGCGAATCGCCAGATCCGGAAGGTTCTTTTCATTCCCGAAGTTCTTGAAATCGGGCGGTCGAGAAAAACAAAGTGGATCGGATCGTTTAATCGACCGATGGCCCAACAATGCATCCAGCATGTCTTCACCATCAAACGGGGCCTCCGTTGAGGCATCAATTCCAGCCAGCCGCAACAGCGACGGAGCCAGATCGAAAGCCGCCACAACCGTTCTCGCGTCTCGCGTGCCCTGCTTCTCAGGTGATACAAAGCCCGGTCCCCAAACAATCAAGGGCGACCGAATGCCATTTTCGTATAGTGTCGCTTTACAACCACGAAGTGGTTTGGTCGCCGGGTCAAACGTCTTTGGATCCGGGCCGTTGTCGCTGCAAAGCACGATGAAAGTGTTCTCACGCAGGTAATCATCTTCACGGATCAGGTCGAACAACACACGCAACTGCGTGTCCATCTCCTGTAGCACTGACAAGTACAAGCCTGGAACTCCCTGACGCCAATGTTCCAATGTCGGAAACCACGGACCATGAACATCGTCAGGCCACAGATTGACATAGAATGGGTGATCGGCGGCCCGGGACGCCTTGATAAAATCAATCGCCGCCGACATGAAATCGGTAGTGATTTGCGATCGCATCGACCATTCATACGGTCCACCCAAACGCTCGGCGTCTTGCCAGATCTTTCGCGGCTTCTCCCAACCAGGCGCGAGCGTCAACGGGAGAAACTTTGGCCCCATCCCCTCGAAATTGGTAATCGAGACATCAAAACCGTACTGAGAGATCGGCGGTGCGGCATCAACATCCCGTTGACCTCCCATGTGCCATTTCCCGAAATGGCCGGTGGCGTACCCCTGCCGCTGCAATGCACGAGCCAACGTCGGTGCACCAGGATCCAGCCAATTGGCCAAGCCGCGACGTCGATTGACTTGTGACGCGTCCAAATAGGATGTGATACGCCATCGTTGAGGATATTGGCCCGTCGTGATCGCCACACGTGAAGGCGAACAGATGGGCGAATTCACATAGAACTGCTCGAACGCGATCCCCTCACTCGCCAACCTGTCAATCGCGGGCGTGTTCGCTTGTCGGTTTCCGAAACAACCCAAGTCCGACCAGCCGAGATCATCAATGAACACTACGATGATGTTGGGTCGCGGATCGTCTCCATGCAAGGGAACACGCGACACCATCGTCGACAGCACGACGATCAACGTAATGATGATCCCCATGGGTGATAGAGGCATCATATATTTTCTGTCCATCGCTTACGTCTTTTCGTTTTGATCGATCGGCCATCACGACTGAAACCGGATTGGATTGGAAAACCGCTCTCGCACAGGACCCTAGTTCACCGTCGGAAACACGCTAATTCGCAGCGTGGTGCATCCATAGGGAACCAGAGTCAATCGTTGTGGCTTTTCACCCTTCGGGAAGGCCGCCGGACTCCATGGTAGCGGTCCGGCTTCGTCGTGATAGCGTCCCCAGAGTGGGTTCCGCACGCCAAAAGCCTTCATGCTGATTGGTGCGGAACTTAACGCCCAAGGGTTTTCCGCCAAGGATGCACCGTCATCGGTAACAACATACTTTCGATCAATGACGTCGCGACCGGAAACAATGTCATTTTCAAACAACGAAAAATTCCAGGCCGCACCGCTGCGCACCTCATGGCCCGCATCCGCCGACGTCCATTGCTCGTCCATCTTCAATGCGAACACCAACGGGCCACGTAGGACGCTGACGCAGTTTTCATGGCCACGTTTAAATCGGACCTGCATCGGCAGACGCAGCGTGACCAGATCTTCAGATTCCCACACACGATCCAATATTGTCATGGATCCGGCCGCGGGCTGTGGTACGGCCTGGCCATTGATCTCGATCGATGCCTGTTCACACCACTGCGGTATTCGTAAATGCAGCGGAAAGCGAGTGGGTTCGCTCAGTTCCAAGGAAAAACGGACAACATCGCGGAAGGGGTAATCGGTTTCCTCCCTGATCGAAACCTCCGTTCCGTTGCCAACCGTGGTCGTCACGTGGCACGGAGCATATGCCATCGTGGCAAGACCACCATCGCTGGAAGCCATCCACAAATGGGCGGCAAATTTGGGCCACGCCTGATGCATGTTGCACGTGCAGCAGGGGTAGCCGTTGGTCAAGCCGAACAAGTTTGATTCGTAGGGATGGTTTGTAAACTTGTGCGGACTGTGCGTACACGAGATTTGATTCGCTTGCTGAAAGTACTGGCGAGCGGAAAAGTCGTCGGTCGCCTGCGTAGGCAACGCATTGTAGGCGATCCGTTCCAGCAGATCCGCGAAACGCACGTCGCCCGAGATTTCAAAGTTTTTCTCTAATGAAAACAATGCTTCGGAGATCGTGCAAAACTCACTGCCACGAGTCGGGTCGGTGCCATGCATTCCTTCATCGCCGCCCCAGAGCCCATGGGGTTGGCCGTGATACGTTCGGATGTCATTAAGTGCCTTCACCGTGACTGCGAGAGCCTGTTGCACGCCATCATGCTGACCGAACACCAGCGGGTACTTCAGCGCATGCGCTAAATTCACACAGTGATACGCATCGCCTTCACCATGATGCTCGCTGTATCGGTATCGTTTCAGGTTGATTCCCGAGCGGAAGTCGTCTACCCAGGGATAGGTTTGTTGTTTCAGCTGTTCCGCCAGGTCCAGCAAGAACGGTTCGCCGGTAACGTTATACAACCAGTAGACGCTCATCACATTTTCACCACCGCGTCGCCCGGCCCACCAAGAACCGCTTTCCGCATTCTCAGGATCGTACAACGGTCGTGCGTTCAGCTCAGCGTGTTGGAATCGAGCGTAGCGCAGCATGCAGAATAGTGCACGATGATCACCGGTGGCCATGTAGTGCTGCTGTAAGATTTTCAGCATCACCATCCGCGGCCACCAGTCATCGGGATCGGTGATCTGTGCCCCCTTTGGCGGTGGGACTTTTCGTTCGCTTTGCTTCCGCTCGAACGGTCCAATCTGGCCGCTTGGCCGTTGATTGGCCAAGGTCCATTCGATCCAACACATGGCCTTGGCTTCCAATGCAGGGTCATTCAACAATTTGGCAAGCGGATACAGACCGTCGATCCAGTAGGGGCCGCGTTCCCAGGTATCACCGTCTCCACCCAGCCACGCGTTCCGGTCCCCGCAAACAGCCTCATAGGCCTCATCCAAATTTCCGGTCAAGCCGTCGGCCATGGTTTGAAGCTGGTGCTTCAGCCATCCACCGGGCTTGACCGATCCCAAAGGTAATTCCGCGTAGGGCTTTTCGATCAGTGGCGGACGATTGAATCGACCGGACTCATGATTCTCGCCAGATGATGATGACGCAATCAGCACCGCTAAGCATAAGAAAACGCTGGTTTTCAGTTTCATTCGAACTTGACTTCTATAAAACAGATCTATGGTTGTCCGCACCACCGGAGAAACTTATCGACGGAGACGCTTGCGAGTCCGGTTTGCGATCTTCCACCGGGTTGGTAAGGCCGACGGCGGTCGTATCCGGGCATCCCGCTGCCCCAACCTTCGTAATACATGTACAGGATACCGTCGTGTTCAAACACTTCGCCAAACCAGATGCCACCTTCGTCCCATGCGCCCGATGGACCACGCTGGAAAAAAGGCTGTTGATTGGTGACTTTCGTCCACGTGACAAGATCATCTGACCAGGCAACGTGAAAACGATCAGGATAGTCGATATGGCGGCGACTGCATTGGTAAACCATGTACCAGCGACCGGCGATTCGAAAGACTCGACCACCATGCACCGACAGACTGTCAAAGCTGCCTTCCGGGCCGGTATCAAGCACCAACTGTCGAGGCGTTTCCGCGAACCTCGCCGGATCCGACGTAATCGCCAGGTAGGTCTTCAGTTTGTCGGTTCGCTTTCCTTTCGCTGGGTCATACTTCAGGTCTCCGTAAAACACGTAGAACAGGCCCTCGTGAAAAATTGCATCACATGGGCCGATGAATCGCTGAAGCGGATTTCCCGACAGCTTTTCGAAACTCCTCCCCAAATCAGCGGAATAGGCAACAGCCAAGCAGGCCCCGTGATCGTAGGACACGCCCTTGTAGAACATCACCAACAGGTTTCGACCACCTGGGACAGCCCCCCAAACCGGGGTGCAATCCAACAAATGCTTTCCGTCATATGCGGTCCGTTCACCGTGCACCAGTATTGGATTGCCAGGAAATTCCTTCCATGGGCCACGAGGCGAAAACGTCGCAGGGTCCTGATACAGCAGGCCGATGGAATCATGGTAGTGATCGGCCGGATCTCCTCCCTCCTCGGGAAAGTAACCGCTACCTCGGATGAACATGCGCCACCGACCGTCTGGTGATTCGGTCGGAGTTAAGATTGCCGCGTTGGCCACATGCACGGATCTCCAGGCCGGCGCGTCATTGACGGACAGAATCGGATTCTGATCCGTCCTGGTCATCAAAGCCTGTGAAAGTACGGGCGAATCGATTAGCAACAGCACCCATAAGATCGCCAAACCGCCCCGGAACGCCGATCCATTCACACGATCCTTCCATCGATTCGAGATCATGAACATGTACTCCTCGGTGGAAGCGTCGCGGTTGACTTCATTCATTTCACAAAGTGTGCCCACCGCCGGTGGGTTACGCTACCGTGGTTGACTTTCTTGCATCAAGACGTGGCATTCCTGCCCCGCGCCGGCCGTCAAATTCGCAGCGACGATGGATCCAAATTTCTCGTGCCTACACACGCCCAAGAACACATGCTTCTCAGATAGATTTGTACGTTCGCGTCTTTTCTACCGGTCCCACATATTTGGCACGCTCCGCAAAACAGTAGACTTATGAACATTAGTCAATCCGAGTTCATTCCACGACTGCTGGCGATCGGAATGCTTGTCGTCGCCGCGACATCACACGGTGCGGAAACACGGCCCAATTTTTTGTTGATCGCGATCGATGATCTGAATGACTATGTCGGCTGCCTGGACGGGCATCCGAATGCGATCACTCCAAACCTTGACCGCTTGGCCGAACGCGGGGTCCTTTTCACTCGTGCCTATTGCAATTCACCAGTTTGCCAACCGTCACGCACCAGTCTTTGGACTGGCCTACGACCGACCACGACTGGCATCACCGCGAATCGATCTCCGTGGTTTCGCGAAAGTTCAAATCATCCCGATGCCGTGTCGCTGCCACAGGCGATGGCGTCGGCCGGATACAGCACACTTGGTTTTGGCAAACTATTCCACGTCGGTCGACAGGCCGAATCAGCGGTCGAATGGCAGCGTTCAAATGTCTTCAGTTACGGTCCACGACAGAAGCCAAAGTTAAATTATGCCTCTGGCGATTCCATCACCGACTGGGGCGTTCCCCCGAAAGATCGCGATCAAGCGTCAAGCTTTGATCCGATCATCGCCGATCGCACGATCGCCGCACTGAACGACCGTCACAGCCGACCTCTTCTGCTGGGCTGCGGTTTTTACCGGCCACACACGCCGCTGTATGCCGCCAGCCAATGGTTCGATATGCATCCCGAAGCCGACATCGCCCTGCCCCAAACCATTCCAGACGACAACGACGACCTGGTTTACTTTGGCCGACGACCACGACGTCCCCAGGACATCGAAGCGCCAGGTCTGTTCAACCAAGATTGGGCGGAGAAGACGGGGAAATGGAAAGACGTTCTGCGAGCCTATTTGGCGTGCACCTCGGCCATGGATCATCAACTCGGTCGTGTCTTGGATGCGCTGGATCGTGGTCCCCATGCCAAGAACACCTATGTGATTGTGTTCTCCGACCACGGATGGCACTTGGGTGAGAAACGGCATTGGGGCAAAGCCGCATTGTGGGAACAGACCACACGGATCCCCATGATCGTGGCTGG